>JBKJMH010000156.1:0-2649 GCA_046596625.1 Vicinamibacterales bacterium | reverse complement strand
TTGCCCGAGCGCACCAGCTCGATGACGCCGAAGGGCATGAGCAGCTTGATGAAGACGTCGAGCTTGTCGGTTCCGGCCGCACACCGCAGGATCACCGAATCGACGCCGAAGTCGCTGACCGTGGCCTTGAAGCTCTCGGCGATCTGCAGGATTTCAGTGCGGTCGCCAATGCCGGCCCTGAGCTTCACGAGCACGACTTCGCTTTCGATCACCGGCTGACCGGTGTGATCGATGGCGTGCACGACGTCGATCAGCTTCTCGAGTTGCTTGATGATCTGCTCGAGCGTGTCGCGATCGCCGGAGCAGGTGATGGTCATCCGCGAGAACTCGCCAGGGGCCGCGTCGGCGCCTGCCACGGAGAGCGCCGGCGACACCACCAGCGACTCCATGTTGTAGCCGCGGCGCGAGAACACGAGCGAGACGCGCACGAGCACGCCCGGCTTGTTGCGCACGAGCAGCGAGAGGGTGTGGAGCGGTGGCTTCGTCACCGCGATGACCTCGCGTCGGCGGGGAGCCTTGCCGGGATCGAGTTCGAACTGAGCGCCGCGTGGTTCGGTGTTGAGTGCCATGTAAACCTCGTAAGTAAATGCGGACGGCGAGGGCGCACCCGCTACGTCGAACCCGACGGCTTCTCCATCTTGACCTTCGGCTTCTCGACGATCATTCCCGACAGCGGCGCGCCGGCCGGGATCATCGGGAAGACGTTGTCTTCCTTCACCACTTCGGCTTCGATCAGGCAGGGGCCGTCGTTGTAGGCCATCGCCCACTTGATGGCCTTGTCGACGTCGCCCGATCGCGTCACGCGCCTGGCCGGAATGTCGTAGGCCGCGGCGAGCTTGATGAAGTCGGGATTACCCTCGAGATCGGCGCCCGAGATGCGGTTGTCGAAGAACAGTTCCTGCCACTGGCGAATCATGCCGAGGTAGCTGTTGTTGATGATCAGGATCTTCACCGGCACCTTCTGGAGCTTCGCGGTGGCCATCTCGCAGAGCGTCATCTGGAAGCCACCGTCACCGACGATGGCCCACACGGGCTTGCCGGTGGCCATGGCGGCGCCGATCGCCGACGGAAATCCAAACCCCATCGTCCCGGCGCCACCGCTCGAGATCCAGTGGCGGTGCTTCGTCGTGAGACAGAACTGTGCGGCCCACATCTGGTGCTGGCCAACGTCCGTGGTGATGATGCAGTCGCGTCCGCCGAGCTTGTCGAGCCGGTCGACGACGTGCTGCGCGCGCAGGCCACCCTTCTTGGCGTAGCGCAGCGGGTACTGCTTGCGCCAGCCGGCGATCTGCTTGAGCCAGTCCGCGGTGTCGAGCGCGTCCACCAGCGGCACCAGTTCCTCGACGGCCAGGCGCGCGTCGGCGGCGAGGCTGACGTCTGGACGCACCACCTTGTTGAACTCCGCCACGTCGATGTCGATGTGAATCTTGACTGCGTCGGGGCAGAACTCCGACAGCTTGCCGGTGATGCGGTCGTCCCACCGTGCGCCAATCGCCACAATCAGGTCGCAATGCTCAACCGCGCGGTTGGCGTAGGCCGTGCCGTGCATGCCGAGCATGCCGAGGTGCAGCGGGTGATCTTCCGCACATGCACCCTTGCCGAGCAGCGTATTGACGATCGGTGCGTTCAGCTTCGTCGCCAACTGCAGGATGGCTGCGCCGGCGTCCGAGATGACGGCGCCGTGGCCCACATAGAGCACCGGCCTGCGGCTCTTCGCCATCAGGCTGGCGGTCTTGCGCAGCAGGGCGGCGTCGGGACGACCGGGCACGTGATAACCCGGCAGGTTCACCGTGTCGACAAACGGCGCTGTGCACGGACCCTGGGTGATGTCCTTTGGCAGGTCGATCAGCACCGGTCCGGGCCGACCCGTGGTGGCGATGTGAAACGCCTCCTTCATGACGCGGGGGATGTCATCCGCGTTCTTGACCAGGTAGCTGTGCTTGACGACCGGATAGGTGATACCGGTCACGTCCGCTTCCTGGAACGCGTCCTTGCCGAGCATCGCGGTGATGGTCTGGCCGGTCAGCACGATCATCGGCACCGAGTCCATCAGCGCCGTCAGCAGTCCGGTCACGCAGTTGGTCGCGCCAGGACCCGAGGTGACGAGGACAACGCCGGGCTTGCCCGTCGCGCGGGCGTAGCCGTCAGCCATATGCGTGGCCCCCTGTTCGTGCCGGACGAGCACGAACTTTATCTTGGAGTCGACCAGCGCATCGAAGATCGGCATCGCGGCGCCGCCGGAGTAGCCGTAGATCACTTCGACGCCTTCGCGCTCCAGGCACTGGATGACTTTGTCGCCGCCGGAGGTGGTTTTCTGAAGCATGGCTGGTCCTTACCGTCGAAGTGGGCGCTGAAATCAGCAGATCGGGAGCGGAGTCGCTCGTCGCCTGGGTGGTGGGGTGCGCAACATGGTGAATTGGAGGGCAAAGTCTAGCAGGAGCTTTCGATACTGCGACGATCTGGCTGTCGTGGTCCTCAAACTATCAGTCTAGTCTTTTCTCTTTTGCTCATCTGGACAAATTTGGCGACAACTCAGCGCCTTAAGACGCGACAGAAGGTCGGAACGGAATTTTGAGGCCCTTACTTGGCTCCGGAACGCGCCTGTCCCTTCCCCGCGCACCCCCTCATATTGCGGCCTATCCCCATCCC
>JBKJMH010000226.1:0-5012 GCA_046596625.1 Vicinamibacterales bacterium | reverse complement strand
AGCGGGCGCTCCGCCTGCTCGCCGACGACCGCGAGGAGCTCACCCGCTACCTCCTGGCCTCCATCATCCGGCTTGCCGCATCCGGCGTCAGCTTCGTCGCCATCACGGCGAACACGCCGCACATCGTCTTCGACGCCCTCGCCGCTGCGTCCCCAGTGCCGCTCCTCAGCATTGTCGAGGTGTGCATGCACGAGGCAGCGCGGCGCGGACTGCGCCGGCTGGCGCTGCTCGGAACCCGCTTCACCATGGAGGCGCCGTTCTATCCGGCAGTCGCATCGCGGGCGGGCATCACGCTGGTCACGCCCGGGGCCGACGAGCGCACGTGGCTGCACGACCGCTACGTGAACCAGCTCATTCCTGGGACGTTCCTCGATCAGACGCGCCACGAACTGGTGTCGCTCATCCGCCGCCTGCGCGAAGACGAGTCGGTCGACGGCGTCATCCTCGGCGGCACCGAGTTGCCGCTGCTACTGCGCGCGCCCGATGTGGACGGCCTGCCACTGCTCGATACCACCGCGCTGCATGTGCAGGCCATCGTCCGACGGCTGCGCGACGACGCATGACGCTGCGAGTCGATATTGCGGGAGGCGGTATCGGGGGCATCACCCTTGCGGCGGTGCTCCAGGAGCTCGGCGGGATCGAGTTCCGCGTGTTCGAGCAGGCGCCCGAGCTGAAAGCGGTCGGCTACGGCCTGACGCTACAGAAGAACGCCATCGAGGCGCTCGACACCGTCGGTCTGGGCCAGCGCGTCAGGCAACGGGGTGAGGCGATCGGCCTCGCCCAGATTCGCCAGCCCGCCGGTCGTGTACTGACGGCGGCGCCCGTCGACCTCTGCGCTGTCCACCGCGCCACGCTCCTGTCGGCTCTCGCCGAGGGTGTGCCGGCCGGGGCCATTCACGTCGGGCAGCGCCTGGACGCTGCAACCGATGCGACCTTCGTGGTGGCCGCCGACGGTTTCCATTCCACCTTTCGGCGGCAGATGGTGCCCACCGACGGCGAACCGCGCGACAGTGGCTACACCGCGTGGCGTGGGCTCGCACCGAGGACGCCGCAGGTCGAGCGGGGCTTCGCTGCAGGCGCGGTCTCCGAGACCTGGGGGCGCGGCACGCGCTTCGGCATCGTCCCGGTGGATGCGCATCGCGTCTACTGGTTCGCCGTCGCGTCCGTCGCACCCTTCCGCAACGCCGAGCTGGCCTGGCGCTTCCTGCACAACACCTTTCACGACTGGCATCAGCCGATCGGCGCGCTGCTGGACCTTACATCGCCTGACACCATCCTCGAGTCGCGCATCATCGATCGGCTGCCGATTCCGACGTGGCATGCGGGCCGAATCATCCTGGTGGGCGACGCGGCGCACCCGATGACACCCAACCTCGGGCAGGGCGGCTGCCAGGCCATCGAGGACGCCGTGGTGCTCGGGCACCTGATCCGCGAGTGTCGCGACGGGCGTCTTGCCGAAGGCGATGTCGCTTCGCGTTACGAGGCACGGCGCCGGGCGCGAGCCTACAACATCGTGTCGCAGTCGTTTGCGATGGGACGCCTCGCCCGGGTGACGAACCCGGTCGTGGTGGCGCTGCGCGACCTGGCGTTTCGACTCATGCCGGCGCGCGTCCAGGAACAACGCCTCGCGTCGATCCTCACCTTTCCTGGAGTGCAGAGCTGATGGCCCGCAATCGCCGCATGTCTGGCATCGACCGCCGCAGTTTTCTCGCCGCCGCGCTCGGCATCGCGGTCGCGCCGTGCTGTCTGCTGCACGGAGAAGCCGCGCAGGCCGCGCCGCCAACCGGCCGCGGCTGGATCGACCTGCACCATCACTTCGCTCCGCCCGCGTGGGTGACAGAGGTGCGTGGCAAGCCGCTCCTGCAACCCGCGAACACGCGCTGGACACCTGAGCAGTCGATCGACGACATGGACCGCGGCGGTGTGGCGGCTGGTGTCCTGTCGATCACCAATCCTGGATTGTGGTTCGGCGACCCGGCACAGAGCAGACGGCTGGCGCGCGCGTGCAACGACTACGGCGCCTCACTGGTGCAGCAACATCCAACCCGTTTCGGCCTGTTCGCCGCACTGCCGCTGCCCGACGTCGATGCCTCGCTGACGGAGATCGCCTACGCGTTCGACACGCTGAAATCCGACGGCATCGGTCTCTACACCAGCTACGGCAGCACCTGGCTTGGCGACCCGTCATTCCGTCCGGTCATGGCAGAACTGAACCGACGGAAGGCCCTGGTCACGGTGCACCCGACCGCGGCCGACTGCTGCAGGAATCTCGCCTATGCGCCGGGTGTTGGCCCGGGCACCATCGAGTACGGCACCGACACCACGCGCGCCATCCTCGGCATCGCCTTCAGCGGTGACGCGACGCGCTTCCCGGACATCCGCTTCATCTGGTCTCACGCTGGCGGCAGCGCGCCGTTTCTGGCCGGGCGCATCGAAGGCGCCTCCGGCAATGCGCGCGCGGCACTCCCGGACGGCTTCATCGCCGCCGCGAAGCGGTTCCACTACGACACCGCGGGCGCCTCCAATCGGGGCGCGCTGATCTCGCTGCGCGAACTGGTGGCGCCGTCGCAGATCGTCTTCGGTACCGACTTCCCGTCGGCGGGCAGCGGCGTGCCGCTCGTGAAGGCGCTGGCCGACACTCGCCTGTTCACCGACATGGAACTGCAGGCGGTTGGGCGCGGCAATGCCGTCAGGCTGCTGCCTCGCTTCGCCTGAACGCCCTGTTCGTCCGGCCTCAGAAGTCTGGGAGAATGCCCGCATGATGCGACTGTTCGGTGGAGCACTCCTCGCGGTGGGCCTGGCCTCGTCACTCACGGCGCAGGCGCCGACACCGCCTCCGTCGTGTGAGGGCCTCGCGTCGGTGGCGCTGCCGGACACGAACGTCACGAAGGTCGAGTCGGTGAGCGGCCCGGCCTTCACGCCGCCGGGCGGACGCGCGCTTGGCAACCTGCCTAACTTCTGCCGCGTCGCCGCCACAAGCACGCCAGCGGTACGGTTCGAGGTGTGGCTGCCGCTCTCGAACTGGAACGGGAAATTTCAGGGTGTCGGCAACGGCGCCAATGCCGGCGCGATCAGCTACGACGCCATGGCGGCTGCGCTGCGCCGCGGCTATGCCGTGGCGAGCACGGACACCGGACACGCGACCACGAACGGTCGCGACGCGGCGTGGGCGCTCGGGCATCCGGAACTCGTTGCCGACTTCGGCTATCGCGGTCTGCACGTCACCACCACCCACGCCAAGTCGATCGTCGCCAGGTTCTATGGCCAGGCGGCACGCCGGTCGTACTACGTCGGCTGCTCGACGGGCGGACGCCAGGGCCTGATGGAGGCACAGCGCTATCCGGACGATTACGACGGCCTCATCGCCGGTGCACCAGCCGCCAACTGGACCCGCTTCCAGACTGGCGGTCACCTGTGGGCCGTGCTCGCGCTCAACAAGGACCCGGAGAGCTACATCCCGTCCAGCAGGCTGCCGGTCATCGAGAAGGCGGTGAACGCAGCGTGCGATGCGATGGACGGGGTCACGGACGGCGTGCTGGACGACCCTCGCCAGTGCCGCTTCGACGCGCAGGCGCTGGTGTGCACGGCGGGCCAGGACCCATCGGCCTGCCTCACGCAGAAGCAGGCCACCGCGGTGAACCAGATCTGGACCGGCCCGCGCGACAGCAAGGGCCAGCAGGTCTATCCACCCTACATGCGCGGTGCGGAAGCTGCGGGCGGCTGGGCCACCTACACGACCGGCACGGGTCCGCTGTCCGGCAGTCACTGGGAGCAGGCGACGAACACGTTGAAGTACATGGTGTTCGAGAACCCGGCGTGGGACTTCCGCACGTTCGACTACGACCGTGATGTGGCTGTCGCGGACCGGAAGCTCGGCGGGGTGATGAACGCCTTCGATTCGGACCTCTCACCACTCCGGAAGCGAGGCGGCAAGCTGCTCCTGTACCACGGGTGGAACGACCCTTCCATTTCGCCGCAGAACACAGTCAACTACTTCGACAGCGCCGTCGCGACCTGGCGCGAGCAGGAAAAGGCGCTGGCAACGGCGACACCAGACTTCATTCGCCTGTTCATGGTGCCCGGCATGCTCCACTGTTCCGGCGGCCCAGGCGCCGACAGCTTCGATGCGGTGACAGCCCTCGAGCGCTGGGTGGAGCAGGGCGACGCGCCCGACACGCTGCGCGCCTCGAAAGTGACGAACGGCGCCGTCGTCCGCACCAGGCCGCTGTGCGCGTATCCGAAGGTGGCCGTCTACAAAGGGAGCGGCAGCACCGACGATGCGGCGAGCTTTGCCTGCGAGGCCGTATCGGCCTCCGCGCCGCCCTCTCCGGTCCGGCAGTACGTCCGGTCGCATCAGGGCGCCATCGTGAAGGAGTTCCTCGAGCTCGTCTCGATCCCCAACGTCCGCACCGATCTCCCCAACATTCGCCGCAATGCAGAGCTGCTTCGCCAGATGCTCGACCGGCGCGGGCTGACGCCGGAGATCTGGGACACGCCGTCGACGCCGCTGGTGTTCGGCGAGCGGCGTTCGCCTGGTGCGACGAAGACGGTGCTGTTCTACATTCACTTCGACGGTCAGGCGGTGGACGCGAACCGCTGGAAACAGCCCGACCCGTTCACGCCCGTGCTCCGGACTGGCGCCCTCGAAGACGGCGGGCGTGTGGTCACGGACGTTGCGTCGCTCACTACGTTCCCCGACGACTGGCGCGTCTACGCGCGTGCAGCCGGCGACGACAAGGGGCCGATTCAGGCCTTCGTCTCAGCGCTCGATGCGCTCGGCCCGACTCCGACCCACAACATCAAGGTCATCCTGCACGGCGAGGAAGAGGGCGGCAACATCTCGCTGCCGGCCGCCATCGCGGCGCACGGCGACCGCCTGCGTTCAGACGTGCTCGTCATCCTCGATGGTCCGCAGCATCCAAGCCGGAAGCCGACGATCTACTACGGTTCCCGCGGCGGTGCCGGCGTCGACGTGACCGTCTACACGGCGAAGAGCGGCATGCACAGTGGCA
>JBKJMH010000112.1:0-4641 GCA_046596625.1 Vicinamibacterales bacterium | reverse complement strand
GACGATGTGCAGGACGCGGAAGGAGTGCCCGGCTTCGCGGGCGGCGGACTGAATCTGGAGGATGCAGCCCGGGTTCGAGGTCACCACCAGATCCGGCGTCGCGTCGGACAGGTGTGTTGCTTTGCGGCGACCGAGTTCGGAGGCCATGGCCGGCTGCGTCAGGTTGAAGATGCCAGCGCTGCCGCAGCAGATGTCGGCATCGGCCACGGGCACGAGGGTGACGCCGGGGATCTCGGCCAGGACTGTGCGCGGCTGCTGTCGCACGCCCTGAGCGTGACCGAGGTGGCAGGCGTCGTGGTAGGCGACGCGTGCGTCGATGCGGTGGCGCGGGGCACGGGCGGGACCGAGCTGCGCCAGCAGTTCGCTGACATCTCGCACCTTGCGTGAGAAGGCGTCCGCCCTCGCCGCCCAACTCGGGTCGTCTCGCAGCAGGTGACCGTACTCCTTCAGCGCCGAGCCGCAGCCGGCGGCGTTGATGGCGACGACATCGACCTGTGCGCGCTCGAAGGTGTCGATCAGGTTGCGTGCGAAGGCGCGGGCCTGTTCCGCCTCGCCGGCATGCAGGCTGAGCGCACCGCAGCACCCTTGCGCGGGCGGCGCAATCACCTCGCACCCTTCGGCTGCCAGCACGCGCGCCGTTGCCTCATTCACGCTGCCGAAGAACGTGCGCTGCACGCAGCCCGTCACCAGGCCGACGCGCATGCGCATTTCACCGGTAGCTGGCGTCCGTTCCGGTGTACGGGCCGCCAGTGACCTGGCGGTGACGTCTGGCGCGAGAGTGAGAAGTGGACGGAACCGCTCGGGAATCAGTCGAAGCAGCGTGGGCGAGTGGCGCAGCGGTCCAAGCAGCACCAGCGGCCAGGCGAGCCACGCCATGCGCGACGGATAGGGCAGCGTGTTGAACAGCAGCAGGCGGAGCCAGCGCTCGCCACCCGTTCGCGCATGGTGACTTTCGACCGCGGCCCGCGTCTGCTCGATGAGCGGCGCGTACTTCACGCCCGATGGGCAGGCCGTCTCGCACGCCATGCAGCCAAGGCAGGTGTCGAAGTGCTCGACGACGGTCGGCGTCATGTCCGTGCGGCCGTCGAGTCCGGCTCGCATCGCGTAGATGCGTCCGCGCGGCGAGTCGGTTTCCTTGCCGGTGAGCAGATAGCTCGGGCAGGCGGGCAGGCAGAACCCGCAGTGGACGCACTTGTCCATCAGCGGCGTCAGCGCTGCGAGTGAAGCGAAGGCGTTCTCGGCCACGTCAGACACGCTCCCACGGATAAGGCAGGATGCCGTTGGGATCGAAACGTTGCTTCACCGCGAAGCCGATGGCGGCGGCGGTACCGGTTGACGGCATCGCCTCGACTCCGTCCGGCAGCAACGCGCCGCCACGAACGAACTGTAGATGTCCGCCCTGCGCAGTCGTCTGCTGTCGCAGCGCCGGTGCGACCGTGGCAATCGCCTCCGCCGCGCCCGTGATGTGCAGCCGGAGCACGCCGAGTGCTGCACGTCCGGTGAACGCCCATGTCAGGCCGTGCGTCGCCACCATCTGTGCCGCAGCGTCGAGAAACGCTGCGCACTGAGCGGGAAGCAGCGACACCTGGCAGACCAGGCCGTCCCGGGCCGACTCGAGTTGCTGGTGCGCGGCCCACGCGGCCGCTTCGTCGGCACCTTGCAGCATCTGCACGTCGTGCGCGCTGTCGCGTAGCGCATCGACAAGCGCCGTGGCGAACTGCACGGCAGACTGGTCGGTGGATTCGTAGCGAACCAGCACGCGCGCGTCGGGCCCGAGAACGTCGACCGAGGTCGGGGCGTGCGAGGCTCGGCGGGCCAGCACCTGTGCGGCAGTCACAGCCGCTGCGACATCGCGAAACGTCGCCCGCACCGTACGCGACGCCGGTGCCAGCGGCGCCAGCTTGAAGGTGACAGCGGCGATGAACCCGAGGCTGCCGTGCGAGCCGCAGAACAGCCGGCCGAGGTCGTAGCCGGCCACGTTCTTCACCACCCGTCCGCCCGAATGGGCGACGCTGCCGTTGGCCAGTGCCACCTGCATGCCGATGACAAGATCCCGCGGACTGCCGAAGTGGTGCCGCCGCGGTCCGCTCTCGTTCGTGGCAACGATGCCGCCGATGGTGGCGTCATCGGCGAAGGGTGGATCGATCGGAAGCCACTGCCTCTCGGTAGCGAGCGCAGCGTTCACCGCCTGCAGTGTCATCCCGGCGGGCACGGTGGCCACGAGGTCGCCCGCGTAGTGCTGGAGTCCGGAGGTCAGTAGGCGCGTGGACATGGTGCGCGCGCCCGGTGCCTCGACGCGGCCCGAGAGCTTGGTGCGATGGCCATTCACCACCACCGGCGTGCGGTCCGTGCTGGCCTGCGCCAGGAGCGCGGCCGCTTCCGCTGCGGTCGCCGGTTCGAAAGAGGCAGTGGGCACTACATGCGCTCCGCGAGGCCGAGCGTTTCGACCGGGTGCGCGCGATACGGCCCGGGCACTTCGCCACAGAGCCGAGGCGTCGGGAAGATCTTGCCGGGGTTGCAGATGTTGTGCGGGTCGAACGCACAGCGCACGAGTTGCATCGTGTCGAGGTCGACCGGCGCGAACATCTCCGACATGTACTGCTTCTTGTCGGCGCCGACACCGTGCTCGCCGGTGATGGCGCCGCCGGCCTCGATGCAGTAATGGAGGATTTCGGAGGCCACCTTCTCGGCGTGCGCCGCCTGGCCAGGGACCGTGCCGTCGTAGCAGATGAGCGGGTGCAGGTTGCCGTCGCCCGCATGGAAGACGTTGCCGATGCGCAGCCCCGAGCGGAGCGAGAGATCGCGGATGCGCCCCAGCACCTCGGGCAGCTTCGTGCGCGGCACCACGCCGTCCTGGACGTAGTAGTTCGGTGAGATCCGCCCCATGGCGGCAAACGCCGCCTTGCGCCCCTTCCAGATCCGATCGCGCTGCCCCTGGTCGCGGGCAATCTCGACCGACACGGCGCCGCACTCGCGGCAGACGCGCTCGACCACCTCGAACAGCTCGTGCACTTCGATGGACGGACCGTCGAGTTCGACGATCAGCACCGCTTCGCACTCGGGGAAGTTCGGGTGCACCGCGGCTTCCGCCGCCTGGATGGTGAGGCGGTCCATCATCTCGACGGCCGCGGGCACGATGCCGTGCGCGATGATCGCCGACACGGCGCCGCCGGCCTGATCGACCGAGTCGAAGGCGGCAAGGAGGGTGAGCACCGCATCGGGCTTCGGCAACAACCGCAGTGTCGCCTTCGTGACGACGCCGAGCGTCCCTTCCGACCCGATGAACACGCCGAGCAGGTCGAGCCCGGGCGTGTCGAGTGGCGAGCCGCCGATGGTGACAAGGTCGCCGTTGGGCAGCACCACCTCCACGCCGAGCACGTGATGCACGGTGAAGCCGTACTTCAGGCAGTGCGCGCCGCCCGAGTTTTCGGCGATATTGCCGCCGATGGAGCAGACGCTCTGGCTGGACGGGTCGGGGGCGTAGTAGAGCCCAAGCGGCGCCACGCGCTTGGTGATTTCGAGGTTGGTGACGCCCGGTTCGACGACGACGCGCTGGTTCACGGCGTCGACCTCGACGATGCGATTGAGGCGCGACAGCACGATGAGGACGCCTTCGGGATGCGGCAGCGCACCTCCCGACAGACCGGTGCCGTGCCCGCGCGCCACGAACGGCACACTGTGTTGGTGGCAGAGCCGTACCACCGTCTGCACCTCCGCCGTCGTCTGCGGCAGCACCACCGCACCCGGCGTGCTGCGCAGGTGCACCAGGGCATCCGACTCGTAGACCAGCAGTTCGGAGGCGTCGCGCACAACCGAGCCCGGCGGGAGGGCATCGGCCAGCGTCTGGAGGAAGCGGCGGTCCACGGTGCTGGAGATTGTAGGGCATTCTCGAATCGGCAATCTGGAAAGTCGAATCGGGAATCTGGAATCGCCCACCGCCCACCGCCCACCGCCCATCGCCCATCGCCGATGGCCGCAATGCAAGCCCTCGGGTATAGTCGGGCGCGGAACGCGGCTGCGCGGCGCAGACGCGAACGCGAGGTGTTCGATGAGCAGACTGGCAGCGGGCGTAGTGATGGCCCTGTTGATGACCCCGGCATTGGCCGGCGCACAGGTGCTGACGGGGCTGGCGTTGTTCGAGCAGCACTGTGGCAGCTGCCACTCGGGACAGGCCGGCAGCAGCCGGGCGCCGGACCGGATTGCGCTCAGCCAGCGCACACCGGAGGCGATTCTCGAGGCGATCACGACCGGCTCGATGCGCGTCAATGCGCAGGCGCTGACCGACGCCCAGAAGCGGATCATCGCCGAGCAGATTGCGCTGCGTCCGCTCGGGTCGTCGGCGTCCGGCGCGGCGTCGACGATGAAGAACGCCTGCATGGCCGGGGCGCCGGTGGCCGCAACCAACAGCCGATGGAGCGGCTGGGGTGCGGACGCGGGTAATTCCCGCTATCAACCGAACGGCGGTCTCGCTGCCGCAGATGTGCCGAAGCTGGCGCTGGCGTGGGCCTTCGCTTTTCCCAACGGGGCGTCCGCGTTCGGGCAACCGGCCGTGGTCGACGGTCGCGTCTATGTCGGATCGGACAACGGGTTCGTCTACGCGCTGAACGCGCAGACCGGCTGCGTCTACTGGTCGTTCCAGGC
>JBKJMH010000002.1:0-3451 GCA_046596625.1 Vicinamibacterales bacterium | reverse complement strand
TCGAGACCCCGCTCGTGCCCGCCGTGGCCCGGCCGAACCGCGCCGGCGGCGAGTTCATGTACAGCCTGAACAACCGCGCCCAGTTGCCGGCAGGTGCCATCGTCCGGCCTGCGGGCGTCGAGCCGGCCGACGGCAAGATTCCGCTGAGGCCCGAGAGCCGGGCCAGACGGCAAGACATCATGGCGAACCAGGACAAGATCGAACGCCTCGATGGACGCGTTCTGTGCCTGGCGCCTGGTGTGCCGCGGATCACCGTTCCCCAGGTGGTGGTGGGCTACCAGATTCTGCAGAAGCCTGGCTATGTCGTCATCTTCTACGAGCAAAGCCATCTCTATCGGACGATTCCACTGGACGGTCGTCCACCGCTCGATACGAACATCCGGAAGGCGCTCGGTGTGTCCCGCGGCCACTGGGAAGGCAACGTGCTGGTGGTCGAGGTCACGAACTTCACGAACAACTTCGAGAACAATTGGATCATTGGCTCAATCGGCGCATCGGCAGGCATTCCGGCGGAGTCGATTGCCAGCGGGCACGGCATTCCACACAGCGACGTCTATCGGGTGACCGAGCGCTATACGCCCATCGATGCGAACACGATTCACTACGAAGCACGCATCACCGACGAGAAGGTGTTCACGCAGCCGTGGACCGTGACCTGGTACGGCTTTGCGCGCGCACCGAAGGACTACGTGCCGATCGAATACGCCTGCTTCGAGGGCAACGCGAAGAACGTGCTACTCATGACCAATACCGACGTTACCGGTGTCCGCGTCAACGTGCCCTAGCCGAGGCGCCCACCGCCGAATGGAACTGTGCTGGACGGGGGAAGGTCGGACTTCGTGTCCCTCTGGATCTCGACAATCGCCCGCCGGTCCTGCACCGACAGCTCACGATAGCGAGTGCCGTTCACCTCGCCGGAAAAGCACCCGCCACGGCCGCCTGTAGATCGGCGCCTTCGCCAGCGGCGGCAGCGCGTCGAACGCCGGCGAGTAGATCAGATAGCTGCACGGATACTTCATCAGGCGGCGGCGAAGACAATTCGTACAGCGACCGGACCCTGCGGTCGCGTGGTTCGCTCATCGACATCCGCTTTGAGAAACCGGAGCGGCCAGCGACTCCACCGGGCAGCGCCGGCTCGTCGACGAACAGCATGTAGTCGACGACCTCTTCGGCCACTCCGCTGATCAGGGTTTCCACGGCCTGCAACTGGCCCGGCGCGTCAGGGTGCAACGCTGGATCGGCGGCTCGCGCCTCCATGACGCGCGCGTCATCAGGTTGATCATGCGTCTGATTCAAGAAGGTCAGCAGCGCCGCAATGTCGCTCGTTACGCCGCGAAACCCTTCGGGATCGAACAGCCCCGCCACCGAGGTCAGGGCTTCGCCGCGGGATCGGCGACTCCCGCGATTGGCTGGAACTTGACCCGCGTCACAGGCACGAGTGTGCTGTCGCGATGCCTCGGATACTGACTGGGCGGCGGTGCGACGTCTTCGGATGCCCACTGCTGCAGGGCGCGCAGAAGCGCGGCCCGAACGCTTCCGCGAACGCGCGCGCCGTCTGCTCGCTCTCATCGGTTCGTCGAGATCGAGCCTGGGCCGACCAGATGTGGGAGAAGGCAATTCGCCGCCTGGGGAAGGACCCTGCCGCGCTGACGACCACGCGCGGCGTGCACTGACACCCCGTCGTTCCGCCCGTCGCTCCGTGTAACCTATGGCGCTGCCTGGGAGGCACGAGTGATGACACACCGCACGGTCGCCCGATTCTGGTTCACGATCCTGGTCTGCTGGGCCGCGGTCGCACCGCACGCCTTCGCGGCGTTGGGAGACAACGCCGTCACGCCCGGCGAGCTGATCGTCGAACCTCCGACGCTGACCAACCTCGGCTTCGAGTGGCGCATCGACGGCGACGCGAACCGGAACGCGCAGGTGGCGGTGTCGTTCAGGCGGGCGGGGGAGGCGGCGTGGCGCACCGGCCTGCCGCTCGCCCGCATCCAGCACGAGCGCATCTATCAACGCAACGTGTTCGACCTGGTGTCCCCGAACATGTTCGCGGGCAGCGTGCTCGATCTGGAACCGGACACCCAGTACGAAGCCCGGTTCGTCCTGTCGGACCCCGACGGCATCGCTGGTGCCGCCGCGAACGCCACGAAGACCGTGACGGTGCGCACGCGTCCCGAGCCGAGGCCGGCCGAGGGCGGCAAGGTTTATCACGTCTATCCCACGAAGTGGAAAGGCCCGAAGACCGAGCCGGCCTTCGAAGGGATCATGTGTGCCTACAACTACTACTGCGGCGCCGGCGACACGGCGCCTGGCGGCCGCCCGCGCGTCAAGCCCGGTGACGTCATCCTCGTCCATGCCGGCACATACGCGTACCACTGGGAGTTCTACGGCAATCAGACGACGGTGAACGCGACGACGACCTTCGAGGGGACGTACTACCTCACCGCCGACGGCACACCGGAGAGGCCGATCGTGATCAAGGCGGCGGGTGACGGGGAGGTGGTGCTCGATGGTCGCGGCAACTTCAACCTGTTCAACACGAAGGCTGCCGACTACACCTACTTCGAGGGGATCACCTTTCGGAACACCGGCATCGCCATCTGGGCCGGCACACAGTTCATCGCCGGTTCGAAGGGGCTCTCCGTGAAGCGGTGCCGTTTCGAGGATGTCGGTATGGGCATCTTCACCAACTACTCCGGCTCGAGCAACTTCTACATCGCGGACAGTGTCTTCCTCGGCCGGAACGATGCAACACACCTGCAGGGTTGGAACGGACAGTTCTGGGCGCAGTTCGAGAACGTCGATGGCCAGGAGTTTCCGCCGGTGATGCGGTCGTACACCGGCATCCGCCTGTATGGCCCCGGGCACGTGGTGACCCACAACTACGTGGCCGACTTCCATGACGGCATCGACACCGAGATGTATGGGATGCCCGACGGCTCGCATCCGATCGACGGACCCGACTATCCGACCAGCGACTACTGGGAGCGCCGGCCGACGGCCATCGACATCATCGGGAACTACATCACCAATGCGCATGACAACTCGATCGAGATGGACGGCAGCATGCACAACATCCGCGTCATGCGGAACATGCTGATCAACTCCGCCTCGCATCCAATGAGCACGCAGCCTTCGCTGGGCGGCCCGGTCTACTTCATCCGCAATATCGTGTATCACGCGCCAGGCGGTTCGACTCGGCTCACCGCGGGTTCGCCCGGCGTCTTCTTCTATAACAACACCGTGCTCACCGAGACCTCCGCTGGCTCGGCCGCCAATGTGCACTGGCGCAACAATCTGATGCTGCCGGAAAACGCGGCAGCACCCATCTTCGCCGTCAACACCTACACCAACTACAGTTCGTCGGACTACAACGGCTTCGGCATGAAGCCCGGCGCGCAGCCGGCGTTCCAGTGGAACTCTCCGCCGTGGACGGCGGCGTCTGCCGACGTCA
>JBKJMH010000312.1:0-2841 GCA_046596625.1 Vicinamibacterales bacterium | reverse complement strand
CACGCCGCCGTCTCGCGCGCGTCATCGAGTGCGCGACCTACTTCTGCAGGCGTGCGCCGCCCTTGACCGAGGCGCCCTTCGTCGGCTTGAGGTCCTTGTTCGTGATCTTCTTCGGTGCTGCCATGCTGCTGTCCTCCAGGAGATGGATGTCCGGCCGAGTCTACACCTGACTGGCCTGGCCCTGCACCGGTTCCGGCAGGGCGACGAAGCGGTAGCCGACGCCGCGCACGGTCTGCAGGTGTCGCGGCCGGGCCGGTTCGTCCTCGATGTAGCGGCGAAGCCGTACCACGAAGTTGTCGATGGCGCGGGTGTCGGTGTCCTCGTGGACGTTCCACACCCGGTCGAGGATGGTCTTGCGGGCGACCGGCTTCCCCTCGTTTTCGACGAAGTAGCGGAGCAGGGCCGCCTCCATCAGCGTCAGCGGCATCCGCCGCTCGGCCACCCGCACCTCGAGCTGCTCGAAGTCGATCACCTTGCCGGCGAACGCGAACACTGCGGCTGGAAGCGCGGCTGAACCCGGCTGGTTCTGCACGTCGAGCCTGAACCACTCGTGGCGGCGGAGCAGTCCGCGCACGCGCGAGAGGAAGATCGGCAGTTCGAACGGCTTGGTGAGGTAGTCGTCAGCGCCGCAACCGAAGCCGCTCAGCACGTCCTCGGAGCGGCCACGCGCCGTGAGGATGAGCACCGGCACGTACAACTGCTGCCGGCGCAGTTCCGCGGTGACCTCGAAGCCGTTGATACCGGGCAGCATCACGTCGAGCACCACCAGCGCGTACTTCCGCGGTTCCGCCGTGAGCAGGCGCAGCGCCTCCTCGCCGGTGTCGGCGAGGTCGACCTCGTGCTCTTCCGCCTCGAGGTTGAAGCGGAGGCCGTCGGCGAGGTGCCGTTCGTCTTCGACGACGAGGATACGGCTCATGACGTCACCGTGGTGAGCGGCAGCTGCACGGTGAAGGTGGTGCCGAGGCCCGGGCCGTCGCTCTCGGCGAACACCGTGCCGCCGTGCCTGACCACCACCGCGCGGACGATGAAGAGGCCGAGTCCGGCGCCCTTGATGCGGGAACTCATCGTGCCGGGGATGCGGTAGAAGCGCTTGAAGATGTGGCTCAGTTCGGACACCGCAATGCCGGCGCCGCGGTCGCTGACGCGGATGGTGGCGGCGCGCGAGTCGGTCTGCGCCAGTTCGACGCTGACCGACACCTTGTCGCCAGAGTACTTGATGGCGTTGTCCACGAGGTTCAGTACGACCGCCTTGAGGTCGTCCTCGTCACCGAGCACGCGCGGCGGCCGTTCCGCCGCGAACGTCGCCTTGTAGGTCAGCTCGCCCGGCGTCAGCCGGTAGCGGGTCTGCGCCAGCGCCAGGCATTCGTCCAGCACGCGCGCCAGGTCGATCGGCCGGTAGCCGCCCTTCACCTGGCCGTTGCGCAGCCGCCCGGCGCGAAGCACCTGCTCGACGGTGCCGAGCAGGCGGTCGCAGTCGTCCACCATCACCTGGTAGAACTCCTGCCGCTTCGATTCGTCGACCGGCCGTTGCTGCAGCGTCTGCAGGTGCAGCTTCACAGACGCAATGGGGGTCTTCAGCTCGTGGGTGACGGCGTTGATGAAGTTCTCGTGCTGTTCGTTCCGGCGAATTTCCCGCACCAGGAAGATGGTGTTCAGCACGACGCCGGTGATGATGAGGGGAAAGAGAATGAGGCCGGCTATGAGTAGCCCGGCCTCTCGCCACGAGAAGATCACCCAGCCGATGTTGAGGGCGATCGCCCCGCCAACGCCCAGGATACCCAGGACGATGAAGACGATCGACTTCCGGAGCGCCCCTGACCGCATGGGGTCAGGATACGACTAGGCGGCGGCTTCTTCCAGCGACTTGAGCTTGGCGACCTTCAGGTCCCACACCAGGCCCACCGCGTTCAGCAGCTTCAGCGACTGCCAGGTCCAGTCGAACTCGTACCACGCGAGGCCGTGCTTCGCCGACACCGGGTGCGCATGGTGGTTGTTGTGCCAGCCTTCGCCGAACGTGAGCAGCGCCACCCACCAGACGTTCCGCGAGTCGTCATCGATCTCGAAGCGGCGCTTGCCGAAGATGTGCGTCGCCGAGTTGATCAGCCACGTCGCGTGCAGGCCGACGGTGACGCGCAGGAAGATCGCCCAGATCACCAGGCCCCAGCCGCCCCAGGCGAGCAGCGCGAGTCCGACCGTGGTGAGCGGCACCCAGTGATAGGCCGAGAGCCAGCGGTAGAAGCGGTCCTTGCTCAGGTCGGGGGCGTAGCGCGCAAGGCGTGCCGTGTCGTCGTGCTGGGCCTCACCGAAGATGATCCAGCCGGCATGCGCCCAGAACCCGCTGACGCGGGGCGAGTGCGGATCGTCGGGCTGGTCCGAGAACTGGTGATGCAGGCGGTGCGTGGCCACCCAGAAGATCGGGCCGCCTTCGAGGGTCAGCGTGCCGCAGACCGCGAGGAAGTAGTCGAACCACCGGTAGGTCTTGAAGCCACGATGCGTGTGCAGGCGGTGATAGCCCATGCTGATGCCGAGGCCGACAGCCATCCAGTGCAGCACGAGCGCGACGATGAGGTTCCGCCAGCTGAACGTGAAGACGGCGAACAGCGACAGCACGTGGAAGACCAGGAGCACGCCGGTTGTGATCGGGCTGACACCCTGCTTGGACTGCTGCTCGGCTTTCTCGCGATACGGGTTGGACACGAACGTTTCCTCTAAGAAGTGCGGATCGACTGAAGTAATTGAGGTCGATTCAGCTTAGAGGCGGTCTGGTGCGACGACTGTAAGAGTTCTGTAATACCTGCCGCGGAGCTACCGGATGTGGGCCAGCACGCGGGCGTTGTTGGC
>JBKJMH010000294.1:0-25394 GCA_046596625.1 Vicinamibacterales bacterium | reverse complement strand
CCGCTGCCGTCGATGAAGAAGCAGCGGTCGGCGTCGCCGTCCCACGCAATGCCGATATCGGCCTTCTCGGCGATGACCCGCTCGGTGATGTCGATGCGGTTCTCCTCGATGAGCGGGTTGGCCTCGTGGTTCGGGAACCGCCCATCAATCTCGAAGCACAGGCGCGTCGTCTTGCAGGGCAGCTTCTCGAACAGCCGCGGTGCGACCAGCCCGCCCATGCCGCTGCCGGCATCGAGCACGACGTTGAACGGCTTGATGATGGACGGATCGATGAACGCCATCACGTGGTCGATGTAGGCGTCGAGCGTGTCGGCCTGGCTGACGATGCCGCGCACGGCCGCCGGCGGCGGAATCGTTCCGGCTGCGATCATCTCGCGGATGTCCGAGATGCCTTCGTCGCCCGACAGCGGGAACGCCTCGCGGCGCACCATCTTCATGCCGTTGTACTGCTTGGGGTTGTGCGACGCCGTCACCATCACGCCGCCGTCGTGGCCGTCTTTTGCCACGGCGAAGTAGAGCATGTCGGTCGAGATCATGCCGTAGTCGACGACATTGCAGCCCTGCGAGGTGGCGCCGTCGATGAAGGCCTGTGCCACCGTCGGCGACGACAGGCGCATGTCGCGGCCGACGGCAATGCGCGTCGCCTTGAGATACGTGACGAACGCCGCGCCGATGGCCCGCGCGGCCTCTTCGTTCACCTGGTCGGGATAGGTGCCGCGAACGTCGTAGGCCTTGAAAATGTCTGGATTGACCGCTATCGACATGAGGACGACTCCCGCAGAATTGAGAAGTTAGAAGTCAGGACGGACTTCGCGAGAGCCGCGAGAAGTCCGTCAGGACCGATTTGTCGCCGAGCACAACGCCGTCCTCGACCGATGCGTTGCGCCCGATGTGGCAGTGCCGCCCGAGGATCGAGCGGCGAACCACCGCATCCTGACAGACGCGCGTGCTCGCCCACAGGATGGACCGCTCGATCGTCGCGTGCTCCTCGATGTGGCACTGACGCCCGATGACGCTGTACGGGCCGATGTGCGCCCCCGCCTTCACGACGGCGCCGTCCTCGATGTAGCAAGGACCCTCGATGATGGCCCCGTCCTCGACGCGCGCGCCGGGCGCGATGAACGTACTGCCGGGTGCCTTCGCGAACGGCGGCGCCACGCAGCGGCCGTCCATGATGTCGCGATGCACCTGCGTGTATTTCTCGGGAGTGCCGATGTCGATCCAGTAGCCGCGGTAAACGTAGGCCACGAAGGTTTCACCCCGCTCGATGAGCGACGGGAAGAAACTCCGCTCGATCGACCACGGCTCATCCTTGGGAATCCGGTCGAAGGTGTCCGGTTCGAGGACGTAGATACCCGCGTTGATCGTGTCGCACGTGATCTCGTCGGCCTTCGGCTTCTCGAGAAAACGCGTGACGTTGCCCTCGGCGTCGGTTTCCACGAGACCGTAGGCTGTCGGGTTGTCGACCGGCGTGAGCACGATCGTCGCCTTGGCCTTGCGTTCGCGGTGCAGCCGCAGCACGGCCGCGAGATCGACATTCGTCAGCACGTCGCCGTTGAAGACGACGACCGACTCATGGAGCGACTCGCCGGCATAGCGCACGGCGCCTGCGGTGCCGAGCGGAGCGGGCTCGACCACGTAGCGGATGTTCAGCCCTGCGTCACTGCCGTCGCCAAAGATCTCCTCGATCCGGCGCGGCTGGTAATTCAGGCTGAGAATGACCTCATCGATCTCCGGAACCTGCTTCAGGAGGTCGAGCTGGTAGTGAAGGAATGGCCGCTCGAAGATAGGCACAATCGGCTTCGGCGTGTGAATCGTGAGTGGTCGGAGGCGTGTGCCTTTGCCCCCTGCGAGCATGATCGCCTTCATAGGCAATCAGCGATGTTATCATGGCCGGACTCGCCGACATGAACCTGCCGAACTCGCTGTCGCTCACGCGGATCTTCCTCGTGCCGCTGCTCGTCGTGGTGCTGCTCACCAAGTTCGAGGGGCGCATGATCCTCGGCGTGCGGAAGGAGCTCGTCGGGGCCGCCATCTTCGGCATCGCGTCGCTCACCGACTGGCTCGACGGTTACCTGGCGCGCCGCCGCGGCCAGATCACCGCCCTCGGTCAGTTCATCGACCCGTTCGCCGACAAACTGCTCACCATTGCCGCGTTCATCTCGCTGGTGCAGATGGACCTGGCGCCGGCCTGGATGGTGGCGATCATCATCGGCCGCGAGTTCGCGGTCACCGTGCTGCGCGCGCTGGCCCACGCCCACGGCGCAGCCATGCCGGCTTCGTCGCTCGGCAAGGTCAAGATGGTGGCGCAGGTGGTGGCGATCCTGGCGCTAATCCTGGGGCAGGATCACCTGCACCAGTTCGTCATCATCGGGCAGATCGCCCTGTGGGTGGTGGTGCTGACGGCGCTTGTCTCCGCGGCCGATTACTTCCGCCGCTTCGGTCCGCTGCTGCTGACGCTGGAGTTGCGCGGCAAAAAATAACGATGGGCGGACCTGAGGGTCCGCGGCGACGAGGTCCGCGGCGACGGCGGCTTCAGGACGGCGGCTTCACCGCTGCCGTCGCGGCCGGTGCGCCCGGAAGCGGCGCGCCGCTCTTGATGGCATCAATCCGCTTCCTCGCCTCGATCAGAAACGCGCTCTCCTCGAATTCCGTCACCAGCTTCTCGTAGAGCGGCAGCGCCTCGGCCTGCCGGTTCACCTGGATGAGCGATTCGCCCAGGTAGAAGTAGGCACCGTCGCGGCCGGTGTACTTCGGGTCGTCCTTCAGCAGCGTGGTGAGCCGGTCGATGGCGCCCGGATACCACCGAATGCGCCAGTAGAAACGCCCCACCTCGAACTCGGCTTCGCTCAGCCGATCCTTCGCCTCGCGCAGTCGATTCTGCGCCTCCGGCACGAGCGTGCTGTTCGGGTAGCGTGCCAGAAAGGTTTCGAACTCGCGCACGGAGTCGCGGGTCTCGGTCTGGTCGCGCTGTGCGGTACGCATCTGCCGGAAGTGGGCGAGCCCGAGCTTGTACTGGGCGTAGTCGGCGCGCTGATGCGTGGGGTAGAACGACAGGAATTCCTGGAATTCGGCGATGGCCAGCACCAGCGACTCGGGCGAACCCTCACCGATGTAGGAATCACCGATGCCTAGCTTCGCGTCCGGACGGACCGGACTCTGCGTATACGTTTCGGTAACCTGCTTGAAGAACTCGCGCGCGGTGAGCCACTTCTTGTTCTCGAGCGACTCCAGCCCGTGGTCGTAGAGGAAGCGGTCCGGCTGGGCGGTGCCGGGCGGCACGGCGCGACGGCCGTTGGCCGACGCACAGCCCGACAGCAGGGTGAGGCCGAGACAGAGAGCCGCGAGCGCCGAGTAAGTCCGAACAGCTGTGGTCATGGTTGCAGGATTCCGGTCAGCCACGAAAATTCCGCGGCAAGGCCGCGCTCGAGATCGGTCGTCGGGCGGAAGGCGAGGTCGGCACGCGCCAGGTCCGTGTCCGCGTAGGTGTGCCGCATGTCGCCCTTCTGTGCGGCCTCGCGCGCGATGACCGGCTGACGCCCGGTGACGCGCCCGATGATCTCGAGCACGTGGTTCAACGAGACACGAGACCCGCCGCCGATATTGTATACACGCCCCGGAACACCCCGTTCCGCGGCCGCGAGGTTCGCCGAGACGATGTCCTCGACGAAGGTGAAGTCGCGAGTCTGCTCGCCGTCGCCATAGACCGCGATGGGCGTTCCCTCGAGTGCGGCCCGCAGGAACTTGTGGAACCCCATGTCCGGCCGCTGGCGCGGCCCGTAGACCGTGAAGTAGCGCAGCGACACGGTCGGCACGCCGAAGTTCACGAAATACAGGTAGCAGAGCTGTTCCGCCGCCAGCTTGCTCACCCCGTATGGCGAGACCGGCTGCGGCAGCGCATCCTCGCGCATCGGCATGGCGACCAGGTCGCCGTAGACCGACGAACTGGACGCATAGACGAGCCGTTCGATCCCCGTGCCGACACAGGCTTCGAGGAGCACCTGCGTCGCGTCGATGTTGTTCGTTGTATAGACGTCGAAATCGCGTCCCCAGCTTTTTCGCACCCCGGCCTGGGCCGCCAGGTGGAACACATGGGTCCGGTCGGCCAGCAGCCGGCCGAGGTCAGCGTCCTGAATCCGGCTCTCGACGAACCGGAAATTTGGGGCGGTCCGGAGGAACGCCAGGTTCCGCTCCTTGGCCTCACGCGGGTAGTAGTCGGTAAAGCAGTCGATGCCGACCACATCGACTCCGGCGCGAACCAGCCGCTCGGCCAGGGTGGATCCGATGAATCCGGCCACGCCGGTGACAAATGCCTTCATGACTCTCGCGAAAAAATGGGCAGGACCCGGGGTGGCAGCCGCCGGGGCTTCCCCTGCGGATCCAGCGATGCATGCACGGTGTAGCCCTCAGCGAGGAGGGCCGCGTCCGCCGCGCGCCTTACGTCATAGTCGAACCGGATACGGACGGGCGACAGAAGCGTCCCGCGCGCCACAATATCGATCTCGTCATCGTAGCGCGCCGACTGCTTATATGCACAGGTGGCGTGGACGACCGGCAGCATGTAGCCCTCGGTTTCCATGTCGCGGTAGCTCCAGCCGGCATGCCGCAGCCAGTCGGTACGCGACACCTCGAACCAGACCAGGTAGTTGGCGTAGTAGACGACGCCCATCTTGTCGGTTTCGGCATAGCGCACCCGCACGCGAGACGGTGGCGGGAAAAAGCTCACCGCGCGCCCGGCCCGGTCAGCACCCCGTTGGCCAGCGCTTTCAAGTCGCGGGTGGCCTGTTCGGGATTGGGGGTGCCGAAGATGGCGTTGCCAGCCACGAGAATCCGCGCGCCCGCCTCGACGACCCGTGCCGCGGTCTTCATGTCGATGCCGCCGTCGACCTCGATCTCAGCGCCTGGGTTCCCGGAGCGATTCAACAGCGCACGAACGGCCGCGATCTTCTCGACGCTGCGCGGAATGAATGACTGTCCACCGAAACCGGGGTTCACCGACATCACCAGGACGAAGTCGACGTCCGCGGCAATGTCCTCGAGCGCGCCGACCGGTGTCGACGGGTTCAGCACGACGCCGGCCTTCACCCCGAGCGCCTTGATGGCGTGGACGGTTCGGTGCAGGTGCGGCAGTACCTCGACGTGCACCGACATCATCGCCGCACCCGCCGCCGCAAACACCTCGATATAGCGGTCGGGTTCCTGAATCATCAGGTGCACATCGAGCGGCCGAGTCGCCACACGCTTCAGCGCCTTCACCACGAGCGGCCCGATGGTGATGTTCGGGACGAAGTGGCCGTCCATCACGTCGACGTGAATGAGGTCGGCGCCGCCGCGTTCAGCCGTCGCAACGGCGTCTCCAAGGGCGGCGAAGTCGGCGGAGAGGATGGATGGGGCGATTTGGACGCTCACCTGCTTACCTCGATCGATATCGGTTCACCGGGCGCAATCTGGAACCCGGCCTGTGGACTCTGTCGCAGTACGATGCCGGCGGCGACGCCCGGATACGGGCTCGAGGCCACCACCGCCACGCGGAAGCCGTGCCCGCGGAGCAACGTGGCGGCTCGTTCGCCGTTCACCCCGATCAGGTCGGGCATGACGAAGTTGGTCGACTGTTCGGCGCGGTTCACGAGCAGCGACACCTGCGCGCCGGGGGTATTGGGCGGCGGCTCCTGCGCCACGATCACGTCCGAGCCGAACGACGCGGAGCGGATCTCAGACACGGTGGCGGCATCGAGGCCGTCCTGCGTCAGCCGCATCTGGGCGGTTCGCTCGGTCTGACCGGTCAGCTCGGGCACGATCGCCGCACGCGGTCCGGTGCTGAGCCACACGCGGATGCTGCGCTGTTCGCGCGAGATGGTGCCGGGCGGCGGATCCTGCGCCAGCACGCGGCCGGCGGCAATCTTCGGATCGGGCCGGCGGGTGTCGTCGAGCCGGACGGCCAGGCCGATTTCACCGGCGACAGCGGTCGCCTCGTTGGCGGTGCGGTTGACGAGGTCGGGAACCTGGACCTCGCGAGCCTTGAGGGCAACCCGCATGGCTGCGGCAGCAAAGAGGACGTAGGTGGCAATGAGCGCACCTGTGAGCACCAGCAGCTTGCCCGCGCTCCAGACGCGGGTTCGGAAGGCCATTGGTGACAAAAGTACTACAACTGCCCGGCGCGCTCGAAGACGGCGCCGAAGAACAGCTCGAGTCCGTGCCGGTCGGGCTCGGTTCGCAGGTGACCGCTGGCATCGACCAGGTCGGCCGACAGGGCCGGATGCGCGGCCGTGGCCGGAACGGCCCGGAAGCCTGCGGTTGACGCCAGAAACGACGTCGCTACGTCCTGGTTCTCCTCGGGTTCGCTCGAGCAGGTGGCGTAGACGAGGCGTCCGCCCGGACGGACCATCGCGGCGGCATTGGTCAGCATCGCCACCTGGGCCGTCGCGAGGCCGGGAAGACCATCAGCGCTTCGGCGCCAGCGGATGTCCGGATCCCGGCGCAGCGTGCCGAGCCCCGAGCACGGGGCGTCGACGATGACGGTGGAGAAGTCGGCGCGGAAGGGGAGCGGCCGGGTCACGTCCGCCTGCACCAGCCGGACATTCAGGGCGCCGGTCGAGGCGATCGTCCGCTGGAGCAGTGCCATGCGGCGTTCGCGCACATCGCACGCAATGAGGCGTTCGCCCAGTCCGAGGGTCATGGCCATCGCCGTGGCCTTGCCGCCAGGGGATGCGCACGTGTCGAGCACCAACGGGCCGGGCTCCGCGCCAGCGAGCAGCGCCACCAGCTGCGACGCTTCATCCTGCATCACGAACTCGCCACGCGGCGCCTCCTCGCGAAGGCTCCCCTTGTCGAGCACGATGCCGTCCGGCGCGAAGCGCGCCGCGTGGGCAACCACCCCAACCTCGGCGAGGCGAACCAGCAGTTCGTCGCGCGTGGTCCGGAGCGGATTGGCCCTGATGGTGAGCGGCGCCGGCTCGTTGTTGAAGAGCATCCACGCTTCCGCGCGTTCGAACCCGACGCGGTCGAACCAGCGCTCGGCGATCCAGCGCGGATGCGACAGCGTGAGACTGAGGTAGTCGATCGCCGCTGTGCGGTTCGACCCATCGTCGGGCCGCGCCGGGAGCGGCAGTGCCCGCCGATTGCGCGAGACGTTTCGCAGCACGGCGTTCACGAAGCCCGATGCGCTCTTCTTCCCGGCCCGCTTCGTCAAGTCCACCGCATCGTCCACGACGGCGGAAGCCGGCACGCGCGTAAGGTGCAGCAACTGGTAGATGCTGAAGCGGAGGATATCGACGACTTCCGAATCGAGCTTCGCGATGGGGCGCTTTGCGTAGTGCGCAATGAGGTGATCGACTGTAGCCCGCCAGCGCACGGTGCCCGTGGCGATGTCAGTGGCCAGTGCACGGTCGCGTTCGTCAGGCAGCGCATCGCGCACGACAGCTACGGCCGCCGGCAGGTCGGAGCGTCCGTCCGACAGCCGCCGCAGGATGTTGTAGGTGGCGACACGGGCGGGAGAAATCATGACTGCGCCGCGAAGCGCAGACCCGGCGCGAGCTTGCGTCCAGCGAGGAAGTCGCGCGTGCGGCTGGCGCGGCGGCCCTCGGCCTGCAGTTCGGTCACGAGTAGCGTGCCTGCACCGGTGGCGATCCGCAGTTCGTCACCGTGCGCGGCCACGATCGTGCCCGGTTCGGCCGGCGCGTCTTCGGCCGACCAGGTGGAGCGGCGAAGGATCAGGCGCTGGCCGTCGATGGAGGAGAACGCCAGCGGCCACGGATGCAGGCCGCGAATCTGGTTGTGGATCGACGCCGCGGACTGCGCCCAGTCGACGAGGCCATCGTCCTTGGTGAGGCGGTGCGCGTAGGTCACCCCAGACTCGTCCTGGGGAACTTCTTCGATCGGCCCGAGCGCCAGGCGATCGAGCGTCTGCACCAGCAGCGCGGCACCGAGCGCACCGAGGTCGCGTTCCACTTCGTCGCTCGTGTCGTTCGGGCCGATGGGCCGTTGCGCTGTGGCGATCATCGCGCCGGCATCGAGTGCCTTCACCACGCGCATGATCGTGACACCGGTCGCGGCGTCGCCGGCGATCACCGAGCGGTGGACAGGCGCGGCGCCGCGCCAGCGCGGAAGCAGCGACGCGTGCACATTGATCATGCCGAGACGCGGGACGTCGAGCACCGCCTGCGACAGGATTTTTCCGTACGCCGCCACCACGCCGATGTCGGCACCAAGCGCCGTCAACTGCTCGAGCACAGCCGGGTCCTTCAGCGTCGGCGGCTGCAGCGTGGGCAGGCCGCGCTCGCGGGCACGCGCCTTCACCGGCGCGTCGGTTTCCTTCTGTCCCCGTCCGCGCGGTTTGTCCGGCTGGGTCACGACGCCGACGACGGTGTGCGACGACGCGAGGATGGCATCGAGCGTCGGCACCGCGAACTGCGGCGTGCCGAGAAACACCACCTTCAATCCGGTTTCACTCACCACTTCCCAGCCTTCGCCAGCTTCTTGATCTTGCGCACGATCAGGTCGCGCTTGATGCCGCGCAGGCGATCGACGAACAGCGTGCCGTCGAGGTGATCCATTTCGTGCTGGAACGCACGGGCCAGCAGCCCGGTACCTTCCAGCTGCACCGGGTTCCATTCGCGATCGAACCCCTTCACGACGGCGCGCTGCGGACGAACGACGGTGGCCTCGAAGCCCGGCACGCTGAGGCACCCTTCCTCTTCGAGCTGCATCCCTTCACGCTCGACGAACTCCGGATTGATCAGCGTGATGAGCCCCTGCGGGTCGCGGCCGACCGACAGGTCGATGACGAAGACGCGCAGCGCCACGCCAATCTGAGGCGCCGCCAGCCCGATGCCTGGCGCCGCGTACATGGTCTGCACCATGTCGGCGAGAAGCTGGTCGATCTCGGGCGTCAGCTCCGCCACCGGGCGCGCGACTTGGTGCAGGACGTTCGCGCCGTAGCGCATCAGGGGGCGGATCATTTGGTCGTTGGTCGAACCGCGCACGTCGGTGGTCAGTCGTGAGTGAAGCGCGCCGCGGTGCGCGCGCGGTAGTGCTCGAGATTGGAGAGAATCTCGGGCATCGAGTCGCCGCCGAACTTCTCGAGCGCCGCCTCCGCAAGGACGATGGCCACCATGGCCTCGCCGACAACGCCTGCGGCGGTAACCGCACACGTGTCGCTGCGCTCGATGGCGGCCGGGCTCAGCGCCAGCGTGTTCAGGTCGACCGAGCGAAGCGGCTTCATCAGCGTGGCAATCGGCTTCATGTAGCCAGTGATGCGAAGGTCTTCACCGTTGGTGATGCCGGCCTCGAGGCCGCCCGCGTTGTTGGTGGGACGCGACACCGGCACCTCGGGGTGAGTGGTGGCGCCCGAGAGTGGGAGGATCTCGTCGTGAATCTGCGAACCCGGCAGGTCGGCCACGCGCGGTCCGATGCCGATGCCAACGCCCTTGATCGCCTGAATCGACATCAGCGCCTGCGCTAGTCGGCCGTCGAGCTTGCGGTCCCACTGCACGTGGCTGCCCAGACCAATCGGCAGGCCGCGCACGATCACCTCGAAGCTGCCGCCAACCGTGTCGCCGGCCTCTTTCGTGACGTCGATGACCCGCTTCATTTCCTGCTCGACGTCCGTGCTGACGCAGTTCAACTCGGAGTCGGCGGGAATAGCCAGCACGTCGTCGAAGGTCACGGCCAGCGGGTTGCCGATCGACGCCGACCCGATGTTGACGACGTGCGACACGATCCGGATGCCAAGCTTCCCGAGGAACTGTCTGCAGATGGCGCCCACGGCTACCCGCGACGCCGTTTCGCGCGCGCTGGCGCGCTCGAGCACGTTGCGGATGTCGGTGTGGTCGTACTTCACGACCCCGGCCAGGTCGACGTGCCCGGGGCGCGGCCGCGTCACGGCGGCGCGGTCCACGCCGGGCGTGTCTGCCGACGGCGGCGCCTCGACGGCCATGGTCCGCTGCCAGTTCTCCCAGTCCTTGTTCGGGATCATCAGCGAGATCGGCGCGCCCGTGGTGACCCCGTGACGGACGCCGCTGAAGGTGTCGGCGCGATCGGTTTCGATGACCATGCGACGACCGCGACCGTATCCGCCCTGACGGCGCCGGAGTTCGGCGGTCAGTGCGGTGAAGTCGATCGTGAGCCCGGACGGAATGCCTTCGAGGATGGTGATGAGGGCGCGGCCATGGGACTCGCCGGCGGTGAGAAATCGCAGCATCTGGGCATTATTCTATCCGAAAAATCTGCAAGGCCCGGAGCGCGGACCCGCGCGATCAGGCCTGAAATGGCCGGGCGATGATCTTGCACCACGTCCGTCTTCGCAGGGGGAAACGTGCAACTCATCGCCGATCGGTTTGCCATCGACGATCGCGGGAACGCGATCGATCTCGCCACGGGCGAGCGGGTGTCCATCGTGGTGTCGACCGCAGGCGGGACGACCGAGCAGGCGCGCTGGGCCGAGCGCTGCACCTGGCTCGCGCGGGTCGTGCACCCGTCGCTGGCCCAGTTGGTCGACTACGGCGCGCTCGCCGAGACGCAGCGCTTCGAGGCGTGGGCCATGCAGCCGCACTGGCGTGGTGCCGCGGCAGCGGCGGAGCAGGCGGTAACGCGAGCTTCCCGCTTCCTCGCCGCGAATGGTCGATCTGCTGGCGCACCGGGAGCCGCGTCGGTCGGTTGTCGCGGCGGCCGGGCAGTGATGCGACCCGATGCGTCGGGAGGCGTCGTCGATGCGCAGTGCGTGAGCGATGTGGATACGGACCCGGCGCTGCTCGGCGTGGTGCGCCATCACGATCGCCGGCTCGCCGCGCTCGCCGACATCTTCAGCAGCGATGTGCCGGACCGCCTTCCGGCGCTGGCGCTGTGGGCACCCGACGGCGGCGGCATGCCCGCGGCGGTGCGCACCCTGGCGCGCAGCGCGCGTCTGGCAGGCTACGTTCCGGTCAATGCTGGCTTGCACGGTGACGCGATTCGCACGCTGCTGCGTGGACGCACGTTGGCGCTATTTGCGCACGACGATGTGGACGGAGGCTGGCGTGCGGCGCTCGACGCGGCACTCGACGCCAGCCGGCCGCACATCGTCATCTTTGCGGGGTCCTCGCCGGTGCGTCGCGTGCACACGGTGCCGTTGGAACGGCTCGGCGCTGACACGCTGCAGGCGTCGGTCTGCCCGGAGGCGGTGGCCCTGACGCACCGCAGGGTGGTGGCGACAGCGGCGCGCAGGTCGCAAGGGTTGACCGGCCGCTTCGAACAGCTGTTGTTCGGCCAGACCTTATCGGCAGCGGCGGCACGCGTGTCGGGCCGGCGCAGCGCCGGCGACGTGGCGCGCGGCGCGCGCGCCGCCGAGCAGACCGCGGTGGTGGAGGACGAGGACGCCCTGCCGCGAGAGTCCGACGCGCCAGCGCGTCGGTGGCCGGCTCCCGGTGAAGTGGCGCGCTTGCGACGACAGCTCGAGGCGGCGCACGCGGCGCTGCAGCGCGGCCGGTGTCAGTCGGGCGAGCGCGTGGCACGACAGGCGATGCACGGTTTCGCCAGACGAGGCGAGTGGCTCGGTGCTCTCGAGTGCGCGCTGTGTCTTGCGGAGTCATTGCGGCGACGCGGTCGTGTCGTCGAGGCGGAGCCGCTGCTGGACGAGGCCCGACGCTGGGGCAGCCTGGCTCGCGACCTGGGCGGGCTGCAGCGATTGGCGGTACTGCAGGCGGACATGCTCATCGCCAGCGGACGCCTGCCGGCGGCGGAATTGATGCTCGAGACCACGCTCGCGTCGGCGCAGAGTGCCGAACCGCAGGCCGCGCTCGACGCGGCACTCGCGCTCGCCTCCTGCCTCTACTGGCAGGGGCGGTACGGCGACGCGTGGCAGCGGCTGCTGGTGCTCGACGCCGAGCCCGACCTCGCGCCGTGCGCGCGAGTCCGGGTGGGCGTCATCAAAAGCCAGGTGTCGATCGGGCGTGGTCGCGTCGCCGACGCGGTGGCTGAAGCGGCGCGGGCCAGGGACAGCGCACTGGGGCTGGCGAACCCCGAGCTCTGTGCCCTGGCGTGCCACGCGAGCGCGGCGGCGCTGCTGGCGGCTGGAGACGAGGCGCAGGCCGACGCCACGGCGCTTGCTGCGCTGCGTCACGCGCGGTCGGCGCATGCGCCGGTGCTGGCGCTGTCGGTGCGGGTGCTGCGCGCGGAAATCGCCAGACGTCGCGGCGAGCGAGGACCGGCGCAGCTGTTGCTCGGGCGCATGTCGCGTGTCGCACTGCGCACGTTGCCGGCGCTGCTGGTGGCTCACCTGGACCTGCTGCGCGACCTGCTCACGGCGTCGGACCCGGTGCTGGCGGCGGAGCAGCGTGCCGACCGCGCCGGGATGGCGGCGCTGCGTCTCTTCGCGCCAGCGAAGCGGCCGGAAGCTCTTCACGTCGCCCCGGCTGCAGACGACATCGTCGAACTTCTGCGCTGCTGCCAGGTGGCAGATGAGGACGCGGCGGTACTCCTCGCTGTATGTGGCCGACTGCGTGCCCGGCTCCGCGCCGGGGGCGTGACGTTCTTCGCGCTCGAACAGGGTGCGCTGGCACCTGTGGCCATCGACGGGGCGCGCATCGATCCGGAGCACGCACAGCGCGTCCTCACCGCGGGCCAACTCGTCTTGCCGCATCACGGCGGTGAGCGGGTCGAGGCCGGCGTGCCGGTTCGCTACGCCGGTCAGGTCGTGGGTGTGCTCATTGCCACGTGGCCGCCGGCATCCACGTGGCATCCCTCGGAGGTCACGGTGTTGCTGTCCACCGGCGCCACGGCCGCCGGACCGGCGTTGAGCGGCGTCGTGGCACGTCGCCACACGGAGCGTGTGCCACGTGCGTCGGACCTGCTCGGCGTCTCGTCAGCCATTGCCGGCGTCCGGGCGGCCATCGAGCGCGCGGCCTCGGCGCCGTTCGCGGTGCTCGTCGAAGGCGAGAGCGGATCGGGCAAGGAACTGGTCGCGCGCCAGTTGCACAAGCTCGGTATCCGGCGCGATCGTCCGTTCTGCACTTTGAACTGCGCCGCGTTGCCTGAAGATCTGGTCGAGTCCGAGCTGTTCGGGCACGCGCGCGGGGCGTTCACGGGCGCGGCCGTCGAGCGCCGTGGCGTGTTCGAGGACGCACACACCGGAACGCTGTTCCTGGACGAGATCGGCGAACTGTCGGCGCGTGCGCAGGCCAAGCTGCTGCGGGCGATTCAGGAAGGAGAAATTCGCCGCGTCGGCGAGAACGTCTGCCGACGCGTTGATGTGCGTCTGGTGACGGCAACCAATCGCAACCTTCGCGACGACGTGGCAGCCGGACGCTTCAGGCTCGACCTGCTATACCGGCTCGACGTCATCCGCATCACCCTGCCGCCGCTGCGCGAGCGCCGCGACGATGTGGTGGTGCTGGCGGAGTTGTTCTGGCGCGATGCGGCCGAGCGCGTCGGTAGCCGCGCCACGCTGGCGCAGGCCACGCTGGCCGCACTTGCTCGCTACGACTGGCCGGGGAACATCCGCGAACTGCAGAATGTCCTCGCTTCGCTCGCTGTCCGCTCGCCGAAGCGCGGCGTCATTTCTCCTGCGGCGTTGCCTGCTCACTTCGGTGCCGTGTCGGCGTCCTCGGGCTTCCGCCTCGATAGCGCCAGGCGTACGTTCGACCGTTCGTTCATCCAATCGGCGCTGGTGCGGGCGGCGGGCCATCGGTCACGTGCGGCGGAGGAACTGGGAGTGTCGCGGCAGGGGCTGGCCAAGCTGATGGCGCGCCTCGACATCCAGGATGGGGCGGGGGCGTAGGGCGGGCGGGCAAGGCAGGCCAGACGGGATGGGCAGGAATGGCGGGTGGGGCTGGCGAGGCAGTGTTGTCCGCCTTCCCGCCCGACCTGCCCTGTGTCGCTTACCGCTTCAGGCGCGGGACGAACTTCGTCAGCCCCTGGATGGGACCGACCTCACCGGCGTAGACGTTGCCCCGCGCATCGGCAGTGACGCCTTCGCCCATCGAGCCGAAGCCGCCCATGCCCGACGCCTGCTTCGACACGTGTTCCGGCACGAAGTACCAGACCTCGCCGGTCCTGGCGCTGCCCACGCGAAGTCCCTTGCGCCAGCCCGGATTGAAGTTGTCGTCCGATTCGGAGTCGATCGCGTAGAGCGTGTCGTCAGCCGCGATGTGGATGCCGCTGATGCGGCTGAACTGGTACCAGGTATCGAGGTGCTTGCCTTCCTGGTCGAAGATCTGGATGCGGCGGTTGCCTCGGTCGGCGACGAACAACCGGCTCTTCGAGTCGAACGCCAGCGAGTGCGGTCCGCGGAACTGGCTCGGGCCGTAGCCGTAGGTGCCGAAGCTCTTGATGTACTTGCCGTCCGGCGAGAACACCGAGATACGGCCCACCGCTTCCGGCGTCGGCTCGTCGATGAACTGCGCGCTGTGCGACTCGGACACGTAGATGCGGCCGTCCGGTCCGACGACCACGTCGTTCGGTTCGGTGAAGGCGGCGGGCGGCGCTCCGGTTTTGCCGCCCGTCCCGAGCACCAGCAGCACCTTGCCGTCGGGGCTGAACTTGGTGACCGTGTTCCCCTTGTTTGCCCAGTCCGGGAAGCGCTTCAGCTCATCGGCGTTCGGTACACGAGCGTCCACCACCCAGACGTTCCCCTGCTTGTCCACATCCATGCCGTGCGGCCAGAGGATCTGACCGGCACCAAACATCTTCAGGATGGTGCCGTTCGAGTCGAACTTGATGATCGGGTCGACCGTCGAGCCGGCGCACGAGTTGCTGCCGCAGCGGTCGGCGGCCCAGACGCTCTTGCCGTCCGGGTCGATGTCGACCGCGCTGACTGAGCCCCACTTGCGGCCGTTCGGCAGCGGGCCGAAGTTCCGAACCGTCTCGTACGGGTTCGGCAGGAAGTTGGCCGGCTTGACCGCCGCCTGCTCGGGCGGCGCGGTGGCACCGCGCGGCTTGGCCGGCGGCGCCGTGGGGACCTGCGCCGGGTTCTGCGCCGAGAGCGAAACAACCATGGCGACGGCGGTGGCCACCGTGCCGGCGATGACGAACGACTTCTTCATCCTGCACCTCTGGAAATCGAAAACAGATAAGGAAACTGGGCTGAATTGTCGCACGGCTGCCGCCGCTATTTGACAGCCTGTCCTGTGACAGTCATCATGCGCCCGCCTGTCACCTGCCGTGACTGCGGAGGTTCCGATGTCCCTCGTTCCCGTTCGCGCTGCCTGCGTCGCCCTCGCGGCCGGTCTGTTGCTCAGCGGCTGCTCGTCGCCCGAGCCAGTCGCCGCCAAGGCGCCCGCCTCGCTCGACGAGGTGGCGCAGCAGTCGCTCGCCGTCATCGACGGCACACTCACGCTGCCCGGCCTGAAGGCGCCGGTCGAGCTCATTCGCGACCAGCAGGGAATTCCGCACATCTTCGCGAAGAATGACGACGACCTGTTCTTCGCGCAGGGCTATGTCATGGCGCAGGACCGGCTGTGGCAGCTCGAGATGTGGCGCCGCTGGCGCGAGGGGCGCCTGGCCGAGGTGTTCGGGCCGAAAGCGGTCGACTACGACACGCGCACCCGCCTGATGATGTTCCGCGGGCCGTGGGACGAGAAGGAGTGGACCAGTTATCACCCCGATGCCGAGCGGCTCTTCACCGCCTGGGCGAGCGGTCTCAACGCCTACGTGCAGGCCAACCGCAACAACCTGCCGGTTGAATTCAAACTGACCGGCATCACGCCGGAGCCGTGGACGGCGAAGACGTTGACGCTGCGCTGGGCGCAGCTCGGCATCGACAGCACCAGCGGACACGGCATCAACGAGATCCAGTTGGCGCTCAGCGCGAAGAAGCTCGGCGTGAAGGAAGCCAATCGGCGCGCCGCGCCCGACCCATGGGACGACCTGGTCGTGCCGGACGGCCTCGACCTGAACTGGTTCACTGACGAACTGCTGGCTGCCGCGCGCAAGGGCGACGGCAACCCGTTCGAGCCCGGTGCCCTGCCGTCGCCGGAGATCGTCGAGCCGTACCGGGCGCTGCTGCCCACGCTGCAGTCGGCCCGCCTGATGCCCGAATTGCAGGACATGGACGGCAGCAACAACTGGGTGGTCAGCGGCAAGCACACGCCAAGTGGCGTGCCGCTGCTGTCGAACGATCCGCACCGCACCATCGAGATGCCGTCGCTGCGCTACTTCGTGCACCTGAATGCGCCGGGCTGGAACGTCATTGGTGGCGGCGAACCGCCGTTTGTCGGCGTCGATGCCGGCAACAACGAGCAGATGGCGTGGGGCTTCACCTTCGCCGGCACCGACATGGTCGATGTCGTCGTCGAAAGCACGAATCCGTCCGACCCGAATCAGACAAAGTACAAAGACGCCTGGGAACCAATCACGATCATCCGCGAGGAAATCCGGGTGAAAGGCGAAGCGCAGGCGCGGACGGTCGAACTGAAGTTCTCGAAGCACGGGCCGGTGTTCTACGAGGACGCGGTGAACCACCTGGCGTTCGCGGCGAAGTCGGTGAACCAGCAGCCGGGCACCGCCGCATTCAAGGGCAGCCTGAAGCTGGCGCAGGCACCGAGCTGCGAAGACTTCTTCGAGCGCGCCATGTTCTGGAAGATGCCGACGCACAATCTCATTTGCGGCGATACCAAGGGGAACATTGCGCTGCAAGTGACCGGTCTCACGCCCGATCGCGACGGCTGGACCGGTCGCCTGCCTGTGCCCGGCATCGGCAAGTACGAGTGGAAGGGATTCCGTAGCGATCTGCCGCGTGAGTTCAACCCGGCCCGCGGCTACATCGCCACCGCCAACGACAACTCCCACCCGAAGGACTACAAGGGACGGCCCGTGCTCTACCGTACGTCCACCGACGTCGACGTCGCGCGCATCACCCGCATCCGTCAGATGCTCGACCAGCGCATTGCGAAAGGCGAGAAGTTCACCATCGAGACGATGGAGCAGTTGCAGCAGGATGCGTACTCGCTGCGGGCCGAGCGCGACGCGCCGCTCTTCAAGGGGTGGACTGCGAAGGACGCCACCGCCGAGAAAGCCCGCGCGATCATCGACGGCTGGGACCACGTCCTCGGCCGCGACTCGGTGCCCGCCGCCATCTACGTGCGCTGGTCGACAAGCGAGGCCGGACGGCAAGCCGTCGCTGCCAGGGGAGCCGCACGTGTGGCGCTGGTCGAGGCCGGGCTGCTACAGGCCATCGAGCGCGGGTCGAAGGACTGGGGCGCCGACTGGACCCAGTGGCGCTATGGCCGCATCAATGAGAGCAAGCTGCCGCACATGTTCGTCGACGCATTCGACCTGAAGCCGACCGAGCGGCCGGGCGGCTTCAATTCGGTCAATGCGACCGGTGCGAACTTCCGCCGCATCATCGACCTGTCGAACATCGACGCGACGATGGCGACGAATGCCCCGGGACAGTCGGCGCAGCCCGGCAGTGCGTACTACGGCAACCTGCGCGAACACCTGGCCGACGGCGTCTACTTCCCGCTGCCGTTCACGCGCGAGTCGGTGGACAGGGCGCAGGCGCACAAGCTGACGTTGGCGCCGAAATAGCGCAGGTCGGGCAAGTCGGGCGGGTCGGGCGGGGCTGAGGCACAATAGGCCGACACCTGTGGCCCGGTTCCTTCTTCGTCGACTGCTGCTCACCATCCCCGTGCTCATCGGGGTGGCGACGCTCGTCTTTTCGCTCATCCATCTCGTGCCAGGCGACCCGGTGCAGGCGATGCTCGGCGAGAGCGCGTCGCCACAGGACGTGGCGCAACTACGCACCAAGCTCGGACTCGATCGGCCGCTGCTCCAGCAGTACGGGTCGTTCGCGCGCGGCGTCGTGCGTGGCGACCTCGGCACCTCGTTGCGTACCAACCAGCCGGTGACCGACATCATCCTCGAGCGGATGCCGGCGACGCTGGAGCTGGCGGTGTCGGCGATGGTGGTAGCCATCCTGTTCTCGATCCCACTCGGCATCATCGCCGCGGTGGGGAAGGGCACCTACGTCGATCACGCCGCCACCACCGTCTCCCTCATCGGCATTTCGATGCCGACGTTCTGGCTTGGCCCGCTCCTCGCCATTGTCTTCTCGGTGTGGCTCGGCTGGTTTCCGGTGTCCGGCCGCGGCACGTTGGCGAATCTGGTGCTGCCGGCGGTAACGCTCGGGGCGCCACTCGCGGCGATCCTGGCGCGCATGACGCGTGCGAGCGTCCTCGAGGAACTCCGCGAACTCTATGTCCTGGCGGCCCGTGCCAGGGGCGTCTCCGACACCCGCGCCGTGCTCGCGCACGCCTTCCGCAACAGCCTCATCCCGATCGTCACGGTCATCGGCCTGCAGTTCGGCGCGGTTCTGACCGGCGCGGTCATCACCGAGACGATCTTCGCGTGGCCTGGTGTCGGACGGTTGCTCGTGCAGTCGATCAGTGCACGCGACTATCCGGCGGTGCAGGGGTGCATCCTGCTGATTGCCGTCACCTACGTCTCGATGAACCTGCTCATCGACATGCTCTACGGCTTTCTCGATCCGCGAATCCGGTACGAATAGTCATGTTGAAGGTGGGCATCGCCATCGTCGGTCTCGCGCTGCTCGGCGCCCTGGTCGGGCCGGTGCTGACGCCGTTCGACCCAGCGAGCCAGGAACTGGCGCTGCGCCTGGCGACGCCGTCGCTGTCGCATCCGTTCGGACTCGACGAACTCGGACGCGACATCCTGGCACGGGTGCTGGCCGGCGCGCGCATTTCGTTCCTGGTCGGCTTTACCGTGGTCGTCGTCTCGGCGTCGCTCGGCACGATGCTCGGGGCAGTGGCCGGTTACTTCGGCGGCCGGGTGGACGACCTCATCAGCCGCGTCATCGATATCCTGCTCGCGTTCCCGGGCCTGCTGCTGGCCATTGCGTTGGTGGCCGTGCTGGGGCCGAGCCTGGCGAACGTGCTGTTCGCCCTGACGATCATCGGCTGGGTGGGCTACGCGCGGCTCGTGCGTGGGCAGGTTCTGCGCGCGCGCGAGTTCGAGTATGTCCAGGCTGCGCGAGCCCTCGGCGCGAGCACGACGCGCATCCTGTGGAAGCACGTGATCCCCACCGCCATCCCCGCCGTTGTTGTGCAGGCCACGCTGGGCATGGCCGGCGCGATCATCGGCGAGGCGTCGCTCAGCTTTCTCGGCCTCGGCGTCCAGCCGCCCACGCCCAGCTGGGGGACGATGCTGAATGGGGGAAGGGCGCACATTCTCGATGCGCCGCATCTCACGCTGTTCCCGGGGCTGGCGATTGCGCTGCTGGTGCTGGGACTGAACTTCCTGGGGGACGGGCTGCGTGACCGCATCGACCCGCGGAGTGACGCGTCGCGTTGATCGCGACCCGCCACCGAGTCGCACACCGGCCTACCCCTCCGCTTTCCTGACTTGTCTATCCAGCCGTTGCAACTGCCGGTTCGTTGGCTGGAGTGCCAGCGCGTGGGTGAGCGTGACGCGGGCGCTCGCGGCGTCACCGGCCAGCAACTGCGCCTCAACCATCGCGGTCAGCGCCGGCAGGTCGTCAGGCTTCGCGCTGAGCGCGCGCTGCAGCCAGGGGACTGCTGCGGCCGCCTCGTTCAGCGTCAGCGACAGCGCGCCGATGCGTGCGGCGAATGATGGCGCGTCCGGATCGGTCTGTACCAGCGCCAGGTACTGCATGAACGCCGTGCGTGCCACAGCCGCGTGGCCCAGTTCGTCGGCCACGAGACCGAGCTGGCGAAACGCTGATGGGTCGACGGGATAGCGCTCGATGGCCTGCTGGAAGAGCTGTTCGGCCGCCTCGGGCTGACCGGCCTGAACCAGGGCGCGGCCGTACAGCGCCTTGGTCTCGCTCGTGGCGGTGAGTGCGGACGCGGCTCGCTCGAGCGCCTCGAGCGCACGCCCAGCGGCCTCGGGCCGATCGGCTCGCGACCCGGCGATCTGCAGCCAGACGCGACCGAGGGCGGCATTGACGGGCGACTGGTCGGTGGCCTGATCCAGCGCGGCCGTCAGGGTGGCCACCGCCAGCTCGGCTCGGCCGGCGCTGGCCTGAGCAAGTCCGATGGCCACTTGCCGCTCGCTGCGCCGCGTGTCGAGGCCGGCCAGCACCTGCAGTTGCTGCAGCTGTTCGGTGACGCGTCCGGACGCGGCGTACAGGTCGGCCAGTTCCTCACGCGCCGGCAGCATGCCTGGCGCACGGTCAACGGCGCGGGTGAGCGCGGCGATGGCGTCGTCGGTCAGCCCCTTGTCGCGGAGGCAGAGGGCGATCAGGTAATGGGCGTCCGCCAGTTGGTCGTCGAGCGCCACGGCGCGCAGCGCCTGGTCGAGCGCAATGTCGACCGAGCCGTCGCGATACCGAGCCAGCGCGAGCTTGTAGCGCACCGGAGCCGACCGGTCGTCGAGTGTCAGCCGCGCGTCGTAGGTCTCAGCCGAGCGCCTGAAGCGCTCCTGCGCGTAGAGGACGTCGCCGAGCGCTTCGAGTGGACGGGTGGCTGTGGGGTCGAGCAGCGAGGCGGCGCGGAAGTCGCGTGCGGCGACGTCGAAGTCGCCGCGGAGACGGTAGGTTTCTCCGCGGCGCAGGCGGGCCAGCATGGCGTCGGGGCGGACAGCGATGGCGCCGCTGAAGTTCTCGATGGCGGCAATCGTCTCGCCGCCGGCCAGTGCCGCTTCCCCCGAGGCGATGAGCATCCGGTAGCTGCGTTCCCGCGCCGCGGACCTGTAGGCGAGGGCACCGCTGACCGCGGCAATCGCGAGCACGCCCATCAGGACAAGTGCGCGTTTCACCGGCACGTATCGTAACAGCCGACATGGGAATGTTCGGGAACTTTCACCAATCCGCGGGGTCTAACTCCGGTAACATGCTTTCGGTGAAGCAGGCGAGGGCCGTCGATTGGTCGGATATCGGCGTGCGGGAGGCCGCGCTCATCCAACGCTGCGCCGCCGGAGACGACACCGCCTTCGCCGAGGTCATGGCCGAACACCAGCGCATGGTGGTTCAGCTGGCCATGAACCTGCTGGGCGACCGAGACGACGCGCTCGATCTGTCGCAGGACGTCTTCATCCGCGTGTTCCGCACTATCGGCCAGTTCCGCGGTCAGTCGGCCCTCCGCACCTGGATCTACCGCATCGCCGTCAATCAGGCCCGCAATCGTCACCGTTTCTGGCGCCGCCGGCGTCGCAGCGATCAGGTGTCGCTCGATGCCCACGTCGAAGCGCACGGCGACTTCCAGTGTGGCGCTGAAACCGGCCCCGACCGCATCCTCGCCCAGAAGGAACTGGCCGCGCGCCTGCAGGGGGCGCTCGACGCGCTCCCGTTTGATCAGCGCACCGCCATCGTTCTGCGTGAAGTGGACGGTTTGAGCTACGACGAAATCGCCTTCTCGCTGGGTGTGGCCGTGGGCACCGTGAAGTCCCGCCTCACCCGCGCGCGTCAGTCGCTGCGGGCCGGTCTCCGGGAAGCGAGGATGGCTTGAAGGTCCTCATCTGCGAAGAGGCACGGCCGCTGCTCGAGGAATATCACGACGAAGAATTGCCGATCGGCGACCAGATCGCGATGCGCGCGCACCTCGAGTGGTGCGACGACTGCGCCTCGGTCTTCGCCGACCTTGGCCTGATGCGCGGGTTCGTGCGGGCCACCTCACCCGGACCTGCTGTGCTCGATCACGAAGACCGCGGCACGTTCCAGGCGACGGTCATCAGCCGCGCCCGGGCCGAAGCGCGCATGTCCTGGTCCACCCGCATCCGCGAGGTGATGGACGACATGCATGTTGTCTACGCCGGCATTGGCGCCGCCGCCGCCACGGTCTTCTGCATCGTCGTCATGATGAGCATGATGCGGTTCGCCACGCAGGAGCGCCCGGACTCACTGGCGGCTATCGCGCGCCTGCTGGCGTCGCCCAAGACGGTGACAGTGGACGAGAACGCGCCGGGCACCAACAAGAACCCGATGGTGGTGGATGCGCGCATGCTCATGCCGCGCGCCCTCGATCAGCTCTTCCTCGCGGCGGCGTCGGCGAGCGACGAGACCGCCTTCACGTTGTCGGCGATCGTCACCCGCGAAGGGCGCCTCGTCAATCTCGAGTGGCATTCGCCCAGTGGCCGCGCGCCGAAAGCCGGCAGCCGCGAAGCGGAAACGGTTGACACGCTGCTGAACACGGCGTCGCTGGCGCGCTTCGAGCCGGCGCGCGTGCAGGGGCTGCCGATTGCGGTCAACATGATCTGGCTCGTGGCGAACACCACCGTGCGTGCCCCGAAGCTGTCGACGCTGGAACTGCCGGTTGCGTCCGACGGCGCCTCGCCGCGCAAGCGCCGCGTCGACGTGCACCTGCCGCACACGCCACGCCGCTCGTCGGTGGCGTAGCTCTCTGACCAGTCGTAGCCGCGCACCTTCAGGTGCGCGTGGACGCGTTCGGTGCGCCGTCCGACCTACCGCGCTGCGGTCGCGACCACCTGAGTCGTCGAGACGTTGTTCATCGAGTCCATCGCGCGCAGCGTGAGGCCGCGTGCGCTGACGCGTCCGTCGATGGCGATGTCGTAGTGCTCGGTGCGGCTGTCGGCGATACCGTCCGCCGGGAACGCCGGCGTCCACGCTTCACCGTCAACCGAGAACTCCACACGCTGGATGGGGGAGTGGTCATCGCGGACGTCGACGCTGATGATGGTGCGCCCGCTGTCGACGCGCACGGCTGGCTGTGCGAACACCGGTGCCGTGTTGTCAATCTCGAACGCCGCGCTGTCGAGTTCACCGCTGAGCGCCGTGGCGGTCGAGTTCGAGGTGCGGTCCGAGGCGATGACGCGCACGAAGTAGGTGCCGTTCGGCACCGTCGTGGTATCCCACACGAGGATGGAGTCGGTGAAGTCGGTGCTCAGCGTCTTCCAGCTGGCATCGCCCTCGCGGCGGAACTGCACCTCGTAGGTCAGTTCGTCCTCGTTCTCGTCCTCGGCGCGCCACTGCAGCGTTTCGAGTCCCTTCTGATAGGAGCGGCGCCCCTGGGCCGCGCCCTGCCCGGCGCTCTGGGCTGCCTGCGTCAGCTTCCGCTCAGGAGTGGTCCGGTTGTCGAAACCGGACAGGTCGGGGTCGCCTGTGCTGTACGGCTTCTGGAAGACGATACCCGGCGGGTGCACCGTCACCGAACGGACCTGCGGACGCAGGTTGCGCGGCAGGTAGGCCGCCGACACGGAGGTCAGTGTCGGTCCGTCGGCCGAACCCGACAGCGCCGGCCCCGCCAACACCGCGCGCCACTGGAGGTAGCGGGCCTTGGGGCTGGCGATGGCCGTTCCGGCGGTGGCGTACGGCGCTGACCAGGCGCTCCAGGTGTCGTCCGGTGTCTCGGTGTTGCCGCTTCGCGTCGACACCGCCACCGTGTTCGTGCTGCTGACCGCGCCGCGCCAACTGATGGCCCCCCACGATGACACCTGCATCGCGTCGCGCACCTCCGACTCGTAGGTGCCGCGCGGGGCGCGCTCGGCGGTCAGCCGCTGCACCTTGCCGGGATTGGCAGTGGCGTAGAACACGCGACCGCGGGCATCCCGGTACAGCGCCGTCACTTGCGACGCGGCCGCGCGCGCCAGCAGCGTTGCGCGAAGCGGGTCGCCTTCGAGCCGGTAGATCTTGCCCTTGTCGCCCGTAGCGACGATGAGTGCCGGGCCGTCGAAGGCGAGGTCGTACGGGAGGTCGTCGCGTGCATCCCACACCATGTCCCACAGGCCGTCCGGAGCGATGCGGTAGATGGCGCCCTTCGAGGCGCCCGAGGCGGCGCGCGTAGATCCGCTGCTCGCCCCGGCGCTGGCGCCGTCGACGACCACTGCGGTGATTTCCGTCGAGACCGTCACCGAGGCGATCGGCGCGTTGCTGGCGCTGCCGCCGCCGGTCGTTTGCACCGTCGCCTCGCCGGGAGTGGCCGGGGCGTTGCCGCTGCTGGGGCGGCCGTTCGCGGCGCCGACGAACAGCGTGCCCGTGTCGTCGAACCTCAGCGTGCGGATCTCCTGGTAGGGCGTGTCGAGCAGCATGAAGCCCTTGCCCTCGGCGTCGACGCGGAACACGCGGCCCGGCGACTCGGTCCCGATGAGGACGTTACCCGCCTTGTCGACGGCGACAGCGGTGGCGTGCGTCGCCTTGGTGTCGTAGAACAATGCGCCCGTGCCGTTCGGCGTGATCTTGTAGACCACGCCGCGCTCGCCGGTGGCCGCGTAGACGTTCCCCTTGGCGTCGGTGGCCAGCGCCCAGATGTACTTCTGCTCCGGATCGAAGAACGTAGACGACTTGCCGTCGCGTTCGATGCGGTAGATCTTTCCATCGGGCGAACTGGCTGCGAAGAGCGAGCCGTTCGGGCCTGGCGTGATGGCGTGAATCTCGAGTTCGGTCGAGTCGAACAGCTGCGAGCCGCGCCCCTGCGTGTCGACCTTGTAGATGCGGCCATCGTTGCCCGTGCCGATGTAGAGCGTGCCGTCCGGTGCCGGCACCACGGTCCACAGGAACGGCGAAGGCGTTTCGTAAACCAGTTCAGTGGCGGGCCCGAGTGTCAACTGGCCGCGCGCGTCGACCGACAGGTTTTCGAGGTCGCCCTTGAGGAAGTCGACCTGGGTGGTTGCGCTGAAGAACTTCGGCGCCGCCGCCCGCAGCGCGCCGCCTGCGCAGGCGAAGAGAGCGGCGGCAACGAGCGCACGCCGCCCAAACGAGGATGTAGCCATCAGGGGTCTCTGCAAGGCGAACAGCGGGTGTGTCAGTTCGCGGAAAGCTGGATGGTGAGCGACCGCACGCCGTTGACAGTCTGCTCCGTGCGCAGCTGCCATTCACCGAGCGTGGCCGTCTGGAGTGCGTTCGGGTTGCCACTGCTGCGGTCCGACTCGATCACCGCCAGCACTGACGGCGGCAGCGACGACAGCAGCTCGCCGTTGACGACGGCGCCGGCATCGGATGAGAGCAGCTTCACGTAGATCGTGTTGTTGCGACGCGCCTTGTTCAACTGGCGCACGAGCTGCGGCACGCTGCGCGCCTGCGGCAACCGGGCCTCGCGCTGCTCGGCCTGGTTCAGGCGCTGGCCGTCGCTCACGGTCAGCGCCAGCGAGCCGCGGGCGTTGGCCGGGATGGTGATCGGAATGGTGTGGACGATATCTTCGCCGCGGTAGCTGCGCAGCAGCACCTTCACCGGCACCGTGCGGCCCGGCCGTGGGCGCGGGTCGTCGAGCCACACGCGCTCGAGCGTTGCCGTGCGCGGCACTTCGGACGACTTCACCGTCAGCTCGAGCGACTCCATGTCGACGCTCTCGTAGTCGTTGTTCACGATCGCGGTGACCGGTCCGATGATGTACGCCGACGTGTTCGACGCGGCGTTCTCACCGGAGAACATGTTGTCGTAGACGATGGGGTCGTGGTTCCTGAGCGTCAGCCGCCCCTCGACCGAGTAGGTCGTGGTGCCGAACTGTCGCTCGTACGAGGTCAGGGTGTTCACGAGCGCCGCGTAGGTCATCAG
>JBKJMH010000253.1:0-9319 GCA_046596625.1 Vicinamibacterales bacterium | reverse complement strand
GGGTCGTTCCAGAAGATGGTGCCGGCGGTGCCGTCCCAGCCGTACTCGCCTGCGTTGGCCGGGTAGCGCAGCGCTTCCGGCTTCATCACCACGTTCACGTTGCCGAGGCCCCAGCCCATCACGCCGTTGCCACGCGACGCCAGTACTGCGTCGGGCAAACCGTTGCCGACCATCGCGTCTACGGTGTCGGCCTTCAGCAACCGCACGCCATCGAGTTCGCCGCGGTTCAACAGCATCTGCGCGAAGCGGAGGAAGTCGGGACCGGTTGACAGCAGGCCGACGGCCCCTTCGAGCAGCGCCGGTGGCTCGGTGAACGGCAGCGCCTCGATCTCGATCGCCTTCAGGCCGGGTGCATACACCGTCGCCAGGCGCGGGCGCTGTGCCGGGGTGGCGTAGAAGCCGGTGTCGGGCATGCGGAGCGGCGTGAAGATGCGCGTCTGCAGGAACGTGTCGAAGCGCTGCCCCGACCAGATCTCCACCAGGCGCCCGAGGACAGTGGTCGACTCGCTGTAGCGGAAGCGGGTGCCCGGGTCGTCCATGAGCGGCACCTGCACGATGTTCTGCACGAACTGCGGCAGCGCGATGGTGCGCGCGCGGACCTGTGCGTCGCGGTAGACAGCCGACGTGCGGTGCTCGAGCCCCGAGGTGTGCAGCAGCAGATCGCGGATAGTTGGTGCACGGCCCGGCGCCCGCGGGCCGTCCGGAGAGCGGACGGTTACACCGGCGAATTCGGGCAGGTACTTCGAGACCGGCTCGTCGAGCGCAAACGCGCCCTGTTCGAACAGCATCATCACCGCGACGGCCGTGACCGGCTTGGTCATCGAGTAGATGCGGAACAGCGTGCGCTCGGCCATCGGCGCGTGCGTCGCCAGGTCCTGCACACCAACGGTGGCTATCCACGCCAGCTTGCCGTCACGCGCCAGCATGGCGACAGCACCAGCCGACCGGCCGGCATCGACATGCTGCTGCAGCAGCGCCGTGGCGGCGGCGAGAGGTGCGGCCGACAGACGAGCAGCTGAAGGCGTCACGCGCGGCAACGGGTCCGCTGGTTGCGCAGCGACGAAGACCGTGGCAGCGGCGAGCACGGCCGCCAGCGCCACCGTCAGAAACCGCTGCCGCCCTGGACGACCCTGCAGAAGGGGGGTGTTCACCCTGCGAAGACTACCTCAGGACGGCCCCCAGCGGATCGGCATCGGGATGGAAGTTGCGCGACCCGATCTCGAGCTCCTCGGGTCGCATGTGGCCGTCAATCTCCAGGCGGAATCGGATGCGATCGGTGCGCTCGCCCACCTTGAAGTCGAACCCATCGATGTCATCGTCGGTTCGGGCGTTGAAACGGATTTCGTGCTCGTTCTCCTGGCGCATGTGGTCTTCCTGCCGCTCGGCGACCACCGGTGCCCGACCAGGCTGGACCGCCCGCACACGGCCACGCGGCCCGCGCTGCACGCGTGCGGGCCGGCCGGGACGAATCACCTTCCGCTTTCGTCCACGTCGATTTGCTTGAACGATTTCAGCTCGCCGCCCTCGACGAGTACCGAACCGGTGAACCGCTTCTCGGCGCCAAAGGTCGTCCAGCGCACCGTTCTCCTCCTCTACCGGTTGAATTGGACCCCTGCCGGCCGTCAGGGTTACCTGAGCAGCCGGATGCGGTGTGCCTCGCTGTCAGTCACGTACAAGACGCCAGAGACGACGAGCAGCCCGTGCGGCCGCGACAGCTTGCACTCGAGCGGCGTCGCTTCCGGGCCGTCGCCTTTCGTGCCGGTGCCGAGCACCGTGGTGATGATCCCGGTCGCCAGATCGATGCGGCGAACGGCGTGGTTCTCGGTGTCGGCCACAAATAGCTGCCCTGGCGCCCAGGCCAGCCCCTTCGGTCCGCCCAGTTTCGCGGCCAGCGCGGGACCGTCGTCCCCTGCGTAGCCCTGCTCGCCCGTCCCCGCCACACGGTGGAACGTGCGCGTGGCGGCATCGATGCGGACGATCGCGTTCCCCTCGCGCAGTGCCAGGAACATGTCGCCGTTCGCGGCGATCGCCATCGTGCGCGGTCCGCGCAGCGGTGTGCCGGCAATCGGCGCTCCGTCAGGGGTGTCCGCGGCGATGCCGGTGCCGGCCCACGTCTCGATGACGGCGGTGTCCAGGTGCAGGCGCCTGATGCGCTGGTTGCCGATGTCGCAGATGAGCAGCGTGCCGTCCCGGTCGAACACGATGCTGTGCGGCTGGCGCAACTGCGCCTGCACGCCGGGGCCGCCGTCGCCGCTGAAGCCCGCGACGCCGGTGCCGGCCACGGTGGAGATGACGCCGCTCTTCATGTCGACCTTGCGCACGACGTGGCTGTCACGCTCGGCGATGTAGAGGTTGCCGGCGGTATCGAACTGGATCTCGTGCGGCATGTTGAGCGACGCCTGCAGCGCCGGCCCGCCGTCGCCGCTGTAGCCGCGGCTGCCGTTGCCGGCCACGGTCGACACCGCCCGTGTCGCCGGATCGAAGCGACGAATACGTTGGTTGTCGAGGTCGCAGAAGTACAGCGCGCCATCAGGACCGGCGATGATGCCGTACGGGTTGTTGACCTGCGTGTCGGACGCGCCGGCCACACCGGTGCCGAGCACGGTGGTCACCGTCTGCGCCGCCGCACCAGGCGAGGGCACGAGCGCCGCCAGCACGGCGAGCGCGCCAACCAGGCGCGTCAGCCGCCACCGCGTGATGATGGGCATGTGGTCTCCTCGTCTCGTATCCGGTTTCAGCGCGGCGACACGGACGCCAGCGGCGTGTGCGGCCATTCGGTCTCCATCACGACCCCGCGCCGTTTCCTCACCATGTAGCCGCGGGCCGTTGGTTTCCAGGTGACGATGCGGTGGAGAGAGCGGCCGACGAAGTGGGCGGCGGCGCCGTCATCGAGCGCCAGCACCGGCGGCACAAGTCCACGCGTCACGAAGTCGTGCACCGACGGCCGCCGGTCGGCTTCGCTGTCGTAGTGCGGGCAGCAGGTGTTGGCCAGGAAGCCGAGGCAGTCGAGTGGCGCGAGTTCGTTCGCCCACGAGTCGGTGACCCCTTTCTCGAACCAGCAGATCGCGCCCGCACTGACGCCGGCCAGCACCACGCCGCGCTTCCACGCCTCGCGCAGCACGACGTCGAGCCCCCACTCGCGCCACACCGCGAGCATGCTCTTGGTGTTGCCGCCGCCGACGTAGATGACGTCCTTCGTCAGCAGGGTCTCGCGCAGGTCGGGCGTGCGCTGGAAGAACCGCAGCACGCTCGGCGTGGCACCGAGGCGCGTGTAGCAGTCGTAGAACTTGGCGATGATCTCGGCCGGCTCGGCGCTGGCGGTCGGGATGAAGCAGACTGTCGGTCGCTTCTTCTTCGTCAGGTTCAGGATGTAGCGATCCACGGCCAGGTTCTCGGGTTCCGCCCGGAAAGCCGCCCCGCCGATCGCCACGATGTGCTGCTGCTGCTTCCTCTTCGTCTCCGCCATCTCACCCTCTCATCGCGCGCGTGACACGTCTCTGTAGGTTTCGGCCGTCATCGCCCACCGCTCGTGGTCGCGCCAGCGCCCCGCAATCTTCAGGTAGCGCGGCGAGTAGCCCTCGAGACTGAAGCCGGCGCGTTTCACCAGCGCGATCGACGGGGCGTTGCCAGGCTGGATGTTCGCCTCGACGCGGTGCAGCGTCAGGATCCGGAAGACTGCCTTCAGCACCAGCGGCAGCGCCTCGGACATGTAGCGCTGGTTGGCGAACGGCTCGAAGGTCTGGTAGCCCATGTAGGCACTCTGGAACGGCCCCCTGACGATCTGCGACAGGCTGACGCATCCGACGATCGCGTCATCCTCGCTGCGGCAGACGAGCAAGCCGACGGTGAGCCCGGTGTGGACGCGGCGGACGAAGGCCGCGAACCGCCGCGGGTCGGTGAGCGGCGCCGCGAGGCCGCGGAACAGGCGCCGGCTGGCGGCGTTGCGGGCCAGGAACTCGGTGCGGTCGCGCGGCATGGGGCGGCGCAGGTAGACACGGGTCGCGCGCGGCAGCCGACGGCCGTCGAGCCGGAGCGGATCAATCACGGCTGCCCGCCCTCGGGTGCTCGCCCCTGCACGGCGTAGGTGAGCATGACGATGCCGCTGGCGGGAAGTGACGAGACGTCGGTCAACTCGAGGCGCGGCGCCGCCTCGCCGGGTGGCAGCATCGGAATGCCTTCGCCAAGCAGCACCGGCATCTGCGCCACTTCGACCGTATCGACCAGGCCGGCGTCGAGCAGCGCACGGAACAGCACGCCGCCGCCGAACAACCAGATGTCCTTCCCTTCACCGAGCTTCAGCGCCCGCACCGTCTCGACGGCGTCGCCCGGGATGACCACCGCGTCGGGCGCCTCGCCCGGCGTGAGCCTGGTCGAGCAGACGTAGATCTTCACGCCTGGCAGCGCGGCGGCCGGTCCCTGCTGCTTCATCGCCTCGTAGGTGCGACGCCCCATCACGGCGGCGTCGAACTGACTGGCCAGGGCGGCGAAGTCGATCGAGGCCTCCTCGACAATCCAGTCGAAGGTGCCGTCCGTCCTGGCGATGAAGCCGTCGAGGCTGGTGGCAACGTTGTAACGCAGTCGTCTCATAGGTCGGCTCTCACAGGACGGACGTCAGAGTGGGCGACGGGGAACGGTACCCGTCAGGTTCTCGGCCCCGAGCGCAATGAACAGTTCGCGGTCGGTGATGGACAGGCTGAAGTTCATACGGCGCTGCAGGCGGGCGACCAACGCGTTCAGCAAGGCGGGATCGACCGTGTAGAGCTCTATCGCGTCGGCGCGGTGAATGCGTTCACCCGCCAGACGGGCGAGAAACTGCGACGGCTCGCGGTGCACGTATACCGCGACGCGCGGTGACGCCTTCGACGCCCGGTGCAGGCGGTCGGCGTCCGGCATCCCCACCTCGATCCAGGAACGCACGGCGCCCGTGAGGTCGCGCACCGTGATGGCCGGTTCGTCCGGGTTCGACAGCCCTCCAGCAGAGAACTCGATCCCATCGGCGTATTCCATGGCGTAGGCGATGACGCGAGTCAGCAGGTAGTCGTCCGACTCGGACGGGTGCTGCGCCACGCGCAGGGCGAGCGTCTCGTACACGCCGCGATCGCTGTCGGCGAGGTCGATGTCGAAGTTGTAGATGGTTGCGGTCAGAGCCATGGCCACGCGACCATCGTGTGTTAGCCGGCCTTCTCGATGTGCACGAGATAGGCCTCGACCATGAGCAGGTTCTTCTCGCCCGACTGGCGGATGACGCTGAGCAGGCGGTCCATCTTCACGACCTCCTCGAGCTGCTCGTCGATGAACCACTGCAGGAAGCTCTGGCCCAGGTAATCGTTCTCCTTCACCGCCAAGTCCATGAGCCGGCCGATTTGCCGGGTCACTTCTTCCTCCCATGCGAGCGCGGCGGCGACGGCGTCTTCCGACGAGGTGAAGGTCGGCTTCGGCGCGGCAATCGCCGGCAGCGCAAGCTCGCCTTTCGTGTCGAGCACGTACTGCACGAACTTCATGGCGTGCATCCGCTCCTCGTCGGCCTGCTCCATGAACAGCTTGGCGAGCAGCGTCAGCTGCTTCTGTTGAAAGTGCGCGGCAATCGCCACGTACTGCATGCTGGCGCCGAATTCGTTACCGATCTGCTGGTTGAATGCACTCGCGAGGTCGCGGCTGATGAGCACGGGTCTCTCCTTGTAAGCGTCGAATTATACGGGGGTCCACGTCGGAGAGTCGGCCGCTACGGCATCGGGGGAGTGCACGATCACTTCACGCACGACCGACTGCGGGCGCTGGTTCACGGTGAGGAACGTCCGGCCGATGTACTCGCCGATCAATCCGAGCAGCACGAGCTGCGTGCCCGAGAACACCAGCAGCGCCGCCATGAGCCAGCCGAAGCCGTAGCTTGGACCGACGTTGCGCAGCCATAGCCACGCCACCACCGCCAGCGCCACCATGCCGGCCGCCGCCATCGTCAGGCCAAGCACCGTGGCCACCCGCAGCGGCAGCACCGAGAAGTTCACCCAAGCCGCCATCCACAGGCGAATGAGCCGGCGCAGCGTGTAGGTACTCTCGCCGGCGCGGCGCGCTTCGTGGCGCACCTCGATGGAGCCGATGCGCTGCGTGATCTGCAGGATGAGGCCGTCGATGTACGGATACGGGCCGGCGTAGAGCACGACCTGGCTGGCCACGAACGCGCTTACGCAGCGGAAGCTTGACAGGTAGAAGCCGCTCGGCTTGTCGAGCGCCCAGTCGGTCATCTTGTTGGTGAACCAACTACCGGCATTGCGCCACACCGAGTGCTGCTTCATCCGGTAGTGGCCGAAGATGACGTCGAGCCCGGTGTGCCGCGCCTCTTCCCACAGCCGCTTCGCTTCAGCCGGCGGGTTCTGCCCGTCGTCATCGAGGTTGACGATGTGGGTGCCGCGGGCGTGACGCCAGCCGGTGAGCACAGCGTTGTGTTCACCAAAATTGCGCGCGTGCTCGATCAGGATGATCGGCACCGTCACGGAGGGCATGAGCGCACGCACGACTTCACTCGTGCGGTCGGCGCTGCCGTCGTTGACGAGCACGATCTCGTGACCGCCCTCGATCTCGAGCGACTCGATATCGCGGACAACCGCAGCGATGGTTTCAGCGCTCTTGTAGAGCGGGATGACGAAGCTGAGGGCGATGGCGGACATAGCGCTGCCGGAAAGCCGGACTGCGCAAGAGTATATAGCTGGTCGTTGGTCGTTGGTCAGCGGCTACGGCTTCTCGTACTTCCAGTTCCGCGTCTTCCCCTCGGCCATCTGCTCGATTGCCGTCGCCAGCCGGCGCAGGCGCGTGTCGGAGCGCTTTGCGTCGGTCAGCCGGCGGCTACCCCGGCCTGGTTCAGCGCGGCCGCCTGCTTCACCAGCGCCACCAGGCTGCACATCGGACCGTGGTAGTCGAAGAACGGCGTGCTCCACTTCACCGTCTCGACGGCGTCGGGACAGGCGGTGCGGACAACCTCGCGCAGGTGGGTCAGGATCGGCGGCGCGAAGGCAGGAGCCACGGCGATATAGGCATCGACACGCCGGTCGGCGGTCACCCTTGCGCACCCGCGCTGAAGTCGACCACCGGACGCACTTCGATGCTGCCGACCCGCGCCGACGGAATCTTCGCCGCTACCTGGATGGCTTCGTTCAGGTCGCGCGCCTCGATCAAGTAGAAGCCACCGAGCTGCTCGGTCGTTTCGGCAAACGGACCGTCGGTCGTGACGATGGCGCCGTTACGGACGCGCACCGTAGTGGCGCTGCTCACCGGATGGAGCGCTTCGCCAGCGACATAGTGCCCCTTCGTGCGGACATCGTCGGTGAACGTCATGTACTCGCCCATGAACGCATCGGACTCCGTCTTCGGCATGGCGCGCATCTTCGCTTCTTCGTCGTAGATCAGGCACAGGTACTTCATCACATCCTCCTGCGGCCCCCGTGTCGCGGCGGCCAGACAAGAACTCATCGAACGGCAACCGCGCAGATCGACATCGGCAGCCGAAAAAAGTGCCCTACTCGGCAAAGTACGCGTTCATCTCGGCGCCTGGGACGGCGGCATCGAACGCCGCGAAGGTGCCGTGCGCGGCGATCTCGCGTGCCGCTATCAGGAAGCCGGCCCACGCGGTGCGCGCCAGCGCGCCACCGACACTGACGCGGCGCACGCCGAGTTGCTGGAGTTCGGCCACGGTGGTGAACGGACCGCCGACCAGCACGTTCACGGGTGTGGGCGCAACAGCCTGCACCACCGCCGCAATCTGCTCGGTGGTGCGGATGCCCGGTGCGTAGAGACAGTCGGCGCCCGCCGCGGAGAAAGCCCGCAGGCGGCGAATGGTGTCGTCGAGGTCGGGCCGACCGGCAATGAACCCCTCGGTGCGCGCGGTGAGCCACACGCCGCTGCCGCTGCCGTCGATGGCCCGCCGCGCCGCGGCGATGCGCTCGACGGCGAGGTCGAAGGCGAAGAGCGGCTCGCGCGGGTCGCCGGTCGAGTCTTCGATGGACAGGCCGGCAATGCCGGTGTCGCAGGCGCGCGACACGTTCGCCGCGACACCAGACGGGTCGACGGCGAAGCCGCCTTCGAAGTCGGCATTCACCGGCACATCAACCCCTGAGGCGATGGTCCACATATGCGCCAGGGCATCGTCGAGCGTGATGTGGTTGTCGGGGCGCCCGGTGGACCAGGCGAAGCCCGAACTGGTGGTTGCCAGAGCCTTGAACCCGAGCGACACCAGCAGGCGCGCACTGCCGAGATCCCACGGGTTGGGAATGACAAAGGTGCCGGACGCGTGAAGCGCTCCGAACTGCCCGGTGAACTCGCGCTGGCGCGTGCTCGGCATGCGCCGATGATACGCTCGGGCCGCATCAGCGCAAGGTGCGAAGTACCATAGAGCGATGGCCGACGCGAGAACCGACCTGGTTGTGATCCACGAGCACCCGGAGTGGCAGAAACCGCTCTTTGCCGCTCTCGACCGGCGCGGCGTCCGCTACGAACCGTTCAGCGTGACCTCGGCGGCGTTCAGCAACGCGGATGTGCCGCGCGCGCGGCTCTACTTCAACCAGGCCAGCCCCAGTGCCTACGTCCGCGGCAACACGCGCGCCGTGCCGCTGGCACTGGCGCTCATGCGCACGCTGGAGCAGCAGGGTGCGCGAGTGCTGAACGGCTCTGATGTTTTTGCCCTGGAACTGAGCAAGAGCGTGCAGGCAACACTGCTGCGTCAGCTCGGCATCGACACGCCGCTGTCGATCACGTTCAACGACCCGCGCGCGCTGCGCGACTACGCGCACCGGATTGCCTGGCCGGCCCTCCTGAAGCCGGACCAGGGTGGCAGCGGCGCACGCATCCAGGTGGCGGACTCCCTCGCGCACGTGATCGCGCTGTTCGACAACAACCCGGGCATCTGGGAACCGGACAATTTGTTCCTGCTGCAGGAACTGCTGCCGCACGACGCAGAGCGCGGCATCGTCCGGCTCGAGTTCCTCGGCGGTCAACTGTTATATGCGATGCGGGTGGTGACGCACGGGCGCTTCAACCTGTGCCCGTCGCCGGTGTGCAACCCGGACGATGGCGAGGGCATCTGCGACATTCCCCCGCCCGAGGCGACGGTGCCACCGGAGTTCTACCCGTTCCCGGAGGTTCCTGCCGAGGCGGTGGCGACGGCGCTGCGCATCGTGCGCGCGGCGAAGCTGGACGTCGGCGGCATCGAGTATCTCGACACGCCGGACGGACGCCGCGTGTTCTATGACATCAACGCGAACTCGAACCTGCGGCCGTCGATCGCCGAGACGTTCGGCTTCGATCCCTTCGCGCGCGTGGTCGACTACCT
>JBKJMH010000192.1:0-2883 GCA_046596625.1 Vicinamibacterales bacterium | reverse complement strand
GCCAGACGCGGTGCCGGCGACGCCGTACTGCCAGGCGAGTTTCAGCGTCGAGACGTTCGTCGCGTTGATCTGGGTCAGCGACGAATATCGCCGCCCTTCAGAGTCGCCGCTGTAGGTCTGCCACTCACCCGCCGGAGACGGCGCGCCCTGCGCGTAGAGGAGACCCGCGCCGGCCACGCCCGCCAGCAGAACTGCCCACAGTCCGGTGATTTTCATCGCGCGATTGTAGACGAAGGGGCTGCAGCGTTGGGAGACACTCACCGAAAATGCTTCTCTCGAACGGCTCGCGTGGATACGATGCGCCCAATTTCCTTGATCTCGCTCCAAATCCGAACCGAGGACTTCAAAGATGACGCGAAACATCAGGCGTGCGGCCGTTGGCTTGTGTCCGGTAGCCCTGCTCGTCCTCTGGACGACGTTGCCGACCGCGGGGCAAGGACAGTCCATCACGACGCAGAACGGTGAGTGGCAAACCTACGGCGGCGACCTGAAGAGCACGCACTATTCGCCTGCCGACCAGATCAACGCGGCGAACTTCAACAGGCTCGAAGTTGCGTGGCGCTTCAAGACCGACGGGCTCGGTCCACGTCCTGAGTACAACTTGCAGGCGACGCCGCTCATGGTCAAGGGCGTGATGTACACAGTTGGCGGAACCCGGCGCGCGGTCGTGGCGCTCGATGCCGCCACAGGCGAGATGCGGTGGATGCACGGCATGGATGAAGGCAAGCGCGGAGAGTCTGCGCCGCGTCAGCTTTCAGGGCGAGGCCTCTCGTACTACACGGACGGCAGAGGCGACGAACGCATCGTCTATGTGACACCCGGCTACCACATGGTGGCGCTCAACGCGAAGACCGGCGTGCCGGTTCGCGGCTTCGGCCAGGACGGCGTCGTCGACCTGAAGACCGAGGACGACCAGACCATGGATCTTGTGACCGGCGAGGTGGGTCTCCATGCCACGCCGCTGGTCGTCGGCGACGTGATTGTGGTGGGCGCCGCGCATCTGCCCGGAGGCGGACCGAAGGCCAGGACGAACGAGAAAGGCTACGTTCGCGGCTACGACGCCAAGACCGGCAAGCGTCTGTGGATTTTCCACACGATTCCACGTCCAGGCGAGTTCGGAAACGATACCTGGGAGAAAGACTCGTGGGCCTACACGGGCAACGCAGGTGTCTGGTCACAAATGAGCGCCGACCCGGAACTGGGGCTCGTGTATTTGCCAGTCGAACTACCCACCGGCGACTACTACGGTGGCAACAGGCCCGGCAACGGTCTGTTCGGCGAAAGCCTGGTAGCGCTCGACGTCAAGACCGGCAAACGCAAGTGGCACTATCAGCTGGTTCACCACGGCGTCTGGGACATGGACATTCCGTGCGCGCCGATCATCCTGGACCTGAATCTCAACGGCCGCGTGGTCAAGGCAGTCGCACAGCCAACCAAGCAGGCGTGGGTGTACATCTTCGACCGCGCGACCGGCCAGCCGGTGTTTCCAATCGAGGAACGACCGGTCGAGAAAGGCAACGTACCAGGTGAGTGGTATTCACCGACGCAGCCCTTCGTCACGAAACCGCCAGCCTACGATCGTCAGGGCGTGGCGATCGATGACCTGATCGATTTCACGCCGGAGCTGCGCGCCGAGGCGGTGAAGGCTGTGGCCAACTACAGAATTGGTCCCATCTTCACGCCGCCTGTCGTGAGCACCTGGCCGGGACCGCTCGGCACGCTCATGCTTCCAGCGGCCACTGGCGGTGCGAACTGGCAGGGCGGATCGCTCGACCCGGTCAACAACTTCATGTACATCTTCACCAACACTGCGCCGACCGCGCTTGGCCTGGTGCCGACTGACATGTCCAAGAACGACTTCGGGTGGATTCAGGGCACGGCGCGCGATCCGAACGCCGCGCCGGCAACCGGTCGGGGCGGCGCTGGGGGTGGCGGAGGCGAAGGCGGCGGTGGCCTGACCATTCAAGGGCTGCCGATCGTGAAGCCGCCCTACGGGCGCATCACCGCTCTCGATCTGAACAAGGGCGAACTCGTGTGGCAAATCGCACACGGCGAGACACCCGACAACATCAAGAATCACCCGGCACTCAAGGGTCTGACGATCCCGCGTACGGGACGCCAAGGACGTATCGGCGTGCTCGTGACCAAGTCACTCGTGATTGCCGGAGAAGGCGGGTTCGCGACCACTCCGAACGGACGCGGCGCCATGCTGCGTGCGTACGACAAAGCCACCGGCCAGGAAGTCGGAGCGGTCTACATGCCAGCTCCGCAGACGGGGACGCCGATGACCTACACGCTGAACGGCAGGCAATACATCACGGTGCCGATCTCGGGCCCCGGATACAGCGGGGAATTCCTGACGCTCAGAGCCGGCTCGTAAACGGAGGTCAGTGAAATGAACACGCCGCAGACCCGCGTCATCGTGGCGACGCTGCAGCCTCCGCTGGCGGCCAGCGAGCGGCGCCCAGGCTGGATTTTGCATTAGAGTCTCAGCCCATGAGCCTGAGATCTTCGACGCTGATCGCCACCGCGCTGGCCACATGTGTGGGGACGCCGGCCGCGCAGTCGCCGCCTCCGAGCAGCCTGCTGGATCGACCTCAGGTCATTCGCACCGCTGCCGCCACGGTGCGAGTGACCGCCATCAAGGGTCTCGTGTATCCGTGGGCGCTCGCGTTGCTGCCAGACGGCGACATGCTCGTGTCCGAGCAGAACCGGAACACGCTCCGGCGCATTCACAATGGAGCGCTCGACCCGACGCCGATAACCGGCATCCCGCCGGTCATCACCAGCACCCGCCGCGACACGGCCGGCGTGGAGGTGATCGCGCATCCGAAGTTTGCTGACAATCACTTCGTGTATGTCGCCTACTGGAAGCCCAAGCCT
>JBKJMH010000132.1:0-11970 GCA_046596625.1 Vicinamibacterales bacterium | reverse complement strand
GTCCGAAGTGATCGTCCATGTCTCTCGTCCGGAAGTATCGAAGAAGCGGTAAGGGGAACATCCCCTGCGAGGAATTGTAACCCGGCGCACGGCGTCTGGGCGCGGCGAGCGGGTGGCAGTTGGGTGCAGAATCTATCGCGGTGTGAGCGCCAGCGTGTGATTGGCGTGTCGGAGCAGCGCCTGGTCGTCAGGATTCGCGATCAGGCCGTCGAGGCCTTCGCTCGTGGACGAGTGGCCTATATTCCGGTTGTCCCGTCGTTGCGGGAAGCCCCAGATTCGACTGTCGCTCGTGGTGAGGACCTCGAATTTCGTCAGCGAGACCTGAACGCTGCCATCATGGTCTTCCGGCAACTGGCGGGGTCGTCCGAGCCCGTCATCAGTGCGGGCGGCCTGCTTCGTCGCTTTTGCAAATGCGCGAATCGCTGAGGATGTCGATGCAAATGATAGGTGCCCGCATAGTTCTGTCGGCGATCTTGGCTGCTCTGGTTGTGGGGTGTGGCGGCGGTTCGGCGGGGGGAGGGCTCGTCGACGAGTTGGTGCGTGCGCGCATTTCGGGGAACGAGGCATCGGCCATCGGCACGCTTCGGGCAATCAACTCAGGGCAGATCACGTATTCGGTCATTTGTGGTGGTGGATACGCGAAGTCTCTACCAGACCTGGCGCAGCCTCAGCGCGGCTCGGACATGGGCTTCGTCAGTGCGGATCTTGGAAGCGAGACCGTCGTCAAGAGCGGTTACATCATCACCATGCGAGCCGACAAAGGTGCGGTCCCCAGTCCTGGCGACACCTGCCATGACCCGGCACATGCTGCGGTGTCCGCATACTTCGCTGAAGCCCACCCTTCCGAACCGGGATCCACAGGGCAGCGTTCATTTGCGACCGACTCCAGCGGAACAATCTACATCTCTGCATCTGGACAGCCCATCCAGACGGGGATGAAAGGCACTGAGGTCCTGCCATAGCGCGCGGATAGTAGGTTGTAATGTTGTGCCAGTTGTAGGTTGTTGTGTCCACCGCACACACAACAAAGGCGCCCTTGCGGGCGCCTCGGTCGAACGATAGATTGTGGCAGCCTTCGCCCGATCGGCGAGCGAAGGCTGGCCTGCCGTCCGTAGCTCGCGCAGGGATGCTGGCGAGCGAAGGATGGTGCGGAAGGGGGGACTCGAACCCCCACGATATTGCTACCGCCAGCCCCTCAAGCTGGTGCGTCTGCCAATTCCGCCACTTCCGCAAGTGGTGCGAGGACTTACTTCGCGTCCGGTGCCGGCGTTGCCGGAGCGGCCGGAGCCGTCGCGGGCGCTGCAGCCGGAGCCGCGGCCGGCGTAGTCTGACCAGCGGCCGGAGCCGCCTGCTGACCTGCTGCCGGGGTGCCCGCAGGAGCGACTGGCGCCGGAGGAGGCGCGCTGCTGCTGAGGACCGAACCAGAACCACCGCGCTGACCCATGATCGCGAGCCCGAGCGCGCCGAGCATGAAGACGACCGCCATCACGGTGGTCAGCTTCGACAGGACCGTTGCACCCGCGCGGGCGCCGAACGCCGCCTGGCTGCTGCCGCCGCCGAAGGCACTCGCCATGTCGCCGCCCTTGCCCTGCTGCAGCAGGATGACCAGCAGCAGCACGAGGCACGACAGCGCGTAAATCGTTGTGAAGAAGTAGTAGAGCATCAGGACGCTTTCGGAAACACCGATTATATGACAGCCAGACGGCTGTTTGTCACGATCTCTCCGAAACTTCCGACATCGAGGCTGGCACCGCCTACCAGCGCCCCGTCCACGTCGGCCTCGGCAATCAGCTCCGCAATGTTGTCCGGCTTCACGCTGCCGCCGTAAAGAATGCGGCACTGCTCCGCGATGTCGGCGCCGAACCACGTCCGCAGCCGGCCGCGAATGTGCGCGTGTGCCTCCTGGGCCTGTGCCGCCGTCGCCACGCGCCCGGTGCCGATGGCCCACACCGGCTCGTAGGCGATCACCAGCACGGCCACCTGCTCGCCCGTCACCGTGTCGAGTCCGCCCTGCAGCTGCCGGTCGAGCACGGCGAACGTGGCGTTGGCTTCGCGCTCCTCCAGCGTTTCACCGACGCACAGCACCGGCGTCAGGTCGGCGGCAATCGCCGCGCGCACCTTGCGGTTTACCGCCACGTCGGTATCGCCGAACAGCCGTCGCCGCTCCGAGTGGCCGACGATCGCGTACTCGGCACCCGCCTCGCGCACCATCGCCGGTGAGACCTCGCCGGTATAGGCGCCGTCCTTCTCCCAGAACAGGTCCTGCGAGGCCACGGCCACGTTGCTGGCGCGCAGCGCCTCGCTCACCGGGTGAATGGCCGTGAACGGCGGCGCAAGCACGATGTCGACGTTCGTCACGTCCTTCACGAGGCTCTTGAATTCCTTCGCGAAGGCGACCGCCTCGATCACGGTCTTGAACATCTTCCAGTTGCCGGCGATGAGTGGGGTGCGCATATGGGATCTCAGGGGACACGGACCTGGATGGTCTGGAGGGTCAGGATGGTCGGGAGGGTCGGGATGGTGAACTCCCACCTTCCTGTCCCTCCCGCCTCTCCCGACCCTCCCGACCTGTTTTACTTGTCTCCGAGCGCCGCGACACCGGGCAGGACGCGCCCGCCGAGGAACTCGAGCGAGGCCCCGCCGCCGGTGGAGATATGCGTGATGCGATCGGCCATGCCCGACTTCCGGATGGCCGAGATCGAGTCGCCGCCGCCGACGATCGTGGTGCCGTGCACGTGCGCCACGGCCCTGGCCAGGGCGTTGGTGCCGCCTGCGAACGCGTCGATCTCGAAGACCCCCATCGGGCCATTCCAGACGACCGTGCGCGCATCCTTCACCAGCGACTCGTACTTCGCGATGGTCAGCGGACCGATGTCGACCCCCATCCGGTCGCCGATCGACGGATCATCGATGGCGAGCACCTCGTGCGGTGCGTCGGCGGAGATAGCCGTCGTCACCACGTGATCAACCGGCAGCGCCAGTTCGACGCCCCTGGCTGCGGCATTGGCCGTGATGGTGCGGGCCTCCTCGAGCTTGTCATCCTCGACCAGCGAGGTGCCGATCGGGATGCCGCGCGACTTCAGGAATGTGTAGGCCATGGCGCCGCCGATGATCAGGCGGTCGACCTTGCCCAGCATGTTCTCGATGACCTCGATCTTGTCCGACACCTTCGCCCCGCCGAGAATGCCGACGAACGGCCGCTCCGGCGCCTCGAGCACGTGGCTCAGATACTTCAGCTCCTGCTCCATCAGCAGGCCGGCCGCTGGCTTCGCGAAGTGGTGCGTGATCCCCTCGACCGAGGCGTGCGCGCGGTGCGCCGCCCCGAACGCATCGTTCACGTAGTCGTCCGCCAGCTCGGCGAGCTGCTTCGCGAACGCCGCATCGTTCTGCTCTTCGGCCGCGTGGAAGCGGAGGTTCTCGAGCAGCACGACGCCGTTGGTGCGCCGCGCCTCGGCCACTGCCCGGTCCACGTCGGGACCGACGCAGTCGGACGCGAAGCTCACCGGGCGCCCGAGCAGTTCCTGCAGCCGCGCCGCGACCGGCGCGAGCGTGTACTCCATGTCCGGCACGCCCTTCGGACGTCCGAGGTGGCTGGCGATGATCGGCAGGGCGCCGGCGTCGAGCGCAAACTGGATGGTTGGGAGCGACGACCGGATGCGGGTGTCGTCCGTGATGACACCGTCCTTGATCGGGACGTTGAAGTCGACGCGGATGAAGAGCCGTCGTCCGTGCAGGTGCAGGTCGCGAATCGAAAGTGTGGCCATCAGCGCCTCGGTTCTACAGACCTTTCTTCACGAGCAACCGCAGCAGGTCGACGCAGCGGCTCGAATAGCCCCACTCGTTGTCGTACCACGAGAGCAGCTTTGCGAAATCGCCGTCCATGACCTTGGTGTAGGCCGAGTCGACGATCGACGAGTTCGGGTTGCCGCGGAAGTCGATCGACACCAGCGGATCGTCCGAGATGGCGAGGATGCCCTTCAAGGCGCCTTCGGCCGCCGCCCGCAGCACCGCGTTCAGTTCCTCTGCGGTGGTCTTGCGGCCAAGGAGCACGGAGAGATCGACGACCGAGACGTTGGGCGTCGGCACACGCAGCGAGAAGCCGTCGAGCCGCCCCTTCAACGCCGGCAGCACCTCGCCGACCGCAGTGGCCGCACCGGTGGTGGTCGGGATCATCGAGAGGGCAGCCGCGCGCGCACGGCGCAGATCCTTGTGCGGCAGGTCGAGCAGGTTCTGGTCGTTGGTGTAGGAGTGGATGGTTGTCATCCAGCCGCGCTGGATGCCGAAGACCTCGTGGATGACCTTGGCGACCGGTGCGAGGCAGTTGGTGGTGCAGGAGGCGTTCGAGATGATGTGATGCGTGGCGGCGTCGTAGATGTCGTCGTTGACGCCCATCACGATGCTCACATCCGGACCCTTGGCCGGCGCCGTGATGATCACCTTCTTCGCGCCTGCCGACAGGTGCTTCGCCGCATCGTCGCGCTGGGTGAAGCGGCCGGTGCCCTCGAACACGACGTCGACACCCAGGTCCTTCCACGGCAGCGTGGCCGGGTCCTTGACCGACAGCACCTTGAAGGCATCGCCGTTCACCGTGATGCCGTCACCTTCGGCCTTGACGCTGGCGTCGAGGTTGCCCATCACCGAGTCGTACTTGAGCAGATGCGCGAGGGTTGCCGCGTCGGTGAGGTCGTTCACCGCCACGAAATCGATGTTCTTGTCCCCGAGCGCGGCCCGCATGATGTTGCGGCCAATGCGCCCGAACCCGTTGATGCCGACTCGTACCGCCATGAAAGCGCTCCTTTGCGCCGAGCCTGATGCCGACTCGCACACGTCCGTAAGTGTAATGAACGCGCTTGCGGGGGGTCAAACCGTCCAGATATACTGCCAGTCTCGTAAATCATTGGCAGAGACGGTGTTATCTCCGTTTCGTCCCACTCGATGTATCTCGCGTACAGCATCCTCTCGCTACTCGGCCTGCTGCTGATCTCGCCGTACTTCCTCTACCAGGCTGTCCGGTACAAGAAGTATGTCGGCAGTCTGTCCCAACGACTGGGATATCTGCCGATTGCGTTGAATGTCGACGGAGAACCCTCCATCTGGATTCATGCCGTGTCCGTCGGCGAGGCGCTGACGGCGAAGGCGCTCATCGCCGATCTGCGTGCCCAGTACCCGCGGTTGCGGCTGTTCCTCTCGACCACCACGATTGCCGGCCAGCAGGTGGCGAAGAAGAACCTGCAGCAGGTGGACGGCGTCTTCTATTTCCCCTTCGACTGGGGCTTCACCGTCCGTCGCGTGCTGAACATCGTGAAGCCGCGGATGTTCGTGATGATGGAAACCGAGATCTGGCCCAACCTCCTCAGGGAGTGCCGCGCCCGGGGCATCAAGACGATGGTTATCAACGGGCGCATCTCGGCGCGCTCGTATCCGCGCTATCGGCTGGTGCGCCCGCTGTTCCGCCGGGTGCTCGCCGATATCGACCGCTTCTGCATGCAGAGCGACGAGTCGGCGCGCCGCATCATCGACCTCGGTGCCGACCCGGCGCGTGTCACGGTCACCGGCAGCCTGAAGTTCGACTCGCTCCCGGCGCCGGTGCCGGTCTCGCACGGGCGTCCGCGCGAACTCGTCCTGCGCCACTTCCGCCTCTCGCCGAGCCGTGTCGTGGTGGTTGCCGGCAGCACGATGCGGCCCGAGGACACGGTCGTGCTGCGCGCCTTCGCCCGCATCAAGTCGATCGCGCCCGGCGCGCTGCTGATCATTGCGCCGCGGCAACGCGAACGATTCGCCGACGTCGAGAAGCTGGCCCTCGAGGACGGGTTCTCGGTGTCGCGCCGGTCGAACCTGCCGATCGACGACGAGCCGAGAACCGACGTGGTGGTCCTCGACACCTTCGGCGAACTCACGCATGTCTACCAGCTCGCGACGGTGGTGTTCGTCGGCGGCAGCCTGGCCGACCACGGCGGGCACAACATCCTCGAGCCGGCGATCTTCGGCAAGCCGATCGTGGTCGGTCCGCACATGCACAACTTCCGCGAGATCATGGACACCTTCCTGGCGAGCCGCGCGGTCGTCCAGGTCCGCACGGACCGCGAACTCGAGGAGGAACTGCGCAACCTGGTGACCGATCCCGTCCGTCGCGCCAGCCTCGGCGCCGCGGCCCGCGCGCTGGTCGAGGCCAACCGCGGTGCGAAGGACAAGACCATGACGGTCGTGTCCGACCTGCTGCCCGCACCGGGCGGCGTTGTCCGGCCCTTCCGACTGGTCCAGTGATCGTGGAGGCGCTCAGCGCGGTGTACGGCGCCGCCGCGACGTGGCGGCGGCAGTGGTATGCCGCCAGTGCCGCTCGCACCCGCCACCTCCGGCAACCGGTGGTCAGCATCGGCAACCTGCGCGTCGGCGGCACCGGCAAGACGCCGACTGTCGCATGCCTGGCGCGCCTGCTCGTCGAGCGCGGCGAACGTCCGGCGATCCTCAGCCGCGGTTACGCCCGCCAGCGCCCGAGTGCCGGCGTCACGGTGGTCTCCGACCACACCCGCGTCCTCGCCGACGTCGCGCACGCGGGCGACGAACCGCTCCTGCTCGCGCGGGCACTGCCCGGCGTACCGGTGCTGGTCTGCGCCGACCGCCACGCGGCCGGGCAGTATGCCGAGACTCAGCTCGAGGCGACGGTGCACCTGCTCGACGACGGCTTCCAGCATGTAAAGCTGGCGCGCGACATCGACCTCCTGCTGGCTGACGAGCGCGACCTCGACGACCGCGTGCTGCCGGCCGGCCGCCTGCGCGAACCGCTCGCCAACGCGTCGGTCGCACACGCGCTGATCGTGCCTGGCGGCAGCGCCGACGCGGCGCGTCGGGTCGCGTCGCGACTCGGCATCGGCGACGCGTTCTGGACGGCGCGTGAACTCGGCACCATCACCATGCTGCGTGCTGGCGACCGGGCGCCAGAGCCTGGAGACGGTGTCTTTGCTGTGGCCGGCATCGAACGACCCGAGCGTTTCTTCGACGACCTCCGTGCCGCCGGACATCGGGTGCTCGGCACTCGGGTGTTCCGCGATCATCACGTCTTCACGACCGCCGATCTCGCCGACATCGATGTGGCCGCACGCGCCGCCGGTGCCGCCGCCGTCGTCACCACCGAGAAGGATGCTGTGCGGCTCGAAGGGCTCACACCGGCAGGGCTGCCGATCACGTCAGTGGCGCTGCACACGCGCATCGAACCGGCCGAGGGCTTCGCCGACTGGATACTGGCGCGGCTGGCGCAGGCGCGCGGAACGCACTGACGCGCATGCTCAGGCATCGTCTCGAATACATCGCCGTGCGCGCGCTCATCGCCGCCGTACGCGTCATGCCGGCCGCCGTAGTCGACGCCTGCGGCTCGGCGCTCGGACTGATGTTCTACACGCTCGACCGCTCGCACCGCCGCGTCGCCGAGCGCAACGTCGCCGCGGCGTTTCCGACGCGCACGCCGGCAGAGCACACGGCAATTGTCCGTGGCGCCTTCTCGCACTTCGGACGGTTGCTGTTCGAGCTGCTGAAGTTCAGCACGCTCAGCACGGACCAGATCCTGGCGCGGGTCGAGTTCGAGGGCGAGGAACGCGTGCGGTTGGCCTACGCGCAGGGCAAGGGTGTCCTGTTCGTCACCGGCCACTTCGGCTACTGGGAGTTGCAGGCGCTGGTTCACGGCCTGCGGTTGCCGCCGATGGCGGTGATGGCTCGCGCGCTCGACAACCCCTTCCTGCACCGGTTACTCGAGCAGATGCGCACGCGCACGGGCAACAGCGTCATCTACCGGCAGGGGACGATTCGCCGCGCGATGCGGGTGCTGCAGGAGGGCCAGGGGGTCGGCATCCTCATCGACCAGCACATCTCGAGCCGCGACGCCATTCACGTCGACTTCTTCAACCGGCCGGCGGCGACCACCCCGATCGTCGCGGCGCTCGCTATGCGCACCGGGGCGCGCATCGTGCCGCTGTTCGCGCTGCCGCTCAGCGGTGGGCGCTACAAGATGATCTACGAGCACGCCATCGAGCCGCCACCCGACGGCACCGAGGACCCGATCCACGAACTGACGCAGCGCTGTACCGACGTGCTCGAGATGTACGTCCGCAAGCACCCGGAGCTGTGGCTGTGGATGCATCGACGCTGGCGCGAGCCAGCCGACCCGACCGCCACCGCGCCAGAACCCGAGCGCGCCATGTTCCCGGCGGGAAAGGCGGAGGGAACTGACGAGGATGAAGTTAGAACGTGACCAGTACGTAGCCGCGGACCTTCAGGTCCGCTGGCGGGCCGACCTAAAGGTCGGCAGCTACGTACGGCCTCTGACTTCTGACTTGCGACTTGCGACTATTTCAGATGTCGTAGCGTGCCGCGATCGGCATCCGCCAACCAGTGCCGAAGGCGCGGTCGGTGACCTTCAGGCCTGGCGCCGCCTGCTTGCGCTTGAACTCGGCGCCGCGCACCAGGCGCAGCACACGGTGCACGGTCGCGGCATCGAAGCCCGCCGCGATGATGGTGGCGGCGGGTTCGTGGTGTTCGACGTGCCGCTGCAGGATCTCGTCGAGGATGTCATAGGGTGGCAGCGAGTCCTGGTCGGTCTGGTCCGGCCGCAGTTCGGCGGACGGCGCCTTCGTGAGCACCGCCGTCGGGATGAAGGCGCGCTGCTCGCGGTCGTTGAGCCAGCGCGACACGCGGTACACCATGGTCTTGGGCACGTCGGCAATGACGCCCAGGCCGCCCGACATGTCACCGTAGAGCGTGCAGTAGCCCACCGCCAGCTCCGACTTGTTCCCCGTGGTCAGCAGGAGTGCCCCGCGCTTGTTCGAGAGCGCCATCAGCAGGTTGCCGCGGATGCGCGCCTGGATGTTCTCCTCGGTGACGTCGCGCGCGGTGCCTGCGAAGGCCGCCGCCAGCGTCTGCTCCATCGCGATCATCGCCGGTTCGATCGGCAGCGTCAGCGTCTCGATGCCGAGGTTGGCCGCGAGTTCGAGCGCGTCGTCGATGCTGCCGCGACTCGAGAACGGCGACGGCATCAGCACGCCGAGCACGTGCTCCGGGCCGAGCGCGTCGGCGGCGATGGCGGCGGTGAGTGCGGAGTCGATGCCGCCAGACAGGCCGAGCACCACTCGCGTGAAGCCGCACTTGCGCGCATAGTCGCGCGTGCCGAGGACCAGCGCGCGCCACACCTCGGACTCGGCCACGAGATCGGAGGCGGCGCCAACCGCCACCGTCGACTCGAGATCGCACAGCACCACGTCGGCGTCGAAGGAACGTCCGCGGGCAATGGCCGCGCCCGCGGCGTTGAAGCCGCAGCTGCGGCCATCGAACACGAGGTCGTCGTTGCCGCCGTACTGGTTCACGTAGACGAGCGGCACGCCGTACTTTCGCGCCATGCTGCTCAACATCTCCTCGCGCCGCTTGTGCTTGCCGACGCTGAAGGGCGAGGCCGAGAGGTTCACGATGGCGGTGGCGCCGGCGCGCACCAGCTCCTCGACCGGGTCGTGGTGGTAGCGTCGGCGCTTCCAGAAATCGCGGTCGTTCCAGATGTCCTCGCAGATGCTGATGCCGAGCCGCGTGCCGCCCACGTCGAGCACCTGCGCGCCCTCGAACGGTTCGAAGTAGCGGTCCTCGTCGAAGACGTCGTAGGTGGGCAGCAGTGCCTTGCGGAAGCGCTGCTCCACCCGTCCGCCCCGTAGCAGCGCGGCGCTGTTGTACAGCGGGCGCCCTTCGTCGGACGGATTCAGTTCGGGCAATCCCACGAGCGTGGGCGGGCCGTCGGCCAGTTCGCGTGCGAGCCCGTCGACCTGAACCCAGGCCTGGGCCACGAAGGCATCCGACAGCAGCAGATCGCGGGGCAGGTAGCCGACCAGCGCAAGTTCGGGCGTGACGGCCAGGTCGGCCCCGGCTGCGCGAGCCGCGGTCGCGGCCGCGGCAATCAGCGCGGCGTTGCCGGCGATGTCGCCGACGGTCGGATTGATCTGCAGCAGGGCGATCTTCACGGCGTCCCGGTGTGGCTATTCGGTGAAGCGGTACTTGAGCAGCACCCAGAGTGCCTCGATCCCGGCGTGCCAGGTGATCTTCTTCCCCTCATCGTAGCCACGGCCGGCGTAGGTGATCGGGATTTCGTAGACGCGGTAGCCGCGCTTGAAGATCTTGGCGGTGATTTCCGGCTCGATGCCGAAGCCGTTGGAGTCGAGCGTGAACGAACGGAGCACATCCGTCCGCATCACCTTGTAGCAGGTCTCCATGTCGTTCAGCATCGTGTTGTAGAGGATGTTCGTTGCCAGCGTCACCACCAGGTTGCCGAGGTAGTGCGTGAACATGAACACGCGGTGCCGGCCGAGGAAGCGCGAGCCGTAGACGACGTCGGCCTGGCCCTTGACGATCAGCTCGACGAGCTCGGGATATTCCTCTGGTGCGTACTCGAGGTCAGCGTCCTGGATGATGACCATGTCGCCGGTGACCACCGCAAACCCCTTGCGGAGCGCCGCGCCCTTGCCGGCGTTGGCCTGGCGCAGCAACGTGAAGCCGAGTTCAGGCTGCAGACGCTCGAGAATGTCACCCGATCCATCCTTCGACCCATCGTCGACGACAATGAGTTCGATGCGCATCGGGACGGCCAGCACGCGCCGGATGATCTCCTCGACCGTGGTACGCTCGTTGTACACGGGCATGACGACGGAGAGGACGGGATCCGGGGGAATGGGGGCTGGGCGCGGCGTGCTCATCGAAGCCCGAATCGTACCCCATCCGCCGGGGCGGAGTCAGGCATGAGCCGGCGCCTCCTGATTTTCGCGCCGAACTGGCTTGGCGATGCGGTCATGGCGCTGCCGGCAGTGGCCGACGTCAGGCGCGGACTGCCCGACGCCGTCATCGACATCGCCGCGCGCCCGGTCATTGCGCCGCTCCTGCCGCTGGTGCCGGGCATCGGCCAGGCGGTCGTGTTCGGGTCCGTTTCCGAAAGCCTGACCAGCATCCGCTCGGGCAGCTACGACACCATCCTGCTGCTCACCAACTCCTTCAACACCGCATGGCTGGCGCGACGTTCGGGCGTCCCCGAGCGCTGGGGCTACCGGAACGAGTTTCGCTCGGTAATGCTTACGCGGGCGGTGCTGCCGCCCACCCGTGTGCACCAGGCGGCCTACTACCAGCACCTCACCACCACGCTCGGCTTCGCACCTGGTCCACTCGTGCCAACGCTCGACGTGCCGGACAACCTGCGCGTGATCGGCGAGGAGCGCCTGGTGGAGCAGCAGTGGGATGGCCACATGCCGCTCGTGGCCGTCGCGCCCGGTGCCGCATTCGGCGGCGCCAAGCGCTGGCCGGCGGCGCACATGGCCACGACGATCGACGCACTCGCCCGCGACGGCGTGCGCGCCGTGCTCATCGGTGCACCGGCCGACGCGAAAGCCGGCGCTGAGGTGCGTGCGCTGGTGCACACGTCGCTGCGCCCGATCGACCTCATCGGCCGCACCGATCTCTCGACACTCGCCGCGGTGCTCGTGCACTGTCACGGGCTCGTCACCAACGACTCGGGAGCCATGCACTTCGCCGCCGCGCTCGGCATACCGGTGACGGCGGTGTTCGGCCCGACCCGCGAAGACGAGACTCGCCCGCTTGGCACCGGCCGCCTGTCGGTTGTCCATACGAACGTCTGGTGCCGCCCCTGCATGTTGCGTGAGTGTCCACTGACGCACCGCTGCATGACAGGCGTGACGCCGGATGCTGTGCTGCATGAAGTGAGAGCTGGCCTGTGAGCGCTGCGGTATTCCTGGATCGTGACGGCACCCTGATCGAGGAGGTGGGCTACCTCGATCGTCCCGAGCGGGTGGTGCTCTACCCGTTTGCCGTCGACGCCCTGCGTGCGCTGAACCGGGCCGGCATCATCACCGTCATGGTGACCAACCAGTCGGGTGTGGCGCGCGGCTTCTTCGACGAGGCCATGGTCGAGCGGTGCCATCGGCACATCGCCGATCTGCT
>JBKJMH010000056.1:0-4782 GCA_046596625.1 Vicinamibacterales bacterium | reverse complement strand
ACTGGCACGCTGGGCGGCCGCTACGTCGAGAGCGAGAGCGGCGGCGTGGTCAGCTACCGCGTGAAGCGCGTACCGCTGGCGCTGGCGGCGTCGTTCGTGGCGGGCAACGTGTCCTCGCTGCTCGGCATCGGCGGCGGCGTCATCAAGGTGCCGGTGCTCAACGCCTGGTGCGGCGTGCCGCTGCGCGCAGCGGCCGCGACCAGTGCCTTCATGATCGGCGTGACCGCAGCTGCGGGCGCCATCATCTACTACGGCAACGGCATGCTTATTCCGGCCCTGGCTGCAGCCGCCGTGCTCGGCGTGCAGGCGGGGTCGAGCGTCGGCATGCGCGCCGGCGCGAGCGCCTCCGCGAAGTCGCTGAAGGTACTGCTGGCAACGGTGCTGTTCTCGGTGTCGATCCTCATGCTGTATCGGAGCCTGCAATGACTGTGGACCAGCCGCGCAGCGACTCCTCGCTCGAGGAGCGCCTGGGTGCCGTCCTCCGTGTCGGCGTGTACGCCAGCAGCATCTGTCTGGCCGCGGGGCTTGGGCTGAGCCTGACGGTGCCGGGTCTGGCCGTGCTCGCGGGATGGCTGATGACGGCAGGCCTCGTCATGCTGATGGCGACGCCGGTGACGCGAGTGGCCGTGTCCGTGGTTGTGTACGGCCGCCAGCACGACTGGACGTTCTTCACCCTGACCGGACTCGTCCTGCTGGAGCTGACGGCCGGCATTGTGGCCGCCCTGGTGTTCCACAGGACGCTCTGACAGCCGTCGCCCAGCTTCAGAACACAACGTCGTCCGGCTGCTCGAAGGCGCGGCGCATGCCGTCGCGTTCCGAGGCGTCGATGAGCGGGAAGCTCGCGAGCACGTGCGCGAATTCCTCGCTGGTGAGCTGATAAGCGCGGGCCACCGCGGCGTTCAGCCAGGCCACGCGCGGTGCGTCTGCGGCACGCGCGAGCGTGTCGGCCACGGCGACGAGCCGGTCGGCCTCGGGCCCGAGATCGTGCTCGAGGGGAATCGGCAGGCGCTCGACGATGGACGTGGTGACGTGAGTCGTGACGCGAAGGCGAACGAGGAAGTTCACCACCAGACTGTTGAAGAGCGCGCAGAGCAGGCGCTGCGCGCGCAGGGGCACGGCGGTCTTCAGGCAGAACAGTGTGTGGGTGGAGACCGATTTCGCCGGCAGCAGCGCGGCGATGAGAGTGACCCGGTTCGTGGCACTGGCCACGTCGCGGTAGGCGAGGCGAGTGCGTCGCCAGCGCACGCCCAGCAGGCGGTCCGCATGCTCCGGGTCGATGTGCCACGGCGCCGTGCCCGGCAGGGTCCGAAACGGCTCGATGCGCTTCCCCTCGAACACTGGTGCACCGACACCGTCGGCCCGCATCCAGCGCCGGTCTTCAGTGGCGTTCAGTTCGCGGCCGAAACGCGCTCGCCACCCCGTGTCGGAGCCCAAAGGCGGAAAGAGCGACACGGCGCGTTCGAGGATGGCCAGGTCGAGTGGTGAGCGCAGATCGGGAATGGAGAGGTCGTCGCCCGACAGGCGCTGGAGCAGCGCTGGCGTGACGCGCGTGGTGAACCAGGTTGGGTCCAGGCGGCCGCTGTGCGAGGCGATACGGCTCAGAGCAGCGGGATCCTGCTCCCCGAACCGGCACGCGATCTCGCTCGTCGGTGCGCCGGCGGCGGCCGACAGCAAAACGAAGCGCACGCTGCGGTGGATGGGAAAGGTGCCGCGCCGGTTGTCGAAGCCGATGATGCGCTCGACCCTGGCGCGCGAAAACAACAACCGCCGCAGCGACGCACTCCCCGCGTCGGCCACGATGCCCGAGGGCAGCACGAGACCGAGGCGTCCGCCCGGCTTCGTCAACGAGAGTGCCCGCTCGACAAAGAGCTGATAGCGATTGGCGTGGCCATCCGATCGGGCCTCGTACACGCCGGAGTCGCGAGCAAAGCGCACCAGCGACGACGCCTCGGCCCTGGCGGCGGCGCGGTCGCCCGCGCCGTCGGCGCGCACCATATCCCACGGGGGGTTACCGATAATGGCGTCGAACCCGGCGTCGGTCTTTCTGGTGCCAGATTCGTCGAAGAAGACCTCGGGAAACTCGAGTTCCCAGTGAAATAGCCGGCGCGTGTCACGCGTGGCGTCGACCTGTGCAAGTAGTGTCTTCAGCGTGGCGTTGGCCAGCTGCGAGCGACCCGTGATGAGCGCATCGGACAGCTCGCCGAAGGTGCGTGGCGGCACGGGCGGTGAGGCGAGCCACGCGGCGCACCAGGCGTCGGCCACGCGATTCCACGTGTGAAGCGGCGAGCCTGGCGCGGCGAGGCGCTCGAGCGCGCGCTCCTTGGCCCGGACCTGTGCCGCAGTGTCGTTCGGCTCCGCCGCCAGGCTGAAGCGGACAGGCAGCACCCCGCGCAGCGCCTCGGCCGGGAAGTCGTCCGGGAACAGCGGCAGGCTGCCGGAGGCGCGCCTGAGGGTTGGGGCCGACCGCACGAGCGAGAGCCAGGTGCCCGACAGGCTGTCGCCGACGCGCAGGCGATGGTCGAGGAAGGTGAGCGGACGATCGGCCGCCAGGGTGGCGAGCCAGAGCGACAACCGGGTGAGTTGAACCGCCGTTGGGTTGATGTCGACCCCGTAGAGGCACCGCTCGGCGATCAGGCGCCGGATGGCAGCACGCTCCGACGGGCCGAGGTCGCCGGGATGGCAGCGGCCGCACGCGACGAGCGCGGCTTCGTACGCCGACGCGAGATAGCGGCAGGCACCCACCAGAAAGGCGCCGCTGCCCATCGACGGGTCGAGGACCGAGCGCGTGAGGATTTCCTCGGGTGTGGCGTCGAGCACGAGCGGCGCCAGTGTGTCGCGCAGCAGGTGGTCGACCAGCGATTGCGGCGTGTAGAACGTGCCGGTGGCTTTCCGCACGCCGGAGCCGGGACGGAGCGAGACCGTCAAGGCGCGCCCACGCGGCGCGCGCTCGACATGCGGTTCGTAGTCGAGCAGCGTCTCGTACACAGCGCCGAGTTGCTCCACGCCGAGATCGCGATAGGAGATGCGCTCGCGCACCTCAGCGTCGGCGCCCCGCCGCGTCGACACCGCGATGATCGCCTGCCTAGCCGCGGCATCGTCGAGGTTGCGCTTCTCGGCGAGCGGCGTTCGCGTGGGTGAGAAGAGCCGGCCGTTGAACGCCGTCACGGTGAGTCCGGCAGCGCGGCAGCCCGCATGGGCCAGCCGCGTGGCCGCCCGCAGACCATCCCACAGTCCGACGCTCCCTGGCGTGAGTGCCGCTTCCCGCAGCGTCTGCACGCTGTAGCTGTCGCGATACAGCGGGTGCCAGAGCGGCACCAGCCCTCGCGCTTCAGCGAAGAAGAGGAAGAGCAGCCGGTAGACGATGGTGAGCGACTGCTCGAAGACGTCGGCCACCGGTCGCGTCCGCTCCCGTGTCAGCAGCGCCCTCAGCACATGAGCCGATGCGTCCAGCACCCCGCCGCGCAGCGACTGGCAGACGGCCGCAGCGTGCTGTTCCGCATCAGCCAGCAGCGCGCTGAGTGCGTCGCGATCGCCGTCGAACCAACGTGCCGTGAACAGCGCCGCCAGCGCGGCGGCGGCTCGCGGGTCGTCGGCAGCCTCCTCGAGGTGCATCTCGGTGTGGCGCCGAGAGTGCAGTCGAGACGCGGACACCAGACGGAGATGCGTGCCGTTGAAGAGCAGGCACCAGCGCGCGTTGAGTTGCTGCGCGTCTACCACCGCCGTACGCCAGTGCCGGTCCGGCGCCGTTCCCCACGGACAGGCCACCAGCACCACCGGCGCCTGACCAGCCAGGCATCGCACGGTCGCGTGCTCGCGGTGCATCACAGCCACCTGTGGCGCCGCGAAGCCGAGACGTTCGAGCAGGGGGAGCACCGCTACATCGACCAGGGCGCGCAGCCCGGTGGCCGGACCAAGCGAGGCCGTGGCTGCGCACCACACCTTCATGGCGCGTTGCAGCTCGACACCCGCGGCCCTCGCCTCGGCGGACCGCAGTCGTTCCTCGACGAAGTCTTCCGGCAGCAGGTGCCCGCCGAAGCCGGGAATCATCGCGGACGGCCCTCAGCACCGTCGGCGCCGGGAGACAGCAGCAGCACCAGCTCGCTGGCGGCTTCTTGCAGCGTGGCCGACTGCTCCACACGCGCGACACGTTCATCGGCGCGGGCGCGCGCGGGCAGTTGCGCGTCGGCGCCGTCGCGCCGTTCGAACTCGCCGCGGCGATCGAATAGTCCTGGCTGCTGTTCGCCGCGTGCGGGGTCGAACAGTGCGGCGATCCTCCGGGCACGGTTCACGCACACGGCGGTGAGGCGTGCGTGCACCTCGCGCACCGTCGCCGACCATTCCCCGCGCGAGGCATGCCGAGCGGCAGCGCGCGCCGCGACATCGATCGGCGTACCGGGTGGACTGAGCACCGCGGAGATGTGCGTGGCGACCAGGCGCCCGCAACCGTCGGTGATCGTCGAGCGAAAGACAGCCAGCGCGCGGCCCGCCAGAGCCGCACGCGTGTGCGCCCCGCGTGCCCGGCTGACCAACACCCCGAACGCTCCAGGGCGCGCGGCCAGACGTGCGTGCGCCTGCGCGATGAGCCGCGTCGACCGAACGCGTGCCGCTTCGCGTTCCCCCTCGGCGACGAGTCGTGTCAACGGCATCGAGAGGGGAGTGCCGGTCCGCGGCGTCGCGTCCGGCGTGTCGTGTCCGAGCACGACGAGTGCTGCCGACGCCTGCTCCGACCATTCCGGACGGCTGCACAGCGGATCTGGAGCACCCACGCGAGCCCGAGCCTGC
>JBKJMH010000163.1:0-5148 GCA_046596625.1 Vicinamibacterales bacterium | reverse complement strand
GAGCGTCCACGAATCCTGGGCGAAAAGACCGAAGTCGGTATCGAGCTTGTCGCCGTAGGACAGCGGCGTATTCAGGATGGTGGCCTGGAACGGCACGCCGTTGCGGAAGATGGCGCGCACGTCGCCGTTGGCGTTGTACCAGTAGTTGTAGCGGCCCCAGGTGTCGTCCATGCCGAGCTTGACGTTGTGCGCACCGGTGACGTACGACATCGAGGCCATCAGGTTGAAGCGGTCCGGCGCGCGTCCGAACTGGACGGTGTTGGCGCCCCACTGCGTGCCCAGTGACCGGTCCTGCCGGTTGATGTCGGTGTACCACGCGGCCGTCCCGCGATCTTTCGCGATGCCCGGCTGGTAGACCACGTTGTAGCGCTCGTAGTTGAGCGAGAAACCGCTCTCGAACAGCAACCGGCTCGAGATGGCCGAGGTGAACTTCGCCGTGCCGACTGTATAGATGGGAGAACTCCAGACCTGGGAGGCGGTGGCGGGATCCATGCCGGCGGACATGGCCGCGCCGCGGTTCTTGAGGATGCGGTCGTTGTAGACGGCCAGCTTGTTCTTCTGGCTCATCTGCCAGACCATGCGCGCCTGCACGCTGCGGATGCTTTGCGCGTCGATGCCCCTGGAGTCGCTCGCGGTCGGGGCTCGGTTGGCCGACCCGGAGCCGGGAACGCCGTCGAATGTATTGGCCGGCTGGGTGTTCAGCGCGAAACTACGGGCCGAGACGAAGTACCAGATCTTGTCCCGCTTGATCGGACCGCCAAGCGCGCCTTCCAAGTTGATCAGCTTCGCGATGCCGTCCGCGCTGCGGACGTTGCGGTTGATCAGGTCCTGCGTGATGTTGTCGCTCTGGAAGCTCGAGTTCTGGTAGCCGAGGAACAGGCTGCCGGTGAGCGTGTTGCCGCCGTCGCGCGGGATCTGGTTCAGCCGCACGCCACCGCCGGACACGTCCGCCGACGCGCCTGACGTCGTGTAGACCATTTCCTGGCTCATCGAGCTATTGAAGTAGTTCTGCACCGCACCGTCGCCGTCGAGGCCGTTCACGCGCAGGCCGTCCACCTGCACCGTGGTCTGCGACGAACCCGCGCCGTGGGCCGACATGTAGGTTTGCTGCATAGCGCGCGATCCGCCGACATCAGGCGAATTCAGCGAGACGCCGGTAATCAGCTGGCCCATGCCCTGGATCGTGCGGCCGGTTGGGATAGCATCGAGCGCCTCGCGGTTCAGCACTTGCGACTTGGTCGTGCTCTGCACGTCGACGGTCGGAGCCGCGCCGGTTACCGTCAGTGTCTCTTCGAGTGCGCCCACCTTGAGGTCGGTGTTCATCGTCATCGTGAAGTTCGACTCGAGCCGGACGCCCTCGCGCTTCACCGACGAGAAGCCTTCGAGCGAGAACGTCAGGCTGTACGTGCCGGGACGCAGGTCGACGAGGCGGTATCCGCCGCTACCGTCGGTGACGACCGCACGGGTCTTCTCGATGAGTGCATCACTGGCCGCTTCGACGGTGACGCCAGGGAGGACAGCGCCGGATGTGTCCCTGACGGTGCCGGTAAAGGCGCTCTGGGCTCGTGCGGCCGCTGGTTGCAACAGCATCCACACGAGCACGCCGAGGGCCGCAACGGCAAAATACTTGAGTCGAATCATGGTCAGTCTCCTGTTGTCGATTCCCGGATCCCCGCCACTGAATGCTCTGCCCGGCGAGGTCGCGGGGGCATGAGTCGACCTTAGCGGCCGGGCCAAGAGGCAGCCATCAGGTGTTGACTGTAAACGGCGCCCGCAGAGGCTGTATGCGCACCAGGATCCAGATTCGCGAATTCGGGGCACGCGCACAAAGCCAGCACCCTGCCGATTGGTGTGAGTAGCAAATAGTCGCGCCGGAACGTCGTGTCTGCGCGTGCAGGGCCGTGTGACTCGCAACGATCGCTGACTCGGCTTATACTCGGCGCTCCCGGTGCGCGCCAGACTGATTCGCGGATTCGTGTTGACTGCCGTCGCGTGTGGACTGGCCGTGTTCGCCGTGGTCCTGACCTGGCCGCTGGCGTTGAATCTGAAGACGGCCCTTCCCGGGGACCCGGCTGGGGACACCGGCGTCTACGTGTGGAATCTCTGGATTTTCAGGCACGAACTCGTGACTCACGGTCACTGGCCGTTCGCGACCGACCACATTTTTGCGTTCACCGGTGGCTCGGACTTCGGCCTGCACAACTACACACCGCTCGCCGACATGCTGGCGTTGCCGCTCATCCCCTGGGTGGGCGTCGTTGGCGCCTTCAACCTGGTGCTCATGACCGTCCTGGCGCTCTCCGGCTGGGGGGTATACGTGCTGGGGCGGCAGGTTGGACTACGGCGGCTTCCGGCGTGTGCGGCCGGAGCGCTGTTCATGGCCACGCCGCTGATCTCGGCCCGTGAGACGGCCCACCTGAGCCTGGTCACGAACGCCGCACTGCCACTGTTTCTCTGGGCGCTCCTCCGCACCCTCGACCGTCCGTCGGTCAGGGGTGGTGTGCTGGTCGGCGTGATCGTCGCTGCGGCAACGTTGTCGGATGCCTACTACGGTATCTACTGCGTGATCATGGGGCTCTTCGTGCTGGCGTGGCGCTTTCTGCGTCTCGACGCCTCCACCGCACGGGGAGATGCGTCGAACCGACGCCGATGGGTCGATGCCGCGATTGTGGCCATACTGCTGTCCGCGTGGCTCCCGGTGCTCCTGGGCGTAGACAGCCTGGCGATTGGCGGGTTGCGGCTTCGGGGCCTCGATGCTCCGTATGCGCTGGCAGTGCTGCTGGTCGTGGCGGTTCTGCTTCGCGCCTGGCTGACCTGGCGCCCTTCACTACGCCTCGCTGACGGTGCGGTGCTCCGACCAGGCATGATGAAAGCGGGGCTGGTGGCCGTGGCCGTGTCACTGCTCCTGCTCTCGCCGCTCCTGATAGCGATTGCGGTGCGATACGAGAGCGGGCGTCTACCGGAGACTGTCACGTATTGGCGAAGCAGTCCGCGCGGTGTCGACCTGCTTGCCTATGTGGTTCCGAATCCCGTTCACGCCATCATCGGACGATGGACCGAACGTTGGTTGTTGCCAGGGGCCGAGGACGCGTTCCCGGAACTGGTCGCGTCGTGTTCGGTCATCGCGCTTGCCGGGATTGCATTCGCAGCGACGAGACGTGTGGTGCCGCGGATGTGGCAGGCGTTCACGGCGCTCTTCGTGCTCCTGTCACTCGGGCCGTTCATCCACATCGGCGGCGTCAACACGTTTGTGATCGGACCGTGGGCGCTGCTGCGGTACGTGCCGGTGATCGGCATGGCGCGTTCACCCTCGCGCTTCGCGATCGTTGCCGCTATGGGCGTCGCGCTGCTGTTCGGATTTGCGCTGAACGCGTGGCTGGAAGACGCCCGACGCTGGCGAGCGACGGCTGTTGCGATGTTTGGCGCGCTCGTCGCACTGGAAGTGATTCCCGGACCGCGGACGGTTCACTCGGCCTCGGTACCGGAGATCTACCAGTTGCTCGCGGTGTCGGGGGATGAGCAGAGCAGGCTGCTCGAATTGCCGACGGGTATCAGGGATGGCACCTCATCCCTCGGGGACTTCAATGCCTCCACGGCCTACTTCCAGACCCAGCATCATCGACCGTTGATGGGTGGCTACCTCTCGCGGGTCTCTGAGTGGCGCAAGCGGGAAAGCATGCGTGCGCCGATGCTCGAGGCCTTGTACGCCCTGAGTGCCGGTCCTGGTCCGCTCGACGACGCACTGGCGCTGGCTGCGAGAGAGTCGCGAGAAACGTTTCTGGCTCGGTCTTGCGTGAAGTATGTCGTGGTCGATAAGCGACGGGCGTCAGCTGACCTCCGGGCGTTCGCCACGGCAGCGCTCGGCCTCGCGCTCGTGCACGACGACGAGCGATACCAGCTGCTTACCCCGTCGAATCCTCCCGAGTGCGAGCCTCGCGCGGGGAGCATCGCTGTTTCCACCAAACTCGCCACGCACTGAGCCCGACAGGCCGCCCGATAGCTGATGTCGCGGCGCGCGGTCGGCTCCTGGTGTCTTCAGGCTCATCGTTCACGAGAGTGGGTGGCGGAAATATTTTGGACAGATGGAATATGCGGGCGTCGCCGCGCGTTCTACTCATAGCCGGGTTCATCCGGCCGCTTTGAAGGAGCACGCGCCCATGAAGTTGTTTGGATATGTCGCAAGTGTTGCGCTGGTGGTGATTGCTCTGTCCGTGTCCGGCGCCGCTCAGGGTCAGGCCCAGAAGGGGACGCTGATGGACATCGCCTGTTCGTCGCACCATGCCACCGAAGCGGGATACACCCAGAGCCACGACAAGAAGTGTCTCCTCATGGAGTCCTGCGTCAAGAGTGGCTACAGCCTGGTCACAGCCGACAAGAAGGTGCTGAAGTTCGATGCCAAGGGCAACGAACTGGCGCTCGCGCTGATCAAGAGCGCCGACCACGACAAGGACTGGAAGGTCTCGGTGGACGGCAAGGTGACCGGCGACATGATCGCCGTATCCGGCATCAAGCTGCAGTAACCTGCCCGACTGGAGGGCCCGCCACGGTGCGGGCCCTCGCTTCCGATGCGTACCCGCGCGCAATTCGAACAACTGGCGCTACCGCACCTGCGGTCGGTCTATCGCCTTGCCCGGCAGATGGCTGGGCCCGACCGCGCGGACGACCTCACCCAGGACACCTTCCTGAAAGCGTGGACGCACTTCCACCGCTTCGACCCGACGACGAACTGCCGCGCCTGGCTTTGCCGCATTCTGCACAACACCTGGGTGAGCCAGTGGCGGAAGACGCGGCTGGAACTGCCGCTGGCCGATCTGGACGATGTGCCCGCCGAGCCGGCCTACGATTGGGAGCGTGACCGCCTGCGCGGGGTCCTGTCGGCCGACATGCAATGGGCGCTCGACCAATTGCCCGAGCACTACCGGTGGGCGGTGCTGCTGATCGACGTCGAAGAGCTGACCTACCAGGAGATTGCGGCGACGATGGAGTGTCCCATCGGCACGGTGATGTCCCGGATTCACCGTGGCCGGCGCATGCTGGGCCGCTTGCTTCATGAGCGCCTGAGCGCAACGACGACACCGCCGTTGCGAATCGTGGGGCGCGAGCGATGACGAACAAGATGACGTGCACACAGTTTCGGGATGCGCTGGA
>JBKJMH010000255.1:0-25207 GCA_046596625.1 Vicinamibacterales bacterium | reverse complement strand
TCGCGCCATCGGTCATACTAGCTGACTGACTATGACACCGCTGCAAGGGATTACCGTGCTCGACCTGACGCGCGTGCTCTCCGGTCCGTACTGCACGATGATGCTGGCGGACATGGGTGCGCGGGTCATCAAGGTCGAGCAGCCGCGAAAGGGCGATGACACGCGCGGCTGGGGTCCGCCGTTCATCAACGGCGAGAGTGCCTACTTCCTGAGCATCAACCGGAACAAGGAAAGCGTCACCCTCGACTTCAAGGACGCGGACGGCCGGGCGCTGCTCGACGCGTTGATCGCGAAAGCCGACGTGCTGGTCGAGAACTTCCGTCCCGGCACGCTCGAGAAGCTCGGACTTGACTACGCCTCGATTGCCGAGCGCTATCCGCGGCTGATCTACTGCTCGATTTCCGGCTTCGGGCACACCGGTCCGCGCCGCAAGGAAGCCGGCTACGACGCGGTGATGCAGGCGGAAGGCGGCCTCATGAGCATCACGGGCTCGGCCGACGGACCGCCCTACCGCCTCGGCGTGGCGATCGCCGACATCGTGTCGGGGATGTTCGCCGCGCAGGGCGTGACCGCGGCGCTGTTCGTGCGCGAGCGCACCGGTCACGGCCAGCAGGTGGACATCGCGATGCTCGACTCGGTGGTGGCGTTGCTCAGTTACCAGGCCGGCATCTACTTCGCGAACGACGCGGCACCGGTGCGGCTGGGCAATCGGCACCCGACGATCGTGCCCTACGAAACCTTCCGCGCCGCGGACGGCGACTTCGTGATTGCCGTCGGCAACGACGACCAGTGGGCGCGCTTCTGCCGCGTTACCGGCTTCGCGGTCGAGGAGCGGTTCACCACGAATCGGCAGCGCGTGACGAACTACGCCGCCCTGAAGCCGGCGCTCGACGCGCTGCTCGGCGCACATTCACGCGAGCACTGGATCGGCGCACTGAAAGCCGCCGGCGTGCCGTGCGGCTCGGTGCGCGACCTGCACGAAGTGTTCAGCGACCCGCAGACGCTGTCGCGCGAGATGCTGGTGGAACTCGAACATGCCACGGTCGGCATGCTGAAGATGACTGGAACGCCCCTGAAGTTCTCCGACACGCCCGGCTCGGTGCGCACACCGCCCCCGCTGCTGGGTGAGCACACGAACGCCGTGCTCGGACACGACCTGGGCCTGGACGCCGCGCGGATCGATGAGCTGCGCGCAAAGGGTGTGATCTGATGGAAATCTCCGTACTCCGCAAGCGGCTGACCGACACGATCGACGAGGCTCGCCGCACGGCGACCGCCCGTCGCCAGCGCGCCGAGGAGGCCTCGCGCGCCTACGGCACGTTCCTCGATGCGACTGCCATCCCGCTGTTTCGCCAGGTGGCGAACGTGCTGAAGGCGAGCGGCTATCCGTTCGTCGTCTCGACGCCGTCCGGCGCAGTGCGCATGATGTCGGAGAAGACCGCCGACGACTACATCGAGCTGTCGCTCGACGCGTCAGGCGATGAGCCGATCGTGCTCGGCACGTCCCGCCGGTCGCGTGGACGCCGGGTGGTCGAGAACGAACGGGCGATCGCGGAGCTGTCGGTGGCGCACCTCACCGAGGATCACGTGCTCGACTATCTGCTGAAGGAACTGGAACCGTTCGTGGAGCGCTGAAGGTCGGGAGGGACGGGAAGGTCTGGAGGGGGGAGGGAACCGCTACGCGAAACGTTCGACCTGCGACACGTCGACACCCTGGCGCTGGAGCAGCGCGATGAACCCGGGTTTGTCGGCCGAGCAGCGGTAGGCTTCCCGCACATCGACGGCGCCGCTCTGGGCAAAGCCACCGAGCGCGTCGTTCAGCGGCACCATCCCATGCTTGCGGCCACCCTCGATCGCCAGCGGCAACTGCGAGGTCTTGCCTTCCGCCAGCAACCCCGCCACCGCCGACGTGTTCAGCAGCAGTTCGCGCGCGGCGAGACGCCCGCCCCCGGTCTTCTTCAACAACACCTGCGCCACGACCCCGCGCAGGTTCTGCGCCAGCGACAGCTGGATGCGGCGACGCGCCTCGGGCGGTGAGAGATCGATGATGCCGTCGATGGCTGCCGCCGCGCTTCGCGCCGGGAAGCCGCAGATCACCAGCCGTCCGGCGGCCGCGGCGTCGAGTGCAAGTTCGACAAGTTCGGCCGACCGCACATCTTCCAGCACGAGCACGTCCGGGTCTTCGCGCAGCGCGCTGCGCACGGCATCGGCCATGTGACCGCCGCCGTGGACTTCACGCTGGCTCACCATCGATCCCGAGCGCTCGTGCACGATGTTGATATCGCGCTCGATGGTGATGATGTGCACGTGACGCGTCCGGTTGATGTGATCGATGAAGGCCGACATCAGCGTCCGCTTCCCGCTCAGGCGAGGACCGGTCACCACCAGCAACCCGTCGGTCTCGGTGGCCAGCGCCTGGATCTCGCGCGACAGCCCCAACTGCTCCGTCGTGACGGTGCGCTGCGGCATGATGCGAAACACACCGCCTGGCCCGCGGTAGTCGCGGAAGCTCAGGCAGCGCACGCGGCCGAGATCGTCGAATTCGGAAATCCACTCGCTCGCGGCACCGCTGCGGAGCGCCTCGGCGCTGCGCTCGGGCATCAGCGTCAGCAGCAATGCCTCCACCGCGTTGGGTTCGAGCACCGGAGCGCCGTCGAGCGTTCGCACCTCACCGTCGATCCGGATGGACGGACGCGCGCCGGACACCAGGTACAGCGTCGACGCCCCGCGCGCGGCAGCCAGGCGCAGCAGGCGGTCGAGTCCCGAGAGCGCCGCTTCCGCCAGCGGCGGCGGCACGTCGCCCTTCACCGGCGTACGCGTGAGCGGCAGCACCACGGCTGACTGCACGTCAGCGACCGGCGCGGCCGGCTCGGTGACCCGGCGGCGTTCGGGCTGGACGGTGCGGCGGCGCTGCTCGCGCGGCGAAGGCGCCGGAAGGGGCGCCTCGGATGCCTCGGGAACCGGAGCAACGTCCGCAGCGCTGACGGCTCTGGCGTCAACAGCCTGAGCGGCCGCCGTGACGTTGACGCGGCGGATTTCGAGCCAGAGGTCGTCGCCGCCCCGCGCAGCCACGACACTGAAGGTTTCGTTCGGGAACTGCGTGTTGACCGGCAGCACGCACTGCGTCGCCCCCACATCGTCAAGCAGACGACGCGACTCGGGCGGCAGCAGTTCGTCGATGACCTGACCAATCGCCTCCGCAGTCAGCGGCTCGTTGGCAAGGCTCACCTGCCCACTCTCGGCGACGACATAGGGCTTGTCGCCAACGTGCAGGACCAGTGCTTCGCCATCCATGAGGACGATGGCCTGCAGGAGAGACGGGACGAGAGTCATTGAATTGAGGAACGCCAGCACCGGGGGAGGACGCTGGTGGCTCTGCCGTGATTCTCGGTTCGAATACCCGTCCGCATTAGGATGACGGCTCGGTCCCGACCAGATAGATCCGGATGAGCTCGATCAGTTTATAACCCTTGGACTGGTACGGCGGCACTATTCGCTGGGTCCGCAAATACTGAATCAGGCTCTGATCGCTGAAGTCGGGCGCCCCGATCGATGGGTCGGCCGAGAGCGCCGCCTCGACCTCGCCCAGTCCGAGTGCTGGCACGTCCACCCGCCGGGTGCCGGGAAACAGACCGAGACGCCGCACGGGCTCGCGACGAGGATCGAGGCGAGGTCGCACGTAGACCTCGTTGCTCAGGAACAGGTAGCCCGTGTCCTCGCGAGTCGCCGGGGCATCTTCGACGCGCAGCAGCGCAATGCGCGTATCGGTGCGCAGTCGCTCGACGATCAGCTGCGTGACGTCGCCTTCGCCGGACCACCCTGAGACATCGAGGTCCACGTCAGGTTCTCGCTTCGTGGATGGCCATGAAGCCGCCGAGCACGGCGCGGCTGGATGCCGAGGCAAAGCCGCGCGCTCGCAGCAGGCGAACCACACCAGCCGCACCGGGATACTGACGAATCGACTCCGGGATGTAGCGATAGGTGTCCGCGTCGCGGTGGAGGAGCCACCCGAGCGCACCGCCGACGACCGTCAGGTAGGCCAGATACACGGTTCGGATCACCGGGTGCGCCGGTCGGTCGAAGTCGAGCGACAGGAGCAAGCCCCCCGGCTTCAGCACCCGTGCGATCTCGCCGATCGCGCCACCGAGATCGGGCACATTGCGCAGTCCGTAGCCGGTGGTCACCACATCGAAGGCGCCGGCGGCAAAGGGCAGGGCCGACATGTCCCCCACGAGAAACCGCGGCCGGGAGTCGCCTCGCCGCTTCGTCACCGCCAGTTCAATCATGCGCTCGGTGACATCGAGGCCGGTCACCCGCGCACCGGCGTCATGCGCAAGGTAGGCGATGTCTCCTGTGCCCGTGGCCAGGTCGAGGACACGCAGCCCGTCAAGCGGCGGGGCCAGGCGAAGGAGGCGCCGCTTCCAGGCCCGGTCGCGGCCATACGACAGCACCACGGTGATGAGGTCGTAGCGGTCCGCGATCGTGGCAAACAGCGTCCGGACATAGCGGCGCTTTCCATCCGGCGTCGCAACTGACTCGCGCAGGGACATCCGGTGGATAATAGCGCTGCCATGCTGCCATCGAGCACGGTCGAGAACTACATCAAGGCGATCTACCTGGGCCAGACCGCGCTCGCTGCCGACGCACGCCTTGTCCCCATGGGCCAGGTGGCTGCGGCGCTCGGTGTCACGCCAGGCACGGCGACCACCATGGTGAAGACGCTCGCCGAGTCAGGCCTTGCCGCCTACGAGCCGTACAGCGGAGTGCGGCTGACGCCGGCCGGTGAGCGTCTGGCCGGGCTCGTCCTGCGGCGGCACCGGCTCGTCGAGCTGTTCCTCGTCCAGGTGCTCGGCATGAAGTGGGACGAGGTGCACGATGACGCGGAACACCTCGAGCACGTGGTCTCGGACCGGCTCATCGAACGGATCGACGAGATGCTGGGTCATCCGACGCACGACCCGCACGGCGACCCGATCCCGACGGCTGAAGGGTTGATGCCGACGCATCACCACGACAGCCTCATGACCTGCCCCGTCGGCACGCCGCTGCGAATGACGCGCATCACCGATCAGGACCCGGCGTTCCTCCGTTTCGTCGAACGCAACGACCTCAAGCCGGGGCAGACACTCGAAGTGGCCTCGCGAGATACGGCCGCCGACGCGGTACGCCTGGTCGGTCAGGGACGCGCGGAACTCACCATCGGCACCCGCGCCGCTTCGAAGCTCCTTGTCGACGTCCTGATCGACTAGACCGGTGATCGGTCGATGCGCGTCAGCTGGTGGTTTTGGCGAACGTGCTGCTGCGGGCTCGGGCGTCGGCCTGTTCGCTGAGCACCCGTCGGATCTCGCGGACGAGGTCTTCAGGCAGGCACGGCTTGGTGACGAACGCATCGCACCCAGCCTGACGCGCACCCTCGGAAATCCCGGCGAGCGCATGCCCCGTGAGCGCGACGACCGGAATCTGTGCCGTGCGCGGGTCGGCTTTCAGGCGACGCGTCGCCTCCCATCCGTCCATCACCGGGAGCGAGAGATCCATCAGGATGATGTCCGGCTCGGCGTCGGCCGCGCGCTGCAGCGCCTCCATGCCGTTCGCGGCCTGGACCACATCGAAGCCCGAGAACTGGAGATACTCGCTGTACATCTCCCGGGCGTCCGGATAGTCGTCCACGAGCAGCACTCGCGGACGTTCGTTACTGGTCTTGGTCATCTACGTCCTTGTGTGGGCAGGGCCAGGGTGGCGGACGCGCACACCCGGACAGGCCCACTCGAGCAACCGGAGTGCCAAGGTGTCTAACCGGGGTTTCGGCTCAGGTTGGTGGTCGGGGTGCAACGAACGAAAACAGAATAGGGGTGCCATCGTAGCGATTCATTGCAATGTCGTGAGGAGGGCGAGTGGGTGGTCGATGATGCAATCCGATGGACGCAGCTCGGCCATAGGGAAGTCGTGGTGGCCGAAGCCGTAACGGCATACACAGGCGCGTGTGCAGGCTGCCACGGCAGTATGGAAGTCGACCACTGAATCGCCGATCATGAGCGTGCGTTCGGGCGCCGACCGGGTTTGCTCTATCAGTTGCCGCAACCCGGACGCATCCGGCTTCCGGGGATGCGGGCCGTCGCCGCCGAGCACCCGGTCGGCAAAATACGGGGCGAGTCCCAGCCCGTCCAGAATCGACTGCGTGGCGCCGATCGGTTTGTTCGTGAGCACGGCCAGCGTCCCGCGTTCAGCGAGGCTGTCGAGCAGTTGCGTTATCCCCTCGTACGCCACGGTATGGCGCAGCAGTCGGCTGTCGTAGACGCGGAGAAATCGCTGGAGGGCGTCCTGCGGCAGCGGCACGTTCGCCGCCGCGAACGCGCGGGCAATGAGCAGCGCCGCGCCGTCGCCCACCATCCCGCCAATCACTTCTTCCGAGTGCGGCGTGCCGCCGCACTCCTTGAGCACGGCATTCGCCGACTCGGCGATGTCGCGCCGGGAATCGACGAGTGTTCCGTCGAGATCGAAGACGAACAGTGACGGTGTCAGCGACACGGGCAGGGGCGGACGGCGAAGGCCAGTGACACGGCTGTCAGTCCTGGCGGTACTCGGCGAACGAGGTCGGCGTTTCCCACATGGTGACGCGAACCACCGGCAGGTTCTGGCTGGCCGCGTAGTCGTAGATCAGCTTGGCCATGTGCTCGACGGTCGGATTGCTGTCGACGATGAAGACCGGCTCGCCCAGGGCCTGGAGCGGTTTCACCAGCGGATCGTCGTACCGCAGCACCATCTTGTGATCGAGTTCGCGATCGATCCAGCCCTTCACGACACGCTTGATGTCGCTGAAGTCGCACACCATGTTGCGGTTGTCCAGCGTGTCGGTGCGCACCTCGATCTCGGCGACGGCGTTGTGCCCATGTGGATGCTTGCAGACACCGTCGTACTCGAGCAGACGATGGCCGTAGCAGAAGTCGATGCGCTTGGTGACGGAATACATTGGGGATTCAGAATACCATCGTAGCGGGGCGTAGCGAGGTCACATGCCAACCGCAGTTCTGCTATCCGGGGGGCTCGACAGCGCGGTGCTGCTTGCCGAAGAAGCGGCTCGCGACGAGGTCCAGCCGATCTACATCAGCGTCGGGCTGGCGTGGGAGCCGGCCGAGCAGGCAGCCGTCCGTCAGTTCCTCGCGCGCGGCTTCTCGAGCCCGCGCGTACGCCCGCTCGTATCGCTCGCCGTGGACATGACGGACGTGTACCCGGCCGTGCACTGGGCGCGGACCGGCGTGGCGCCCGCCTACCACACGCCGGACGAGGAAGTCTACATCGCCGGACGAAACATCGTGCTGCTGGGGAAAGCCGGCGTCTTCTGCGGCGCCGCCCACCTGGACCGGCTCGTCATCGGCACACTCGATCACAACCCGTTCCCCGATGCGACACCGGCGTTTCGCGAAGCCATGGCCTCGGCGTTGTCGCTGGGACTGGCGCATCCGCTGGTGATCGATGCGCCCTACGCCACGGTGGGCAAGGCCGACGTCATCAAGCGCGGCACGCGGGCTGGCGTCCGGCTGGAACTGACCCTGTCGTGCATGAACGCCCGGCGCGAGGGCGACGGCTTCCCGCGACACTGCGGCCGGTGCAGCAAGTGTCGCGAGCGGCACGACGCTTTCGTCGAGGCCGGCATTGCCGACCTGACGGACTATGCAAACCGCACCTTCACGGACCAGGTGCGGACCTGAGGCGCTAGGATGGGCCGGCGCTACGGCGGATGGTGATGACACCGTCGCCGCTGCGAATCGAGACGTTCGGGCCACCGCTCCCAATGCGTCCACGGGCCACGCCGCGGTCTGGACGGTCCGACTGCCCAGTGAACGGGACGTCCCGCACCTCGACCCGGCCGTCCCCGGTTGTGGCGTCGAGTTCAGCCCCGAATCCTTCAGGCACTTCGAGCAGGACCGAGCCGTCGCCAGTCACCAGCTTCCAGTCGGCACTTGGGGTGGCGGCCGCCTGGATGCGAACGCGTCCATCGCCAGAGCGGGCGGAAAGCCCCCGGATGGCGCCTTCGATGTCGATGCTCCCATCGCCCGAGGTGGCATCGACCGACCCGTTCACCTGCTCGAGCTGAATGGTCCCGTCGCCGGTCCTGACTCGCAGATCCCCCTCGACGTGCCGCACGGTGACGCGGCCATCGCCGGTTCGCGCCTCGACGGTCGCCTTCGCCGGAAGCGTGACGGTGATCCGCGCGCTATGCGATCCGAAGTTCATGTGCAGGCCGCTATCCTTCTCTTCCTGCACCGTGACGCGGACGACGTCGCCGCTCTGGTCGGCGGTGACAATCATGCGATCAGCGGCCGTCTTGTCGACGGCGTGCTTCTCGATGACCACCAGCACCTCGGGGCGGTCCCAGGTATTCACGTCGACGCTGCCGTCGAACGTGCTGATGTCGAGCGACGGCGCACCCGACACGGTGAAGCGTTTCTCGACGGTTTCGATGAATCGGGCTTCGCCCGCCGTGATGTCGACGCAGCCGGTGGCGGACACCGCCAGCATGGCTGGCAGCACGAACAGCGGAACGCCTCGAAGAATCTGACGCATGCAGGCCTCCTGCGCGCCGGACGGCGCGCGATGAAGGCTTAGACGGCGTGCCCGGTGTGGGCGTTCACTTCGTGCGCAGCACGGCTGTACACGAGGCGACCGGCGACGTAGGTCTGCACCACGACGCCGGCCCTGTCGAGGACCGCGAGATCGGCCACCGCGCCAGGGACAAGCACGCCCTGCAGGGAAAGCCCGAGTGCCCGGGCTGGGGTGGTCGCGCACATAGTGGCGGCATCGACCATCGAGACACCGACGCTGCCGGTTAACTGCCTGAACGCCGCGTCCAGCGTCAGGACGCCGCCGGCCATGGTGCCGTCGTCGAGTCGGGCGCACCCGTCGGAGGCACGGATGGTCTGGCCGCCGAGGCGACCGGTGGCACCAGGCGGCAGACCCGCCGCGGCGGTGCCGTCGGAGATGGCCATGACGCGTGAAGGACCTTTGGCGGCGATGACCAGCCGGACCACGGCCGGGTGCACATGCACGCCGTCACAGATCAGTTCCACCGTGACGTTGTCGCTGTCGAGTACAGCGCCAGCCAGACCCGGTTCACGGTGATGCAGCGGCGGCATCCGGTTGAACAGATGCGTGGCGTGCGTGGCGCCCGCACCGATTGCGGCCACGGCCTCGGCGTAGGTCGCGCCTGAATGGCCAAGTGAGACGCGGATGCCCAGGCTGCACAGCCAGGCGAGGAGTTCGAGTGCGCCCTCTATCTCTGGGGCGAGTGTCACGATGCCCACATTCGTTGCGTGGCGCTCGATCACCGCGAGCAGTGCCGTCGCGGTGAAACAGTCGTCGACGCTGGTGTCGGCGGGAGGCGGCTCCGGAGAGCGCGGCCAGACACGCATGCACGAGCGCGGCTGCGCCCCGGCGTAGGTCGGATTGATGAAGTTGCTCTCGAGGTGCGCGGGCAGGACACGGGCGCCGAGCGGTGCCGGCGTCCGGCGCAACCGCTGTACCTGTTCGAGCACACCCGTCAGTGCAGCGGGGCTGCACGCCACCGTGGTGGGCGAGAAGGCGGTGACCCCGAACCGCGGCAGCGCCGTCGCCACGCGCTCGACCGCCTGCTGGTCGTCGTGGACATCGACGCCGGCGACGCCGTGCACGTGCAGGTCGATGAAGCCGGGAACAATCGTATGACCGTGAAAGGCGAACGTCGACGCCGTCGTGGACGCCGGCCGCTCGGCGCGAATGTCGGCAATGCGGCCGTCGGCCAGCACCAGGGTGCCGGACGCGAGCACCCGGTCAGGCAGGACGAGGTCAGCTCCCGAGAGAACCACCATTACGCGTCCCGCCGCCCGTCGGTGTGGCCTGCCCCACCGCTGCTTAGCCCTCGGCCTCCGCGTCGCGCGTGGCCTTGGCGCTGGTCGCTTCGATGAGCAGTGCCGCCACCAGCTGGTCGCGCTTGGCGAGCAGTTCCTTGCGTGGCCGGCTGGCGTTGGCGGAGGCGAGCGCGTACTCGCAGAACAGCGGGAACGCGATCGTCGAGTCGACGTACGCCACCACCGTGTCGGGCAGCACGCCGGGGTTCACCTTGCCCCAGCTGACGGCTTCGGCCGGCGTCGCTCCGGAGAGGCCGCCCCACACCACCTGGTCGGTCGTGATCTGGATGAAGTAGTCGTTGCCGCCCTTGGGAATGCCGTAGACCTCCCATAGCGTCGGCTGCGCCTGCAGGTAGAAGTTCTTCGGCGACCCGCCGCCCAGGATGACGCAGCCGTTCTGCTTGCCGGCCAGCACGATCGCGCAGATTTCGTTCACGTCCTTGTTGGGGTCGATCATCAGCCCGCTGCCGTTCATCAGCTCGTGGTAGGCGATGTTCATGCCGAGCGAGCTGTCGCCGGGTGACGAGGTGTAGATCGGCACACCGCACTTGGCCGCCCGTGCCACCACCGAGTGCTCCTCGCAGCCGGGGAAGCGCTCGAGCAGGTCGAGGCCAAGCCGGTAGTGCAGTTCCGACGTGGCGATCGGGCCGTTCAAGCCGGAGCGCACGAGGAACTCGCGGATGTACAGGTCGGTTTCGAGCAGCACCGTTGCCGGGAAGAGCACGTCGTAGATGCGGATGACGCCTTCCTCGTACAGCTCGACGTCGTTCAGGAACGGCGAGCCACGGCGCAGCGTGAAGTTCATCGCGTAGTGCAGGTCGTGGTACAGGTTCGCGCCCGTCGAGATGAGGAAGTCGACGAGACCGCGCTCCATCAACTCGATGATGCAGCCGCCGAGACCGGCCGGTGTCAGCGCCCCAGCGATGGTGAGGCCAATGGTCGTCTCGTTCTCAGCGGCCAGCATCCGCTCCGAGAAGATCTGGCAGGCCTCGTTCAGCCGCCCGGCATTGAAGGCCTGAAAGCCTTCGTCGATCAACTGCTTGATCTGCGGGCTGCCGGTCGGGCGGTAGTACGTGATTGGCTTCCCGGACAGAAACGGCTTGCGTGACAATCCGGGTGAACCCGGTGCGCGATGGGGCACGAGACGATCTCCTTGACTTGGGAAAAAATAGCTTACCATCGAGCATCGTGACAGACGCTCCAACTTCGCTCGTCGGCGGCGCACCGGCGTGGGTCTGGTGGACAGGCGGCGGCGCGCTCGTACTGCTGGTGCTCTTCGTGCTCGTCGTCTGGCTGAAGGGGCGCCCGTTCGCGGCCGGGGCGGTGTTCCGCGCCAGCCGGCTGAGTGCGGGCAACCGTCTGTTGCCAAACCAGGTGCTGATCACCAACCGCAGCGTCGTGCAGTACATCCCGGGCTGGATAGGCAAGCAGGAAGAGTCGATCCATATGGCTCATATCGCGTCCGTGAAGATCCAGACGGGTGTCATGCTCTCTGATGTCCTCATCGAAACCAGCGGCGGCGCCAGCCCCATCCGTTGCCACGGACACCGCAAGGGCGACGCCGTGGAAATGAAGCGCCTGATCGAAGTGCACCAGGACGAGTACTACCGCGGCGGCGGCAGCCCGCCCGCCAGCCCTGCTGCCCCCGGCTCGACGGCCCGATAAGCCACGTACAGAATGGACGACCTTCCGTACAACGCGCGTCGCGCGGTTGCGGGCGCATCTGCGTCGGGCACTGACGAACCGGATGCCCGGTTCCGGGGACTTGTGCAATCGCCGCTCCGGGCCGGCCTGCTCCGCTACCTCAACGTCAGGCCGGAGACAGCGTTCGACGTCGAGACGCTGATGCAGTCGTTCGGACGCCTGCGCCTGGACGTCGAGAACTGCCTGCACGAACTCGCCGATTTCGGCGTCGCCCGCCTCATCACCGCTGCCGGCGAAGCGCCGCGCTTCTGCGCACTGCGGCCGCGCGACGAGGACCTGGCGACCCTGCTCGATACCTTCCTCGAACGACGGGCCGTGGTCAGCACCGAGGATCAGTCGCCATCGGTCCAGCGGTTCCGGGAAATGATCGGCCGCGACGAGAAGATGCTCATCGTCTTCGAGTGGATCCGCACGGCCGCAAAGTCGGACATTTCGGTGCTGATCCTGGGTCCGACCGGTTCTGGCAAGGAAGTCGTGGCCCGGATGATCCACGAGCTGAGCCGCCGGTCGCGCGCCCGTTTCCAGGCGGTGAACTGCGCCGCCCTGCCGGACACCCTCTTCGAGTCGGAGATCTTCGGCTACGAGAAGGGCGCCTTCACCGGCGCGCAGGACCGCAAGCCAGGCCGTCTCGAACTGGCCAACGACGGCACCCTGTTCCTGGACGAGATTGGCGACATGTCGCTCATCGCGCAGGCCAAGTTCCTGCGCGTCCTCGAAGAGCGCCGCTTCGAGCGCCTCGGCGGACAGAAATCGATCTCGGTCGACTTCAGGCTCATCTCCGCGACCAACCGCCCGCTCGAGCAGTTCGTGCGTGACGGACGCTTTCGCGAGGATCTGTATTACCGCGTCAACGCGTTCGCCATCCGGTTGCCGTCGCTGCGCGAACGGCAGGTGGACATTCCGGTGCTCGCCCAGCGCTTCCTCGCACGCTACTGCGCGTCGCAGGGGATGCCGCCCGACGCCAAGCTATTCACCCGCGAAGCGCTCGATGCGCTGATGGTCTATCCGTGGCCGGGGAACATCCGCGAACTGGAAAGCACGGTGTCGCGCGCCGCGCTGTCCGCGCCGGGCCGCACCATCCGGGCGCAGGATGTGGAGTTCCTCCACTCGCCAGCCGACATGCAGCCGCAGCAATCGGACCGGCTGCCGTCGCTCGCCGACGCCGAACGCGCGCACATCTCGCGCGTGCTCGACGCGGTGCAATGGAACAAGAAGGAAGCGGCACGTGTGCTCGACATCAGCCGCGGCACGCTCTACCGGAAGATTGCCGAGTACGCCCTCGACCAGGACGGCCGGCCAGCGGCGACCCCCTCAGACGCCGAGTGACCGGCTTCGGTCGGCCTCGCACGGCGCACCTGAAGGTGCGCGGCTACAACTGCCAGAACGTAGCTGCCGACCTTCAGGTCGGCCCGGACGTCGATGCGTGTGCCGTGCGCTAGCATAGACCCACGTGCTGCTCACCCGGCCAGTCCTCGATATCGGCGTCGCCACGCCGCGCGCCCGCATCATCCACGTGGATCTGCAGGGCACGCCGTTTCCGTTCCGGCCTGGTCAGGCGATCTGGCTCGGGGCGCGCGGACAGGACCTGCGCAAGCCCTACTCCATCGCGTCGTCGCCTGAGGATGTCGTGAGGACGGGCCGGCTCGAGCTGCTCGTCGGCGTCGACGCCGACGGCGAGCCAGGGCTGCACCTGCCGCTGACCGCCGGTGCGCTGGTGGACATCGATGGGCCGGTCGGACGCTTCACCTTCCCGGCGTCGCCCGAGGCATCGCGCTTCCTCTTCATCGCGGGCGGCACCGGCATCGCACCCCTGCGCTCGATGCTGCGGCACTCGGTGCTCGTGCCCCACCAGGCCATCGGCCTGATGTACAGCGCCAGGTTGCCGGAGGAGTTTGCCTATGCGGATGAACTGCGAGCGCTGGCGGAGGCGAAGACCATCGAGCTACGCATGACCGTCACGCGCGACGTGGCCCCGGGCGACTGGACCGGCAGGCGGGGACGCATCAGCCGCGACGAGCTCGCGCCGTTGGTGCACGACGGCCAGACCCTGTGCTTCATCTGCGGCCCGCCGGCGCTGGTGGAGGAGATGCCGAAGGTGCTGCTGTCGCTTGGCGTGGCTCGCGAACGCGTCCGTGTCGAGGAGTGGGGCTGACCCGGACGGCGAGTCGCGGCAGCGGGCCTCGCTCAGGCCAGACTGGCTCGGGCCAGGCTAGATGCCGACGACGTGGTAGCCGCCGTCGACCATGAGCACTTCGCCGGTGATCGCGCGCGATGCAGGGCTGAGCAGGAAGACCGCCGCATCAGCGATTTCGGCCAGCTCCATGCCGCGGCGGAGTGGCGCGCGCTCGCGTTGTGCCTGCAACATCATCGACAAGCCTGGAATGCCCGCCGACGCGAGCGTCTTGATCGGACCAGCCGACACCGCGTTCACCCGGATATTCTGCGGGCCAAGGTCGGCCGCGAGGTAGCGCACGCTGGCCTCCAGCGCCGCCTTCGCCACACCCATCACGTTGTAGTTCGGGAACACCCGGTCCGCCCCGATGTGCGACAACGTCACGATGCTGCCGCCGCCGCGCTTGTCCATCAACGGGACGCACACGTTGGTGAGGGCCACCAGCGAGTAGGCGCTGACGTCCAGGGCAATACGGAACCCCTCGCGCGACGTCTGGATGAACCGGTTCGACAGTTCGGCGGCTCGCGCGAAGGCCGCCCCGTGCAGCAGGAAGTCGAGGCCGCCGAATTCCTGGTCGAGCGACGCGCCAAGGGCCGCAATCTGCGCATCGTTCGTGACGTCGCACGGCAGCACGAGGGCGTTGTCGAGCGTCGCCGCCAGTTCGCGCACGTTCTCTTCGAGGCGCTCACTCGGATAGGTGAGGGCGATGCGCGCACCGGCCGCGGCGGCCGCCTGGGCAACGGCCCAGGAGATGGATCGCTTGTTGGCCACGCCAAGGACGAGGCCGAGCTTGCCTGAAAGGTCGGACATAGAAAGTGGTTCCGCTGGAACGCGCTACTTCGGACGATTGCGGCCGCCGCCGCCCTGCCGGTTGGCCGGGCGCGATCCACTGCTGCCAGCCGGGCGCGAACCGCCGCCGCTCTGGGGACGACCGCCGCCCTGCCGCTGTCCGCCGCCACCGCTGCCGCCACTGCCGCCGCTGCGCGCGTTGTTGCCGTGCCCGTTGCCATTGCCATTGCCGCCACCGCCGCCAGGACGACTGCCCTGGAACGGTGACGCACTCCGTGCCGGCCTCGCGCCGAAACGCTTGGGACGCCCGGGGTTCGGCTGCCGAATGGTGAAGTCGGGCGCCTGGCGGGTCACAGCGGCCTGCCCTTCATGTCGCGGCAGCTGGGCGCGGATGAGACGACGATGGGCCGGCCCCTCTTCCACCGGCGTCTCCGCATTGCCGTCGGCGTCGTCGGGCAGGTCGAAAAGCGCATCGAAGGCATCGACAGGGCCCGCGGCGTGTACCACCGGGGGTTCGGGCGTGGACGGCATACTGACCTGCGGGGCTGGCCCCTCATCGGCAGCACCCTCGTCGTCCTCTGGCAGCGAGGCCATCGACGTCGAGCGCCTGGGGCTCACGTTGGCCAGCACCTGCGAGAACAGGGCCGAATGCTCGGACTTCTTCTTCTGGCGAGGAAGCGCGGCGTTCTTGTATTCGTGGTCCGACTCGCAGGTCGTGCAGCGAGTCTGCTTCACCGACTCGCCGATCATCGCCACGACGACGTGATTGGTGAGTCGCCGCTCGCGCGGACAGTAGTCGTCCAGAATGTCACCGAGCCGAGGCTGGCGCTGTTGCATCAACGGAACTCCCGACGGAACCTCTTGGCGGGCGGGGGAAAATGTTGCGAAAGGCTCGGAAATCTTAGCAGAGCTGCTTTTGCACCCGCAATAGCGCCGGGCTGGGACCGACGAACCACGTTCAGCGGCCCGCTCCACCCGACACGGAGATGTACCACGCGTCCGACTCGGCAACCGCTTGCTGCACGGCTGCCGGAGCGGTCGACTGCGGCGTACGCTTGGCTGCCACCGACGCTGCCGGCGTCACGCGGTCCACCACGTCGGGCTCGAACCGATCGCTCGCCGCTCGCCATTCGGCCTGGCTCAGCGAGCCGAACTCGCGCTGTTCGACGATCAGCTTCCGCACGAGGGCCCCGACAATTTCATGCGACGTCCGGAACGGGACGCCCTTTCCAACCAGGTAATCGGCAACGTCGGTAGCGAGGAGCAATCCCGATGCCGCCGCCGCGGCGCGCTCCCGGTTGAGCGACAACCCGTCGATGACCGACTTCACGACGGCGGTGCACCCGGCCAGCGTGTCTTCGGCATCGAAGACCACGTGCTTGTCTTCCTGCAGGTCCTTGTTGTAGCCGCTCGGAATGCCCTTCATGGTGGTCAGCAGGGCCATCAGGTCCCCAATGGCGCGACCGGTCTTGCCGCGCACCAGCTCGAGAGGATCGGGGTTCTTCTTCTGCGGCATCATGCTGCTGCCGGTGCTCAGCGCGTCCGAGAACTCGAAGAACCGGTGCTCGTCGCCGCAGAGGATGATGAGATCCTCGGACAGGCGGCTGAGGTGCACCATCGTCAGCGAGACGGCGTAGAGGAACGTCGCCGCGAAGTCGCGGTCAGACGACGCGTCGATGCTGTTGGCGACGACGCGGTCGAAGCCGAGTTCGCGCGCAATGGACGCGACGTCGACGCCGTAGCTGGTACCGGCAATGGCCCCGGAGCCGAGCGTCAGCGCACCGGCTTCCTGCCTGGCCTGCTCGAGGCGGACGAAGTCTCGGCGCAGCGGTGCGGCGTGCGCCATCAGGAAGTGCGCCACCAGCACCGGCTGCGCCGGCCGGAAGTGCGTGTACGACGGCATGAGCGCGTCGCCGGCGCTGCGCGCCTGGCGCGTGAGCGCACCGATGATCGCGGCCACGGCCTGCTGCAGCATCGGAATGCGGCGGCGCAGGTAGAGCCGGAGGTCGAGCGACACCTGCTCGTTTCGTGACCGCCCGGTGTGCAGGCGCTTGCCGGTGTCGCCGAGTTCGGCGACGAGGAGGCGCTCCACGAAGCTGTGGACATCTTCATCGGCCCCATCGACGAACGCCGGGTTGGCGCGCCCCTGCTCGAGGATGGCGGCGAGCACGCGCTGAATCGACACCGACTCGTCAGCCGTGAGCACACCGGCGCCTTCGAGCGCACGCGCCCATGCGATGCTGCCCGTCACATCGTCCTCGAACAGCCGACGATCGAAGCTGAACGACGAACCCCATTCGAAGGCGGCCGCATCCGGCGCCTGATCAAAACGACCCGACCAGAGAGTTGACATCAGTGTTGTGCCGAAGAAGGAACGACCCGCGCCGGCGCCGGTTGCGTCAGCGGCGCGGCGCGTGCTGTCGTGATGGAGTACGAGAAGTATGCATCGAGTCCGGCGCGGATACGCATCAGATGCCTGCGAACCCTTCGAGGCGTTTCACGAGTGTGGCCGCACGACGGCCATCCTTGGCGATGACCAGGATCGTGTCGTCGCCAGCGATGGTGCCCACCGTCTCGGGCAGCCGCGCGCTGTCGATGGCCAGAGCCAGCGCCTGCGCCTGACCGGCGCCGGTGCGGATGACCAGCATCTGCTGCACGCGGTCGACGCGCCGCACGAATTCCGCCGCCGCGTGGGCGAGCGCATGCATGGTGATCTCGGGGTTCGCGGTGGTGACACCCAGGCGCTGATACGCCCCGTCGCCAGCCCGCTTTACCAGGCCGAGTTCCTTGATGTCGCGCGAGATCGTCGCCTGCGTCGCTTCGAAGCCCTCGCGCGCCAGGCGGCGGCGCACCTGCTCCTGGCTCTTCAGCGGCTCGCGATCGACGAGGTCGAGGATGGCGCCCTGACGGCGGGATTTCATGGTGTGTGATGGCGGTCCTGGGTAGAAACGCGACTCCAGAATACACGCCTTCATGCATAAGTGGCGACAATTTATGCATCGATTTCCATTGATCGAACTGACTGTGCCTTGTATAAGTATTCTTTCTCATGCATACACTTTTCGCGACCGGAACGGCTGACTCCGCGACGGCGAACGCCGCGCGCGTGCGAGTGGCCGTGGCGGGCGCGACCGGCTTCACCGGGCAGGAACTGCTCCGGATGCTGTCGCGTCACCCGCACGTCGCGATCGTGGCTGCAACCTCGTCGGGTGCAACCGCGGCGCGCGCGCTGCCGGGCCTGAAGCACATCTGGAACGGCACGGTCGTGCCGCTCGACGCCGACCAGCTCGCGCGCGAGGCCGAGGTCGTCTTCCTCGCGCTACCCGACGCCAAGGCCGCGGAGCTGGCGCCGACATTGGCCAACGCCGGTGTCCGGGTCATCGACCTGTCCGGCGCGATGCGCCTTCGCGATGACGCCCTGCGCGCGAAGTGGTATCCGGAAACCCATTCGCTGCCCGACGGACTGGCCTACGGCCTCACCGAGTTCGCGCGCGACTCCGTGCGCACGGCGCGGGTCGTCGCCAACCCCGGTTGTTACCCCACGGCCGCCCTGCTCGCGCTGAAGCCGCTGGTCGACGCTGGCGTCCTCCTCCCGGGCGCCGACGTTATCGTCGACGCCAAGTCCGGGGTGTCCGGCGCAGGGAAGTCGCCGACCGAGCGCACGCACTTCTCCGAGGTCTATGCGAGCCTCGCCGCCTACGGTGTGCTGAACCACCGGCACGGCGCCGAAATCGAACAGGGGTTCGGCGGGCCGGTCACCTTCACGCCGCACCTGCTGCCGATCGATCGCGGCATCCTGGAAACGATCTACGTACGCGTGGCGCCTGGCACCACAGAAGAGGCTCTCGGCGACATCTACGACGCGGTGTACAAGGACGAGGTCTTCGTGCGCGTGGTCGGCTCCGCGCTGCCTGAAATCAAGCATGTGGCGCACACGAACTTCTGCGACATCGGCTGGCGCGTCGATGCGTCGGGCCGCGTGGTGATCGTGTCGGTCATCGACAACCTGCTGAAGGGCGCGTCCGGGCAAGCAATCCAGAACATGAACGTCATGCTGGGCGTGCCGGAAACGGCGGGCCTGCTGTGAGCGGCACGCTCGTCATCAAGTTCGGTGGCGAACTGCTCGAGGACGCCTCGCGCCTCCATACGGTCGTCGGCGCGATTGCCACCATCGCAGCCGGGGGCCGGCCGCTGGCCATCGTGCACGGCGGCGGCAAGGAGATCGATGCCGGCCTGAAGGCCGCTGGCCTCGAGAAGCAGCAGGTCGACGGCCTGCGCATCACCGACGACGCGACGCTCGACGTCGTGGTGAGCGTGCTGGCTGGCACGGTGAACACGCGCTTCGTCGCTGCCCTCACCACGGCTGGCGTGCGCGCCGTCGGGCTCACTGGCGCTGATGCCGGCTGCGGCCGCAGCGAACCGGCGCCGCCGCACCACGCGGTCGATGGCCGCGTGGTCGACCTCGGCCGGGTCGGCATTCCCACGGACGCCGCCGACATCTCGGTGATCGACACGCTGACTGGCGCCGGCTTCGTGCCGGTTGTGGCGTGCATCGGCCTCGGAGCCGATGGGCGCCTCTTCAACGTGAACGCCGACACCTTCGCCGTTCATCTTGCCGCACGCCTTCAGGCGCGCCGCCTGGTCATTTCCGGCACCACCGCCGGCGTGCTCGACGAGTCCGGTGCAACCATCCCGATGGTGGATGTGGCCGGCGTCGAACGCCTCATCGGCAGCGGCACCGCCACGGCCGGGATGATTGCGAAGCTGCGCGCCTGCACCGACGCGCTCGCCAGCGGCGTGGGCGATGTCCTCATCGTGGATGGCCGCGACGGTGCGGCGCTCGAAGCGGCCGCTGTGGCCAACGCGCCGGCCACGGCTACGCGTCTGGTGCCGTCACCGTCGCCGGTGCCGGCTGGACACACCTGATACCAACGCACAGACGAACACACTGACAGTGTCCGGCGTGTGCCGGACGACATTTCCGATGTCCGGCACGGCCGCCGGGAATGGAGAAGAGATGATGACGATGGTGGCTGACGACATTCAGACGCTCGAAGCACGACACGTCCTCCAGACGTATCGCCGCCAGCCGGTTGCACTCGTGCGCGGCCAGGGTGTGCGGCTGATCGACTCGGAGGGTCGCGAGTACATCGACTTGCTGTCCGGCATCGGCGTCAGCGCGCTCGGCTACGGGCACGAAGGGCTGACGCGTGCCATCACCGAGCAGGCCCAGACGCTGCTCCACACGTCGAACCTCTTCTACCATCCGCTGCAGGGGCAACTGGCGGCGCGACTCACCAACCTGTCCGGGCTCGAGCGCGCGTTCTTCTGCAACAGCGGCACGGAAGCGATCGAGGCCTGCCTGAAGTTCGCGCGGCGCTACTGGCACACGCTTGGCGAGACGCGCACCGAGATCATCGCGCTCGAGGAGTCGTTCCACGGCCGGACGATGGGTTCGCTGTCCGTGACGTCAGACGAGCACTACCGCACGCCCTTCGAGCCGCTGCTGTCCGGCGTGAAGTGGATCAGCGCCACCAGGCCCCAGGCGGTGCTCGATGCGGTGACCGACAACACGGCCGCCATCATCCTCGAGCCGATCCAGGGCGAGGGCGGCGTGCGCCCGCTCACGCCGGCGTTTGCCGCGGCAGTGAACGAGGCATCGCAGCGCACCGGCGCGCTCGTCATCGCGGACGAAGTGCAGTCGGGCTGCGGACGGACCGGCTATCCGTTCTACTCCGCCGTCATCGGTCTGAAGCCGCACCTGATGGCGCTTGGCAAGGCGCTCGGCGCGGGCGTGCCGGTCGGCGCCACGCTGGTCAGCGGCGATGTGGCCGCGAAGATCATGGCCGGCGACCACGGCACGACCTACGGCGGCAACCTGCTGGCGTGCCGCGCGGCGCTCTGCTTCATCGATGAGCTCGTCGGCGGCGGCCTCCTGTCACATGTCGGCCGGATCGGTCAGCACTTCGAGCACAAGCTGCTGGAACTGAAGGCGAAGCACTCGTGCATCACGGAGGTGCGAGGTGTCGGCCTGATGCGTGGCATCGAGCTCGATCGCGATGCGGCTGCCATCGTTCCCGCCGGGCTGACGCGCGGCGTCATCGTGAACCGGACGGCGGGGAACGTCATCCGCCTGCTGCCGCCCTTCGTCATCACCGAGGTCGACCTCGACGAGGGATTGGCGCGACTCGACCAGGCACTCGGCGACATCACCACGGCCGGACACGCATGAGCACACACACAGTTCAGACACTTGAAACGTTCGAGGGCGGCGTGGCGTCCCCCCAGGGATTCACGGCTTCGGGGCAGTACGTCGGCATCAAGGCGGCGGGGCGAGGGCTCGACCTCGCACTGATCGTGTCCGACCGGCCGGCGACCGCGGCCGCGGTGTTCACCACGAACAAGGCACAGGCCGCACCGGTCACCGTGTCGAAGGCGCACCTGGCGGCGACGCACGGCACCGCGCGCGCGGTCATCGTCAACAGCGGCTGTGCGAATGCCTGCACGGGCGCGGTGGGCATGCAGGACGCCCGCGAGATGACGACGCTGACGGCATCGCTCATCGGGTGCCCGACCGAGCAGGTACTCGTAGCGTCCACGGGCGTGATCGGCGTCAACCTCAAGATGGACAAGATTCGCGCTGGCCTGCCGGGCTCGGTGGCGGCCCTCGGCGGCGATCAGGGCCCTGCCGCCGCGAAGGCGATCATGACCACCGACCCGTTTCCCAAGGAAGCGGCGGCTCGCCTCAGCCTCAACGGCGTGACCATCACCGTCGGCGGCATGGCCAAGGGCTCGGGCATGATCGAGCCGATGATGGCCACCATGCTCGGCTTCGTCACCACGGACGCCGTCGTGCCGCAGGCGCTCCTGGCGCGCGCGCTGCGCGAGGTCACCGACGACACCTTCAATGCGATCACGGTCGACGGCGAATGCTCGACCAACGATTGCGTGATGATGCTGGCCAACGGCGCCAGCGGCGTCACGATCGACGAGTCGACCTACAACGCGTTCGCGGACGCGGTGCGGGCCGTCTGCCTGCCGCTGGCGCTCGGGATCGTGCGCGGCGGTGAAGGCGCCACGAAGCTTGTCACGGTGAACGTCACCGGCGCGGCCACGTCCGGCGAGGCCCGCCGCTGCGCGAAAGCGATTGCCAACTCGCCGCTCGTCAAGACCGCCATCCACGGCGGCGACCCGAACTGGGGTCGGCTCATTGCCGTGGCCGGACGCGCCGGCGTGGCGTTCGAACTGGACAAGGCGGCGGTTACCATCGGCCCCGTCGTGCTGTTCAAGGACGGACGGCCGTACGACGAGCTGGCGCCCGAAGCCGCAAACTACCTGAAGAACGACGAGCTCACGCTGAGTGTGCATCTGGGCGTCGGCACCGCCTCGTCGACGGTCTGGACCTGCGACTTGAGCGCCGAGTACGTGAAGATCAACGCCGAGTACCGGACCTGAGGCCTATGAGCACCGCCGCGCCAGCCCGCAAGGACTTCCTCTCCGTTCTCGACTTCGACGCCACCGAACTCGAGCGTTGCCTCGAGATTGCGGGACACGTGAAAGCCGACCGCTCGCTCGGCCGGCAGGCGCCCACGGCCACCGCCCTCGAGGGCCGCCACGTGGCGATGCTGTTCGAGAAGGCGTCGCTGCGCACGCGCTCGACCTTCGAAATCGCCATCGTCGAGCTCGGCGGCAATGTGGTGTCGCTCCAGCCCGACGCGGCGCTGGGCAAGCGCGAGCCGGTGGCCGATGTCGCTCGTAATCTCGAGCGCTGGGTCGACGGCATCGTGATCCGGACGTTCTCGCAGAAGCTGCTCGAGGAGTTCGCCGCGGCCGCGCCGCGCCTGCGCGTGGTCAACGCCCTCAGCGACGACCAGCACCCGTGCCAGGCCCTGGCGGACATGCTGACGCTGCGCGAGCAGTGGGGCACGGTGAAGGGACGAACGGTCACCTACGTCGGCGATGGCAACAACGTCGCGGTGTCGCTGGTGCACGCCTCGCTGATGCTCGGCATCCACATTCACGTCGTCAGTCCCGAGGGCTACCAACTGCCCGAGTGGGCCGTGCAGCAGGCGGCGTCTGTGTCGCGGCACGGGGCGCGACTGCGGCTGTTCACCGACGCCCAGGACGGCGTTGCCGGCGCGGATGCGGTCTACACCGATACCTGGACCTCGATGGGCCAGGAGGCCGAAGCGACCCTCCGCCGCGCGGTGTTCGCGCCGTTCCAGGTGAACGATGCGCTCATGGCCCTGGCGAAGCCGGGAGCTGTGTTCATGCACTGCCTTCCGGCACACCGGGGTGAGGAAGTGACAGCTGACGTGTTCGAGTCGGAGGCGTCGGTGGTCTTCGACCAGGCCGAGAATCGCCTGCACGTCCAGAAGGCACTGCTCTCCATGCTGCTGGCTGGTCCGGCTAAACATCCGTAGGTCCGCCGGATCGCGGCCACCGGCTCGCGGGCGGCTCAGGTTGGCGAGACTTCGCTATAATCCCGGCCGAGCATGACGACGTCCCGCACACCGTGGCTTGGCAACTACGACCGCGGCGTCCCCACCACGCTCGCGCCCTATCCCAACCGGACGATTCTCGACTTCGTGTCCGATCAGGCACGGACGCGTCCGGGGGCATCGGCGCTGCTGTTCAAAGGCGCGCGCGTGTCCTGGGCCAGGCTCGAACGAGAGAGCGACATCTTCGCCGCGGCACTCACCGCGCTCGGCGTCGTGAAGGGCGACCGCGTCGGACTGCTGCTCCCCAACTGTCCACAGTTCTTCGTGGCCGAACTCGGCGCCTGGAAGATCGGCGCCATCGTCGCCCCGCTCAACCCGATCTACACCGAGCACGAACTCGAAGGGCCGCTGCGCGACAACGGCATCGAAACCGTCGTCACCCTGACGCGGTTCTACGAGCGCGTCTGCGCGGTGCGCCCGCGCACGCCGGTGAAGCGCGTCATCGCCACCAACATCAAGGAGTACTTCCCGGCGCTGCTCAAGTTCCTCTTCACGCTTGTGCGTGAAGCGAAGGACGGCGACCGCGTCGCCATTGCGCCCTCGGACTTCGTGTTCAGCGAGCTGATGCGGACGCACCGGCGCACGCCGTTCACACGCACGGCACTGACACAAGACGATGCCGCGGTGCTGCTGATGAGCGGCGGGACGACCGGCACCCCCAAGGGCGTGCTCGGGCGGCATGGGGCCTACGTGCTGACCGGGTTGCAGGTGGAGGCATGGACAGCCTCGGTGGTGTCGAAAGGCGACAGCGTGCTCATGCTTCCGCTGCCGATGTTTCATGTGTACGCCAACGTCGGCGTGCAGTCGCTGGCGTTCGTCACGGGTAACCCGATCGCGCTCATACCCAATCCGCGCGACCTCAAGGATCTGCTCGCGACCATCAAGCGCGAGAAGCCGGTGTTCCTCACCGGTGTCCCCACCCTGTTCGTCGGCATCCTCAATCACCCGGACGTCCAGGCGGGCAAGGTCGACTTCAGCTCGATCAAGATCTGCTTCTCGGGGGCGGCAGCGCTGCTCGCCGACACCAAGACACGCTTCGAGGCGATTACCGGCGGTCGCATTGTCGAGGGCTACTCGCTGACCGAGGCGATGATGGCCCTGTGCGTGAACCCGGTCGAGGGGCCGAACAAGCTCGGCTCGGTCGGCATGCCCCTGCCCGATGTCTACGTCCGCATCTACGACGGCGAAGAGGGACGCGAAGAGATGCCCACCGGCGACGTCGGCGAAATCTGCTTCGCCGGTGCGCAATTGATGGTGGGCTTCTGGGATCGCCCGGAAGAAACTGCGGGTGCGCTACGCGACCATTTCGACGACGACGGCCCGCGCCGCTGGCTGCACACGGGTGACCTCGGCTACCTCGACGAAGACGGCTACCTCTTCATCGTCGACCGCAAGAAGGATCTCATCAAGACCAGCGGCTATCAGGTGTGGCCGCGCGAAGTGGAAGAAGCCCTGGCTGCGCATCCGGCCGTTGCGGAAGTTGGGGTCAGCGGCGTTCCCGACGAGACCAGGGGCGAAGCCGTTCGTGCCTGGGTCGTGCTTCGCCAGGGACAGCAGGCGACCGAGGCCGAACTGCGCGCGTTCTGCCGTGAACGGCTGGCCCCGTACAAGGTGCCGGGCAAGGTCGAGTTCAGGCGCGACCTGCCCAAGACCATGGTAGGCAAGATCCTGCGACGGGCGCTGAAGGACCACCCCGCCTAGCCGGGGTTGAGCCGATCCCGCCCTCGCTTGCGCATTCCCTGGTGGAGGCATTCACCATGGGACCCGTTGCGACTGCTGCTCACATCCGCGATAACTCGAGCGTATCGGCGCGCCTCGAGAAACAACTGCTCGTCTGGATGGCCCATCGCCTTCCGCGAGCCATCAACTCCGACCACCTCTCCACCCTCGGCCTGGTCGCGATGGCCCTGGCAGGCCTGTCGTTCGCGGCATTCCAGCTGACGCCGTGGGCGGCAGCGGGGGTTGTCGCAGCATTGGTGCTGAACTGGTTCGGCGACAGCCTCGACGGCACCCTTGCGCGAGTTCGCGAGCAGCAGCGGCCGCGCTACGGCTTCTACGTCGACCACGTCATCGACCTGGCGGGCACGACGATGCTGCTGGCCGGCCTCGGGTGCTCGGGGCTGATGCATCCGCTGGTGGCGGCGGCGGTGCTCGCTGCC
>JBKJMH010000392.1:0-14354 GCA_046596625.1 Vicinamibacterales bacterium | reverse complement strand
CCCCAGGCCGTCACCAGCGGCGTCTGCTACTGCTGCAAGACGGCCATTGCGGCCGGTCCGGCAAACAGCCTCTTCCTCGCCTGGCGTCACGTCTACGCCAACAACATGCGCGATATCGCGTTCACGGTGTCGCGTGATGGCGGCAGGACGTTCGCGCCACCGGTGCGGGTGAGTGAAGACCAGTGGCGGATCGAAGGGTGCCCGGACGACGGTCCTGCGATGGTGGTTGACCGCCAGGGGACCGTGCATGTGATCTGGCCGTCGGTGGTCACCGAACGTGGCGGGCCGGTGAAGGCGCTGTTCCACGCGTCGACACGCGACGGCAAAGCGTTCTCACCGCGCGAGCGCATCCCGACGCAGGGCCAGGCCAACCATCCGCAACTGGCGATCGACGCCGCCGGCGCGCTGGCCGCGACGTGGGACGAGTCCGGCGCGGGAAGCCGCGTGCTCGCAGCAGCCATCGGCCGCCCGGATGCGGCCGGCCGCGTCCGCTTCATCCGCTCGACCAGCCCTGGCGAGGTCGGCACCTATCCGGTCGTGGTGCCCGTGCCGGGCGCCGGGTGGTTACGCGCCTGGACCACCGGTGCACCGGCCAGTTCCGAGATCCGTCTCGCCGCGCTGCCGTAAGATACGCATGATGCTTCTCGACGCTCTTTTCGGACTTTCGACCTGGATCAACGCGCACGCGCTGTGGCCGACCCTTCCGGTCTGGGCCTACGTCGTCATCACGCTGATCGACACGCACATCACCACGACGTCGGTCACGCTGTACCTGCATCGGTGCCAGACGCACGGCGCCATCTCCTTTGCCGCGCCGGTGGCGCACTTCTGGCGTCTCTGGCTCTGGCTCCGCACCGGCATGCCGACGCGTGAGTGGGTGGCGGTGCACCGCTGCCACCACGCCCATGTCGAGACCGACCAGGACCCGCACAGCCCGATCGTCTACGGCATCTGGCGCGTGTTCTTCATGGGGACGGCGCTGTACCACAAGGCGGCGCACAACCCGGCGGTCATCGAGCAGTACGGCAAGGGGACGCCGGACGACGCGCTGGAATTCGTGTACGGCCGGTTGGCGCTGCTTGGTCCGACCACCACGCTCGTCCTGAACCTCTGGATGTTCGGTACGCCGGGCTTCGTGATGTGGCTGGTCGAGATGGCGTGGATTCCGCTGTTCGCGGCGGGCGTGATCAACGGACTTGGTCACTACTGGGGCTATCGCAACTTCGAGACGCCTGACGCATCGAAAAACCTGCCCGGTCCGCACTGGTCGCTGCTGACCGCTGGTGAAGCGCTGCACAACAACCATCACCACATCCAGAACTCCGCCCGTTTCTCGATGAAGCGCGGCGAGATCGACCCGGGCTACCTGTATTTCAGCATTCTCAAAGCCGTGGGGCTGGCCAGCCAGCGGCGGGACGCAGTGAGAGATCAGAGTTCAGAAGTCTGAACTGGTCTCGCGCACGGGGTTCTTCAGCAGCTTCCGCTGCAACGAGCGGCGGTGAATGCCAAGCAGGCGCGACGCCTGCGAGATGTTGCCGTCGCAGTCGGCCAGCACGCGCTGGATGTGTTCCCACTCGACGCGTGCCAGCGACTGCACGGCCGGTCCGGCCACGTCGTCCGCGGCGGCGGGCTCTCCGAACGCCGCCATGATCTGATCGGCATCCACGGGTTTCGTGAGATAGGCGTCAGCGCCGAGTTTCACGCTCCGAACCGCGGTTGCGATGCTGCCGTAGCCGGTCAACACCACCACCCGCGTCGTGGAGTCGAGCGCTTTCAGGTCGCGCACCACGTCGAGTCCGGACTGCCCGGGCAGCTTCAGGTCGACGAGCGCGCACTCGGGTGTGTCCTGGCGCGCCAGCGCGAGGGCCTCGTCGTAATCGGCGGCTCCCGTGGCGGCAAATCCCCTCGCGAGCAAGGCACGCACGAGCCTTGTGCGGAACGGCTCGTCATCGTCGACGACGAGCAGTGTGCGGGGCTCGGCCGTCAACTGCGGCGTCGTCATGACACGCGCGCCTCCCCGACACGCGTCGGCAGGACCAGTGTGGCCGTCGTCCCCTCGCCCGATTCGAGCACCAGCCGGCCGCCGAGGCGCTCAGCGAAGACACGCGCGAGGAACAGCCCCAGCCCGAGGCCCCTCCCCGCATCTTTCGTCGTGAAGAATGGCTCGCCGGCTCGCGACAGCAGATCCGCCGACATGCCAGAGCCCTGATCGACGATTGCAAAGGTGACCTCGTCGCCCGCTGCCGCCACGCGCACGACCACCGCGGAGTAGGGCCCGGTCGACGTGGCGTCGAGCGCGTTGGTCACCAGAGAGAGGACCGCCTGCGTCAGTCCACTTCGCGGCAGTACCAGCGGCGGCAAGGCGGCCGGCAGCTCGAGGTGGACCCGCGCCGCGCCGTCGGCCGCCAGCCGCGCCAACACGTCGGCCATGAGGGCATCGATCGTAACGGGCTCAGGCTCATCGACCGTGCTGCCGCCTGCCCGTCCGCTCATCTGGTCGAGGATGGCACGACACCGGTCGACTTCCGTTCGAATCAGGCGCGCATCGTCCGCGAGGTCGGGCACCGTGCCGCGCGCCGCCGCCGCGTGCTCGAGTTCCCGAGCGGCCAGGGCAATGGTCCCGAGTGGCGTCGAGAGTTCGTGGGCGGCGCCGGCGGCGAGCGTCGTGAGCGATACCAGCCGCTCGGCGCGAGCGGCCTGCTGACGCATCGCTGCCAGTTGCTCCTCGCGGCGTGCCAGCGCGTTCGACGCCTGCACGAGGAAGAACGCGGCCAGTTCGGCGATCAGGGCGACCGAGAGCCACAACGTGAACAGGTGGGTGGGGAAGTCGTTCAGGCGGTGGTGTCCTGGCACCTGCTCCGTCAGGTGCCAGTAGGCGAGCAGCGTGTAGCCGCCGACACTGGCGAGTGTGACCGCTACACCCCGCGCCGCGCCCAGCGTAAGCGCCGCCAGCGCTATCGGCACCACATACACGACCGCGAAGGGATTGAACGGTCCGCCCGTCAACTCGAGCAGCTCCGTCAGCAGGAACGGTTGCAGCAACAGGTCGAGTGTGGAGAGCAGCGGGTGCGGCTTGCGCCGCCGCGATAACTGCACGGCGGTAGCGACATTCACAGCGCCCGTGGCCGCGAGCAACGGGGCGAGGTGGCTCAGCGGGAAGTCGAGCGTCGGCTGGACCATCGCCACCAGCACGACGACCGCATCCACAACGCCGCGCGCCCAGCGCAGTCGGGCCAGCCACGGCACGGCGGCAAGAGTGGTGGCTTCCAGGTACCACGGCGTTGCCGCGGTGCCGGCGTGCGTGTGCCGTGAGCGTTGAGGCGGACCGTGCATGCGCGATTGCCAGTGTAAGGCTGCCAGCGGCGGTTCTCGACGATCCGTGCTGCGGCAAAACGCCGCAGGCCGACGAGGCGCGACAACATGCCGCACGCGCAGCGACGAAGGTCGATCCTAGACTGACCGCATCGTGTTCATCCGCCATCACATCCTTCGCGCCGTCGCCGTCTGCCTCTTCGCATTCCTCAGCATCCCGTCCATCGTCAGCGCGCAGTCCGCACGGATTGCCGGTGTCGTCACCGACGAGACGGGCGGTGCGCTGCCAGGGGTCGATGTCCGACTGCGCATCGCCGATGCCGAGGTGGGCGTCACCACCACCGACGGCGCGGGGCGATTTCGCCTGGACGATGTGGCGGCGGGGACGGTGCAGGCGACGTTCTCGATGCTGAACTTCGGCAGCGTTCGCCGTGAACTCACCGTGCCGTCGAGCGGCAGCGTCGACGCCAACGTCGTGCTGCGCTACGTGCTGAGTGCCGACGTCACGGTGGCTGGGCGACGCTCGTTCGTGAACCTGGCGGACGCACAGAACCCGGCCGAGCACCTCGTAGGGATTGCCCAATCGGCGAGCCAGGGCGCCATCACCGCCGAGCAGCTCGACACGCGTCCGATGTCGCGCGCCGGCGAAGTGCTCGAGACCGTGCCTGGCCTCATCGTCAGCCAGCATAGCGGCGAGGGGAAAGCAAACCAGTATTACCTCCGAGGCTTCAACCTCGATCACGGCACCGACTTCGCGACCACGGTCGCGGGCATGCCGGCCAACATGCCGACGCACGCCCACGGCCACGGTTACACGGACCTGAACTTCCTCATCCCTGAGCTGATCACCAGCGTGCAGTACTCCAAGGGGCCCTACTTCGCCGAGCAGGGCGACTTCGCGACGGCCGGCGCCGCGACCATCAACTACGCCACCGAACTGGATGCCCCCACGCTGCGGCTGACCGGCGGCGGCGACGGCTACCGGCGCCTGCTCAGTGCCGGCTCGGTGAAACGCGACGGAAGCACCGTGCTCGGTGCGCTCGACGTGGAGCACAACGATGGCCCGTGGCTGCTGCCGGACGCCTTTCGCAAGATCAACGCCGTCGGGCGATTCAGCCGAGGCGGCAGGCTGAACGGCCTGTCGCTCACGGGCATGGTCTACGACGCGCGGTGGAATTCAACCGACCAGATCCCGGAGCGTGCGGTGGCCTCGGGGCAGCTGGATCGATTCGGCACCCTGGACGCCAGCGACGGCGGCGCGACGTCGCGCTACAGCGCCTCGGCCGAGTGGCAGCGGGCGACTGCGCGGGCACTGACCAAGGTGTCGGCGTTCGGCATCGGCTACCGGCTCTCGCTGTTCTCGAACTTCACGTACCTGCTCGACGACCCGATCAACGGCGACCAGTTCCATCAGGCCGACCGGCGCGTCGTGGCCGGAGGCCGCGTGACGCACCGCCGCCTGGCCTCGTGGCGTGGGCGGCCGGTGCAGAGTGTGTTCGGTGCGCAGGTGCGCGCCGACCGCACGTCGCTCCGGCTCGATCACACTGCGTCGCGCGTCACCCTCGAGAACGTGCGCGAAGACCGCGTCCGCCAGTCGAGCCTGGCCGGATTCGTCGAGACCTCCATCGAGTGGCACCCGTGGCTGCGCTCGACGCTGGGACTGCGCGCCGACGGCTACCGCTTCGGCGTGGACGCGATCTCCGAGCCGGTGAACGGCGGCACCGCGCGCGCCGCCATCGTCAGCCCGAAGGCCGGCGTGGTGCTGGGCCCCTTCCGCGGCACGGAGTTCTACGGCAACGCCGGCAGCGGCTTCCACAGCAACGATGCCCGCGGCGCCACCATCGTCGTCGATCCATCAACCGGTGACCGCGTAGAGCGCGTCACGCCGCTGGCGCGCGCGGTCGGTGCCGAAGCGGGCGTGCGGACAGTGGCGATTCCGCATCTGCAATCGAGCCTGTCTGTCTGGACGCTCGGCCTGGCGTCGGAACTGGTGTTCATCGGCGACGCTGGCACGACCGAGTCCGGCCGCCCGAGCCGGCGCAGCGGCGTGGAGTTCGCGAACTACTATCGTCCCGTGCGCTGGCTGGTGCTGGATGCCGATGTGTCGTGGTCGCGCGCCCGCTTCACCGACCGCGATCCGGGCGGGACGTTCATCCCGGGTTCGGTCGAGACCGTCGTCTCGGGAGGCGTGGCCGTCGAGAACCTCCGGCGTGTCTTCGCGAGCGCACGCGTCCGATACTTCGGCGCGCGTCCGCTGCTGGAAGACAACAGCAACCGCTCGAATCCGACGACACTGGTGAACGTGGAACTCGGCTATCGCTGGTCCGCGAAGCTGCGGCTGTCGCTCGATGGCCTCAACCTGCTGAACGCCGCCGACAGCGACATCGACTACGTCTATGTGTCGCGCCTGCCGGGAGAGCCGGCGGGCGGCGTCGAGGACCGGCACTTCCACCCGGCCCTGCCACGGACGCTCAGGCTGAACCTGACCGTCGGCCTCTGAACGCCGCAGCGCCAGCGGCGCTCAGAGCACTGCGGCTGTCGCGTCGTCGTCGCGACCAACGACCAACGACCAACGACCAACGACTACTGAATGATGATCGACCCCTGCAGCGCGGCGGTGTTCGGCAGGTCGTGGTCGTGAAAGCCGCAGGTGCGCGCGGTGTTCAGGTTGCCGGTCTGCCGGCTCTGGCCGGCGTTGAGGAAGCCCACCTGGTTCAGCTCGGGACAGTCGGTGTGATCCGGATGCGGGTTCGACGACATCTGGTGCGACCGGTTGTCGTTGTTCACGAACTGCACCTGGCTGCCGCGTGGCACGGTCACGGTCTTCGGGCTGACGCTACCGCCGGCGATGGTGATGGTGGCAGCGGGCGTCGGCGAGGGCGTCGTGCCGCCGCTCGAGTCGCTGCCGCCGCAGGACGCCAGCAGCGCGACGGCGCCGGCACACGCGAGGAGTCGGTTCTGCATCAGTCAATCCTGTACTTGGCTAGATAGTACGACAGCGCGCGCTGGCTGATGCCCATCAGTTCGGCGGCATCCTTCTTCACGCCCTTCGCGCTCTCGAGCGCGCGGCGAATGGTTTCCTTCTCCACCCACTCGATATTCTGGCGCAGCCGCAGCGACGGCAATCCCGGCGCCTGCGACACCCCGACACTGAGCGTGGAGATCGAGTCAGCCGTGATGACCGTGGCGGGCGTCAGCACCACCGCGCGTTCGATAGTGTTCTCCAGTTCGCGCACGTTGCCCGGCCACGAGTACTGCTGCAGGGCCTGCACCACGCCGTCGTCGATGCGATCGATGCGGCGCCCGGTCCGTTGCGAGTGCTTGCGGACGAAGTGATCGACGAGGGCTGGAATGTCGTCGGGCCGCTCACGCAGCGGTGGCAGCTCGATCGGGATGACGTTCAACCGGTAGAACAGGTCTTCCTGGAATTTGCCCTCGGCCACCATCTGGCGCAGGTCGCGGTTGGTGGCGGCGATGACGCGCACGTCGGTCTTCTCCGTGCGTTCGGAGCCGAGCGGCTCGAACTCGCGTTCCTGCAACACGCGCAGCAGCTTGGCCTGCAGCGCCGGGCTCATCGTCGCGATTTCGTCGAGGAAGATGCTGCCGCCGTCGGCCAGCGCGAATTTGCCCCTCTTCGACGTCACCGCACCGGTGAACGCGCCGCGCACGTGCCCGAAAAGCTCCGACTCGAGCAGTGTTTCCGGAATCGCCGCGCAGTTCACCTTGATCAGCGGCATGTCGCGTTGCGCGCTGCGGTTGTGAATGGCACGTGCCACCAGCTCCTTGCCGGTGCCGGTCTCGCCGGTGATGAGCACCGTGCTCTTGGTCTGCGCCACGCGCTCGGCGCGATCGATGATCTCCTGCATCGGCCGGCTGCGGCCGATGATGCCGTAGTTGCCGAACTGCTCGTCGCGCTCGGTGCGCAGGTAGCGGTACTCGCTGGTGAGACGCTGATGTTCGAGCGCCCGCCGCGCCACGACCAGCAGCTCGTCGATCTCGAACGGCTTCTGCAGGTAGTCGAGGGCGCCAAGCTTCATCGCCTCGATGGCGCTCTCGACGGTGGCGTGCGCGGTCATCATCAGGATCTGCGAGCGCTCGTTTTCAGGCGTCGAGGTGGTGTATTCCCGGATCAGGTCGAGGCCGCTCAGCTGCGGCATGACGTTGTCGACCACCAGCAGGTCGAACGACCGCTCGGCTAGCAGCCGCTGCGCCTCGCGCGGACTCGTCGTCTCGACCACCGCGTGGCCGGCGTCGCGCAGCGCGCGTCCGAGTGCCTTGAGGATCTTCTCCTCGTCGTCGACGAGAAGAATGGTGCCGCGCGGTGTCGTCATCGGGCGAGGGACCTGTCCTTGCTGCTGTCGGTGATGGGCGGCGCGGAGCGGAGCGGCAGCGAGAAGCGAATCGCCGTCCCGCGCCCCGGTTCGCTGGCGACGGCGATCGTGCCGCCGAGCCCCTCGACGATGTTCCGGGTCAGCGGCAGTCCCAATCCCGTCCCGCCCCGCTTCGTGGTGAAATAGGGGTCGAAGATGCGAGGCAGGTCGGCCCGCTCGATGCCAGCGCCGGTGTCGGCAACGGTGATCATAACCGCGTCGCTTCCCTGCCGTGTGGTCAGCGTCACGCGCTGCGTCGCTTGCCCATCCACCGCATGACGCGCGTTGACGATGACGTTGACCAGCGCGGCCCTGAGCCGCTCGGCGTCGGTCACGACCGCACCGACCGACGGATCGAGCTCCAGCGCGACCGCGACGCCAGGCGTCGCCTCGGCGGCCGCCGCCGACTCGCGGCACAGTGCGTTGATATCGGCGTCAGCCAGCTCGAACGTAATCGGCCGTGCGAAGTCGAGGACGTCGTTCACGACGCGGTTCAGGCGAATCACCTCGCCGTCGATGTCGCTGACGACCTCCCGGACGTCGCCGGGCGTGACCGCGGGCTTGCGCAGCGTGTGCAACGCCGCCTTGATGATCATCAGCGGATTGCGCACCTCGTGCGCGATGACGGTCGACAGCCGTCCGAGCGACGACAGCCGTTCGCGCTGCGCCATCTCGCGCTGCGCACGAGAGACCGAGTCGGTCAGCGTGTTGAAGGTGGCGGCGAGCAACTGCGCGTCCTCGTCGTCCCACCGGTTATTGGACCGCAGGACGATCTTCCGTGTCAGGTCGCCCGTGGCGGCGACGTCGCGCATCACGTCGGTGATGGCGGCGAGTGGCCGCGTAATCGTCCGCGCCACCGCAAAGCTCAGGAGCGTCGCCAGCAGCACCGCCACCACCGCCGTCACCCCGAGTTCGGTGTGGATCTCGTTGAGGAAGCGGAACTGCTCGGTGCGCGACCTGAGGATGAGCGCCACCGGGCCGCCGCCGTCGGGAAATGCCTCGGCCTGCAGCAGGCGCATCGGGCGCACCGCGAACTCCTCGCCGCGCAGCGCGATGTTGGCGACCGTGCCCTCCTGTCGCAGCAGGCCCGACAGCGCCTGGCGCTCCTCGCGCGGCAGCGTGGTGGACAGCACCTGTCCGGCCATGCCGAACGCGATGTCGCTGCCGGTCAACTGCTTCAGTTGCGACGCGAAGTCGTCGTCGAGCAGGAAGCCGACGCTGAGGGTGCCCAGGATATCGGGCTGCGCAATGCCAACCGACATTGGCACCGTGACAAGGTGGAGGATGCCGTCCGGCTGCGGCAGCAGGCTCACTGCCTCGTGTCCCGCGATCGCCGCTTTCACGGCCGGCTGCGCCGCCACCACGTTGGCCGTGCGCATCGAGGCGCCGACCGTGGCCAGCACCGCGCCGGACCGGTTGGTAATCAGCAGCACGCTCGAGCCGAGCTGCTCCTGATAGTCGTCCGCCGTGTCCTGCACCGTTGGCGGATCGTTGGTGTCCACCGCGGCCTTCAGCTTCGGCGTATCGGCGATGAGGCGCGCCATCTGCGTGAAGCTCTGGGTGCGGGTGGTCCGGAACTGATCCACCAGCGTGGCCGTGGCGGTGATCTCGCGCTGCAGTGAATTCTCGGCTTCGCGCCGCACCCGGGCGCTGACCAGGTAGATGGCGACACCGATCGACAGGACGGTGAGCAGTGCGCTCGCCAGGAAGATGCGGCTGCGCAGCGACGACAGCCACGTCATTTCAGGCTGAAGTCCACTTCCGCCGAGGTGCCGTCCGGGACGTTCACCGACCGCGATTCGCTGGCCACGCCCTCGTTCCAGGCCACCAGCGTGTAGGTACCCGGAGGGACGTTGTCGATCCGGTAGCGGCCAGCGGCATCGGTCACCGAGTAGAAGGGGTGCCCGAAGACCAGGATGAACGCGCTCATGTGCGAGTGGATGTCGCAGAAGACGCGGACGATGCCGGGGCGGTCGAATCGGACCGACTTGGAGCGGCCGACAGGGTAGCGCCCGAGGTCGAACGAGCGGGTCTTCGAGAGCGAGAAGACGTTGTGGTAGATGCGGTCGCTGTTCGGGAAGTCGACCGTCGTTCCTGTCGTCACCGCCAGCACGTGCGGCACGAAGGTTTCGTTGCGCTGGTCCATCACCGCGCGGTCGGGTTCGTTCTGGTCGAAGGCGCCGCGCGGCGCCGACTCGAGGTAGACCACCGACATCTGCCGTTCGGCTGTCGGCTGCATGGCTGGTGTGCCGAGGTCCGACACGCCCGGACGACGTCCGGGTGCGGCCGGAGGGCGCCGCAGTTCGACGCGTCCGGCAATCGCACCGTTGCGAGCGGCTGAGGCGACGGGAGCACCGGCGCGCGTGAACCCGGTCAGCGCGGCGAACAGGGCGATGAGGATCGCGATGGGTGTCCGCATCTCAGAACCAATAGAGCAGTTGGGCCGATAGCGCGGTCATGCGGCGCACGCGGCCTCCGTCGCGCTGATTGTGCTGCACCGAGACGCGCAGGTTGGCGTTGCGCTGCAGCGCGTAGCCGCCGCCTACTTCCCACCGGGTCACCGGCGCCTCCCACGCGGCGGTGCGCGTCGGGCTGGTGATCGTGTTGAAGCCGAGGTGATCGATGCGAGCGGCGGCATGGATGCGCGGCGTGAGCTTGTAGCGCCCCTCCACCATCGTGGCCAGCGCACGGAGACGGGGCTCGATGGTGGCGAGGTCGTAGGCGGCGGCGAGCGCCTCGAAACGCAGCAGGTAGTGATTGCGCGAGTACTCGAGGTCGGCCCCGAATGCGGTCTGGACGAAGTCGCGCGCCGACGCGCGTGCCGCTGCCGCGGAGCCCGAGGTGACGTAGGGGGCGCGCGACGCCGAGACGCCGGCCACGAGTCCGGCCACGGGCTTGACGCTGACGCGTGCCGCGAACTGCTTGCCGCCGTTGTTCTCATGAAAGATCGGGTGCGAGAGGGACCCGACGGTAACCGATGCGGCCGCCTCCACGATGCCGGCCGAGCCGTGGGCCTGGATGCCGGTGTCGAATTTAAAGGCGTTGGCCAGCGGCATGCCCGCTTCCGGCGTCTGGTCGCCCAACGGGAAACTCGAGAGCCAGCCGCGGCCGCGCATACGGAACAGGTCGTCGACCGTCGCGGGCAGCGCGTCGTCGCGCAGCGACGTGAGGTACTGGTAGGCGAGCGGATATCCGATGAGCGGATTGTCGGTGCTGTAGGCGCGTCGGGCAAAGGCACCGAACGTCGAAGGAATGCGTCCGGCCTGGATGTCGACATCGCGTTGCTCGAATGGTCGGAACCGCAGGTAGAAGCCGTACGGGCGCGGCACCTGCGCGTTCTGCAGGCGCAGATCGCCGAGCGCGGTGAGCTTGCGCCCGAGGCGCACCGAGGTGCTCAGTCCGGCGCGCAGCATCCGCAGCGTCGAGTCGTTGTAGTCGGAGAAGTTGAAGAAGCCCGTGTCCTCGGTGCACGCGGCGGCCCCGGGGGCGTGCGAACAGCTGACCGTCATCGACACGTCGCCGCTCACGACGATGCGTCCGTCGCCGAAGACCAGCGGGTCAGACGGCAACCCCTGCGCGCCCGCCGCATGTGGTGTGCACAGGGTGGTCAGCGTCAGCAACAGCACGCGCACGAGCGACCGAATTCGATGCTTGCCCACGGGTGTTCCGGATTATAGAGCGGTCGCGCGCCACGGCCGGCTGGAACCGCGCGGCCGCCGCCGCCGGCTCCGGCGCGCGCATTGACACCTCTCCAAGGGGGTGGATACAGTTGAGAAGTCCAGCGCTGTTAAGAATTTACAGAGAAATGGCCTACATCATCTGCGAGCCCTGCGTGAACATCAAGGACACGGCCTGCGTGGACGTGTGCCCGGTCGACTGCATTCATCCCCGCAAGGACGAACCGACGTTCGCCACGGCCGACATGCTCTACATTCATCCCGACGAGTGCATCGACTGCGGCGCCTGCGTCCCAGCCTGTCCCGTCGCGGCGATCTTTCCGCTCGAGGAGACGCCGGACGCCTGGACCGCTTACATCGGGAAGAACCGCGACTACTTCGACGACCAGCTCGGCTGACCCTTCGCGAGGCCCCATGCGACTCATCGAGCATCGCTTCGACGACAACATCATCACGACGACCGTGGACCGCGTCCTCACCTGGGCGCGTGAGTCGTCGATCTGGCCGATGGGATTCGGCCTGGCCTGCTGTGCCATCGAGATGATGGCAGCCTCGGCGTCGCGCTATGACATTGCCCGTTTCGGCGCCGAAGTGTTCCGCGCCTCACCGCGGCAGTCCGACCTGATGATCGTGGCCGGCACCGTGACCAAGAAGATGGCTCCCGTGCTGCGCCGCCTCTACGACCAGATGCCGGAACCGAAGTGGGTGATCTCGATGGGCAGCTGCTCGAACGCCGGCGGTCCGTTCCCCACCTACAGCGTGCTGCAGGGGGTGGACAAGGTGGTGCCGGTGGATGTCTACGTCTCCGGCTGCCCGCCGCGTCCAGAGGCGCTGCTGTACGGGCTGATGCGGCTGCAGGACAAGATCCGGAAGGAAGGGACCGTGCTGCGCCGCGAGCGCGTCATCCTGTCGGGCGACTCGGAACCGACGCTCGTCGGCGCCGCCGGCGGATCCGAACTGGCGCGTGCGCTGCCGACGCGGGAGCGCGGGTGATGCGGGCCGTCATCCGGCTGCTCGAGCGCTTCTTCCTCATCGACCTGCTGAAGGGGATGTGGATTACGCTGAAGTACACGCCGCAGCCGGCGGTCACCTTTCAGTACCCGGCGGAGCGGCGCCCCACCGCGCCGCGCTTTCGCGGCGTGCTGCGACTTCAGGTTGAACCCGGCACCGGCGCCCAGACCTGCATCGTCTGCGACCAGTGCGCGAAGGTGTGCCCCGACGACCTGATCGCGCTCGGCGGGCATCGCGAGCCCGGACTCAAGATCAAGGTGCTCGACTACTTCGACTTCAACCTCTCACGCTGCAGCTTCTGCGGGCTCTGTGCCGAGGTCTGTCCCACCAAGCCGATCAAGGCGCTCATCATGAGCGAGGACTACGAACTCGGCACCTACAGCCGCGACGCCCAGATCCTCCGCGTCGACCAGATGTACGACGGTGTCCCGATCGAGCGCTACACCCGCTGAATTTCGAGAATCGGCCGTTCCTTTCGCATCGCGTAACCTCGCGTCCGTCCGCCCCGTCGAATATCCGTGCTTTTCAGCGGCGCCGTTCTTGAACTAAGGCGTCGGTTCGGTCATCCTTGCTCACGTTTCTGGTTGGTCGGGAGGATCTTGATGTTCGGTCGAGGGTTCCGCGTCGCCGCCATGGCGGCAGTGATCGTGACGGCGTCCTTCGTCATCCATGCGGAGGTGACGCCGCAGTCGCAGTCGGCTGAAATCCAGCTGCAGCTCGGAAACGAGTTTCTCGCCGAAGGGCGATACCAGGAATCGCTCGACGCCTTCAAGCGGGCGCTCGTGCTGGCCTCGCCCGATCAGGTGCGCACAGCGCGCTCCGGCGTCATCCAGGCGGCGCTGCGCGTGGCGGAGTTCGAGCTGGCCCGGGCCGAGGCCGACAAGCTGGTGGCGGCCTCGCCGAAGTCGCCCGATGCCATTGCGCTCCACGCCGACGCGCTGTGGACTGCGGGGCTGTTCGAGGAAGCCGAAGCCGGCTACAAGGACGCCCTGGCGATCGAGCCAGACCTCACCCGCGGCCATCACGGCCTGGCACGTGCCTACGCCGCCCAGAGCCAGCTGCAACTGGCCATGGACGAGGCTCAGCGCGCCCTTCGCACCGCCCCGCGCGACCTCGAAATTCATCACACCGTCGGCAGCATCTACGAGCGGATGCACAAGTACGAGGAAGCGGCCGGTGCCTACAGCAACTACGTGAACCTGCTGCCGAACAAGGACCACAGCGAGAAAGCCGACTGGTCGCGATCGGAGATCAAGTTCCTGCGCTCGTTCGGGCAACGCGTGCCGTTCGAACTCGAGCCGGGCTCCGATGACGAGCTCTACACCATCGACTTCCGCACGGTGAACGACAAGGTCATCGTGCGCGCCAAGGTGAACGACGGCTCGTTCCAGGACTTCGTGGTCGATACCGGCGCCGAGAACACCGTGCTGTCGCGTCCCACGGCGCAGCGCCTCGGTGTGACGCCGATCACCTACACGCTCAGCGCCGGCGTCGGCGACGTCGGCCTGCGAGGTCTGCAGCTTGCCCGCATCAATACCCTGGAACTCGGGACGCTGAAGCTGCGCAACGTGCCGTGCCTGATCAAGGATCCGCCGCTGCGCGACATTCCGACGCGCGAGATGGAGAGCCTGTCGCCGCTGGCGCTCGGGTTCTCGATGATCATCGACTACAAGCTGAAGAAGATCACCTTCGGCAAGCGCATCCCGCCGGAGAAGGGCGACTTCGAGCTGCCGCTGCGCCTGCACCGCCTCGCCACCGTGCGCGGCACCGTCGACGGCACGCACGAGGCGAACTTCGTGGTCGACACGGGCGGCCAGGTCATCTCGATCAGCCGCGCCACAGCGACGGCTATCGGCAAGCAGGAGCCGGTCCGCAAGATCCAGTTGAAGGTCTACGGGTCGTCCGGCTGGGACCGCGATGCGTTCCTGCTGCCCGGCGTGAACCTCGCGTTCAGCGACATTCGGTACAACAACTTTCCGGTCGT
>JBKJMH010000287.1:0-2924 GCA_046596625.1 Vicinamibacterales bacterium | reverse complement strand
TTTTCGAAGTCGATCGATCCCGCCTAGCGCGTGGGACAGTAAGTAGCTGCCGACCTCAGGTCGGCCTTGTCGCGCACCTAAAGGTGCGCAGCTACAACAGGTCGGCAGTACGTAGCTGCCGACCTTCAGGTCGGCCTTGTCGCGCACCTAAAGGTGCGCAGCTACAACATGTCGGCAGTACGTAGCTGCCGACCTTCAGGTCGGCCTTACGCAGCGCACCTGAAGGTGCGCGGCTACGTACTGGTAATCCGAACACCAGATTGACCCTTAGCGCGGTGCCGGAGCCGCGAGGTAGGCCCTGGACTTCGCCTCGTCGCGCAGCGGCGTCAGCTTGTCGGGGTCGATGCGCACCATCAGGTAGTTGATGTGGTCGTCGATCTTCGTGAATGAATGTCCGGTGCCGGCTGGAATCACCACGACGTCGCCCGGCTTGAGGTTGTAGGCGATGCCGTTGCGGATTGCCGCGCCGTTGTTGCCGGGGCCGTTGAATTCGACGACTGTGCGCAGCGTTGCCGGTCGGCGCTGCCGATCGATGATGTCGGGTCCGAGCTCGAGCGTGGCAGTGCCGTCGATGATGTGGTAGACCTCGCTCACCTGGTCGTGCTCGGCGACGGCGTTCGGCTCTGGCCGATCGAGCCTGGTGCGATACACCATGCCGATGCCGACGTGGGCCTTGCCGATCTCGATATCGCGCACCTGCTGGTCGACGAGCCGTTCGGCGATCGCTTTCTTCGTGTAGGCGTCGAGTTCCTCGCGTGGGATGTAGGTGCCCGGGCACATGCTGCAGGTCGGTTGCGGGTCGGTCGGGTTCACGCGCGCGGCCTGGGCCGCCATGCCCGCTGCCACGCATCCCACCGCCCCCACCGCGAGCAGCGTCGTCTTCAGGGCCGAATTCTTCTTCATCATGTGCCTCGATTCGTGTGTCGGATACGTAGTCGTGCGTCTGGCGCCCACGGCGCACCGGCTGAATGGTGCACGGCCAGCGGCCGGTTGGCAATCCCCCGTGCAGATGGGGGCCTCGCAGGCTACAATCTGCCGCACTGGAGGAGTCTTTATGAAAATTTTTCGTGTGATCGGGGCGTTGACGGTGGCCATCCCGGCCGTGGGCATCGTGATGATGCTGACCGAACCGGCAGATGCGCAGCAGGCACCGCCGCAGCCGATGTCGTTCTTCATCACGAGTGCAGGCAAGGGCGACGGAGCGAATCTCGGCGGGCTGACCGGAGCGGACGCGCACTGTCAGGCACTGGCGTCGGCGGCGGGCCGCGGCGGGGTTACCTGGCACGCCTACCTCAGCACGCAGGGGGCGAACGCGGTGAGTGCGCGCGACCGCATCGGCAGCGGTCCGTGGTTCAACGCCGCCGGGCAGCGGGTGGCGCAGAATCTGGCCGAGCTTCACGGCGACACGCTGGAGCAGGCGCGCATCGGCAACGCGCTCGGCAAGCAGCTGGCGCGGACGGAGAAGAACACCGTGGTGAACGGCGTCGGTGACACGCCGAATCAGCACGACATCCTCACGGGGTCGACGGCCGACGGCCGTGCGTACACCGACGCGGCAGACCACACCTGCAGCAACTACACGAGCAGCGCGGTGACCGGGTCCGTGCAGCTCGGGCACTCGGACAAGCAGGGTGGTGGCAACGGCTCGTGGAACTCGACGCATGCCAGCCGCGGCTGCGGCCAGCCGAACCTCGTGGCCACGGGTGGAGCCGGGCTGCTCTACTGCTTCGCGACGAACTGACCCGAACTAACTCACCCGCCGGTGACGCGGCGTTGCGCTGGTCCGTCCACGACGGCAGCGCGGCGCTGCGTCAGCAGCACGTCCGTCCCCTTCACCGCCAGCAGCAGCGCCAGCGGTACTCCAGGCGCCACCATCCGCGTCGCGTAGTTCGACACGCTGCCGATAACCAGGATCGGCGCGAAGTACGCGGCCCAGAGGCCAAGCAGCATCCACTCCCAGGCGCTGACGGTACGGCGCCACAGCGTGGCCAGGTAGAGCAGTGTGCCGGCCCAGATCGCCATCCAGTGCGGACGGATGCGGTAGGTCGGCTCGAGGAACTGTGGCACTCCCGCCACGTAGGCGATGCGGCGCGCGTAGCCGGTCACGAACTCGGCCGTGCGCGCGCCGGATGTGCGCGTGCCGTGGACCGAGTTCACGCCCGGTACGTACATGTCGCTGGTCCGTGGCACGACGGCCAATGCCAGCGAGCCAGTCACCGCGTAGTTACGCGCCACCAGCAGCAGGCACAGGGCGGCCCAGACCACGAGCAGGAGCGCGGCCGCCTTCAGCCGACGGGTGGCCGGCAGGCGTGACGGCGCACACAGCACCACCAGGGCAACCACCGGACCGTAGAGGCCGGTGTTTGGCCGGATCAGGAAGCACAGGCCACAGAGCATTCCCATGGCCGAGGCACTGAGCCCGTCGGCCGTGCGCAGCAGGCGGCGCCCCAGCAGCAGCACACCTGCGGTGAGCGGCAGCAGCAGGTTCTCCGACAGCAGCCTGAAGGTGAGCGTGCGGAACAGGTCCATGTACAGGAACCCACCCGTGAGCAGCACGATCGACGAGGCGGCCAGTGGGGAGAGTTCGGGGCGCGCGGCCAGGTAGAAGCCGACGATGCTGGCTACGAGCAGCACGCCCTGCAGGAAGTACACGACCTCGGAGCGCACGCCACCGACGCGGTATACGAACGCGATGAAGTACGAGTAGCCGAAGCCGGCCGGGCGTGAGTAGGCGCGCCGGACCGACGGCATGGACAGGCCGTCGTTCAACACCGACAGCGCGTTGTCGTGGTAGATGGTCCAGTCGTCGGCTCGTCTCGGAAAGTTCGGGGCCGCCTCGGGCGACGGGATGTCGTTCCCAAGCGGGAACAACCCCGCCAGCCGCGGCACGTAGAGCGCAGCGACCGCCACGAGCGAGACCCACA
>JBKJMH010000261.1:0-3660 GCA_046596625.1 Vicinamibacterales bacterium | reverse complement strand
CGGGTCAGTTCATCCGCGGTAATCGGGTACGGATAGATGCCGTAGACCGGAACGCCGCGGCTGCGCCACGCGCCAGCGTCAGTGCCGGCCTGGAACAGGTAGGGGGTCACCTCGGCTCCGGGGAACGTCGCCCGGGCGTGTTTCTCGAGCGCGCGGTAGAGCGGGTTGTCTTCAGGCGACGGCGTGACGCGCGACGGCCCGGCATTCGGGTTCGACAGGCGGACAGTAATGGCCGGGTCGTTGATCACCTTCTGGAAGGTGCTGACGATGTCCGTCGGGTCGGTACCTGGAATGACTCGGACGTTGATGGTGGCTTCCGCCGAACCCGGAATGACATTGCTGCGGAAGCCGCCGTCGATGATGACCGGCGCGATCGTATTGCGAATGATCGCGTGCATCAGCGGATCCTTGCTGACTTCGCGGTCTGCTGTGGCCAGCGCCACCGGATCGCTGCTGGTCAGCAACGTCTGGTAGTGACCAGCGAGCGGCTGCGGCGACGTGCGCGCCAGTACTGCCAGAAACTTGCGGTTGGCCTCGGTCAGCTGAACCGGGAAATCGAAGGTGGAGAGCTTCGCCAGCGCGCGCGACAGCGCGAAGATGGCGTTGTCGGGTCGCGGCATCGACGAGTGCGTGGAGGTGCCGGTCGCCGACACCATCACGCCGACCGACGACTTGTCCGCGGTCGAGATGCTGACGTACTGCACTTTGCGATCATTGCTGGCGATGATCCAGCCGCCTTCATTCAACGCGAATTCGGCGTCCATCTGCGCCCAGTGCGTCTGGGCCAGCCACGACGTGTTGTACTGCGCGGCTTCCTCGTCCGCCTCGACGAGGAAGATGACATCACGCGCCAGCGGCACCTTGCGTTCAGCCAGCTGCATGACCGCTCTGGCAAAGACCGCCAGGCCGCCCTTGAAGTCGATGGCACCGCGGCCGTAGACATCGCCGTTCCTGATGACGCCGGCGAATGGATCGACCGTCCACTTCTCGCGCTCCACACCGACCACGTCGGCATGCGCCGCCAGAAGCACGGGCCGCTTGCTGCCGTCGCCCTTGAGGCGGGCAATCATGTGCGACTTCCCCGCTTCCGGCGTCGGAACGATGGTCACCTCGAAGCCGAGGGGCCGCAATTTCAACGCGAGCAGCTCATCGAGCTGCCCTTCGTGACCGGGCGGATTGCTGGTGTCGAGCCTGATGATCTCCTGGAGCAGCGCGGCGGTCGGGTCGGTGGCTTGTTGTGCCGACACGGTGGAGGCGGCGCAGACGAGCACGGCGAAGGCAGCAGCGGCTGATCTCATGGCTGTTATGGTCGCACGAGCGGGATGAACTCGACGTGTGCCTCGCGGCCGTCCACCGTGAGGATGGCGACGCTCGGCTCCACGTTGAACCGGCGTGGGCCTGCCGCCCCCGGGTTCACCACCAGCCGGCCATCGCCGGACCGGACCATCAGCGCGCAGTGGGTGTGGCCGAACACAATGATGTCGGCGGCGTAGTGCGCGAGCAACAGGTCGGGCTTCGGGCTGCCGAGTTCGTCGCCGTGGCTCACGTGCAGCGTCAGTGCGCCAACCGGCAGCGACAGGGCGCGCGGCAGGTTCGGGTCGTGCCGGTCGTCGACGTTGCCGGAGACCGCGTTCACTGGCGCGATGGCGCGCAAGGCGGCCAGCACTGATGGACCGCCGACGTCGCCGGCGTGGACGATGAGATCGACTCCGGCAAATGCCGCGGACAGCTGCGGCCTGAACTGACCGTGGGTATCGGAGATGAGCCCGACAACCACCCGTGTGGTCGTCATGGCGGTGAAGCGGCGGTGGTCTCGTGCCTGTAGCGGCGGAGCCCTGGGGTTGTGAGTGCCACCCAGCCGGTGGCGAGCAGGCAGCCGATGCCGCCGGTAATCACGGAGAACGGCGCACCGAACGAGTTGGCCACGGCCCCGGCCTCGAGTTCACCGAGCTGCGGTCCGCCGGTGAAGAACACCATATTGATACCGGTCATACGTCCACGCAGGCGGTCGGGCGTCTCCAGTTGACGGATGACGTTCCGCAGCACCGTACTCACCGTGTCCGTCGCCCCAACCAGCGCCAGGCACGCAAAGGTGAGCCAGAAGTGCCGGGAGAAGCCGAACACGATGGTGGCAAGGCCGTGTCCCACCACCGACCAGATGATTGCCGAACCGCGCCGGCTGATCTTCTCCATCGTCGGCACCATCACGACGCTGGTGAGGAACGAGCCGATCGCTGGAGCCGCGAACAGCCAGCCGTAGCCGCGTGCTCCGACCATCAGGATGTCCTGCGCGAAGATCGGCAGCAGCGCCGTGGCTGAGGCAAAGAACGTCGCAAAGAAGTCGAGCAGCATGGTCGAACGAATCAGTGGCGCCCTGAAGACGAACTGCAGCCCTTCCCTCGCGGCGGCCCACGATAACCCGTTCGTCTCGCCCGCCACCGGTGCGGCGGCCACCGGCAGGTCGCGCATCATGAGCAAAGCGACGATGACGAAGCCGAACGACAGGGCGTTGTAGAAGTAGGCGGACGCCACACCGCTGGCGGCGATGACGAGACCGGCGGCGGCCGGTCCCACCACCGACGCCGTCTGGAACATGATGGTGTTCAGCGTGATGGCGTTCGACAGGTGCTCTCGCGGCACCAGCGTCGGCACGAGGGCCGCCCGTGCCGGCAGGTCGAACGAACTGACTGCAGCGCCAATGGCCGACAGCGCGTAGATAGGCCACACCGCGGTGCCGCCGCGGTATGTGTATAGCGCCAGTGACAGCGCCACCAGGCCGGACAGCGACTGCGTGACGAACAGGACACGGCGCCGGTCCAGGGCGTCGGCCACGACGCCGCTGACCATCGAAAAGACGATGATCGGCACGATGCGCACCAGCCCGACCAGCCCAAGCGCAATCGCCTTGCGATCGGGCGACACCAGCAGCGACACATGCCACAGCAGCGCGGCATTCTGCATCATCGTTCCGGAGAACGACAGCAGCAGACCGACCCAGATCAGCCGGAAGTTGCGGTGCTGGAGGGCGACGAGCGAGCGCGGCAGCGGAACGCCTACTTCACCCCGAGCAGTTCGACGTCGAACACGAGCGTGGCATTCGGCGGGATGACGCCACCTGCGCCGCGGCTCCCGTACCCGAGTGCCGGCGGGATGACGAGTCGGCGCTGTCCGCCGACCTTCATGCCGGCCACACCCTGGTCCCAGCCCGCGATCACCTGGCCCGCGCCGAGCCCGAACTCGAACGGTTGGCCGCGGTCGACCGAGCTGTCGAACTTGGTGCCCTTGTTGTCAGTGCCGGTCTCGCTATACAGCCAGCCGGTGTAGTGCACGGATACGGGCCGGCCCGCGGTCGCAGCCGCACCGGTCCCTTCCTTCAGGTCAGTGGTCTGCAGAGCAGTTATCGAACTCACGCCGGAGCCTCCAGTTGTCGTGTCGGCGCTGCCGCTGGTCGTTGCAGCGGCCGCGTCCGTAGTCGGTGTGTCAGTGCCCTTGCTTCCCCCGCATGCGGTTGACGTCGCCAGCACGCCGAGGAGGCCTGCAATGGTCAGGTATGTCTTCACGTCAGTTCACCGCGAGCAGTTGCACGTCGAAGACGAGCGTGGCGTTGCCCGGGATCGTGCCCTGTCCGCTCGCGCCGTAACCCAGGCTGGGCGGAATGAC
>JBKJMH010000151.1:0-3977 GCA_046596625.1 Vicinamibacterales bacterium | reverse complement strand
CCAGAGAGAAGCGCGAATGGATTTCTTGCGCCCGCGCCAGCGCCGCCTGGACGTGGGGCACGATGTTGTGGGCGCCTACATGTTGAATGAGTTCGGCTTGGTGCAGGAATCGCGCGGGCTGGTGGCGTGCGCCGCACAGGATCAACGTGCGCCCGGATTTCTTCAGGCGATCACTGAGCGTTTCCAGCGCATGCAGGCCAGAGGCGTCGATCGCCGTCATATTCCGCAACCGGAGGATGACGATGGGCGCAAACTCCGACAGGTCGGCCGTCGCGTCCGCGAGTTTGTCCGTCATCCCGAATAGAAACGGCCCGTGAATGCGCAGGATCGTCACGTACGACGGGAGGTGCTTGTCCTGCAAAACGTGCGCACGGCCATCTTCGATGTATTCCGGTGTGACGGTCGCGATGCTGGTTGTGTCCGTGACCCGGTAGATATAGAGCAGCGCGGCCAGCGCCATGCCCACTTCTACGGCGATGGTCAGATCGGCCATGACGGTAAGCGCGAACGTGATCATCCAGACCGACTTGTCGGCCCAGTCGAGACGCCAGATCCCGGCAATCCCACGCCACTCGCCCATGTTGTAGGCCACGACGAACAGCACGGCCGCAAGCGTCGCCAGCGGCACAAACGTGGCGAGCGGCGCCAACAAGAGCACCATGGCCAGTAACGTCGCCGCATGTACCAGACCGGCGACCGGCGAGCGGGCCCCCGACCGGAAGTTCGTCGCCGTGCGAGCAATTGCTCCCGTGACGGGAATCCCACCCACAAGCGGTGCGAGGAGGTTGGCCACACCCTGCGCCATGAGCTCGGCGCTCGAATTATGTCGGTCGCCCGTCATCGAGTCGGCGACGACGGCTGAGAGCAGACTCTCCACCGCAGCCAGCAGCGCGACCGTCATGGCCGCCGGCAGCAGCGGCAGGATCAGGTCGACGCGGAACGTGGGGATGTGGATCGGGGGAAGGCCGCCAGGGATTGCTCCGAACTTGGAGCCGATCGTCTCCACAGGCAGCCGAAACACGACGACCGCGACCGTCCCAAGGACGAGTGCCACGATGGAACCGGGCACGCGCGTCAGCCACCGCGGCACCACCAACACCAGCGCCAGCGAGCCGATGCCCAGCGCCAGCGCCGCAGGATGGAACGTGTTCATCGACTCGACGAACAGTTTCATCCGCGCGAAGAACTCGCTCGGTGGGTTAACGATGCCGAGGCCAAAGAAGTCTTTGATCTGGGTGGAGGCGATGAGTAGTGCGATGCCGTTGGTGAACCCCAGGACGACGGGCCTCGGGATGAACTTGATTGCCTGGCCGAGGCCGGTGACCGCCAGGAACAACAGGATGACGCCCGCCATCATCGTGACCATCAGCAGGCCGGACAGACCGTGCGCGGCGACGATGCCCGCGACGATCACCACGAACGCTCCCGTCGGTCCGCCGATTTGAATACGGGACCCCCCAAGGAAGGAGACTACGAATCCGCCAACGATGGCCGTATAGATGCCCGCCTGCGGGGTCACACCCGATGCGATCCCGAACGCCATCGCCAGCGGCAGCGCGACGACGCCCACCGTCAGGCCGGCGATCACATCGGCGATGAATGAGCGGCGGTCATACCTGGCGAAATCCTGAAACAGCTTCGGTTGCCAGGTTCGCCACGGAATGCGATTCAACAGCGTGCTCATACGCGCTGATCGTGTTCAGGGGCCATCTCGCCGAGCATGGACAGGGTGTCGTTGAGGTGAGTGGAGACGTAGTGCTTCAGCACAGCCTCCACAATCGCGATTCGGGTGGGCTTGGCCAATGCCTGGAAGATGTGGGCTTCACAGGTGCGCAGCGATGGGTTCACTGAATTAGTATATTACAATATTATAATATGCTCTCGATGTTCGGGCGTTTCGGACATTGTGACCACCCACACCACACCACACCCCGCACGCTTAGAACGGCGCGATGGGAATCACGATCACCACAGAGAACGACCAGGGGCTGGCGTCGTCAAGGAAACGAGACCCATCCGCGAACGTGTCGCCCTTCCTCGGAAGTCCGGTCGCCAGGTAGTCGAGCGACGTCTCGAGTTCAAGGCCCCGGAGCCAGCGCCCTTCGGGCAGGCGCTTGAAGATGTGGACTGCCGTATCCAGCTCGAAATCCAGCTTGTGGGTGTACGCCTTGCTCGCGTTCGGGCGTTCGGCCGGGCTGAATTGATCCACCACATCAACGTGCGAGGTGACCCAGCCTCGGGACATGGGCTCGGTCAGCCAGTGGACGTTCGCCTCGAACTCGAGCTCCGCCGAGTTGTCGTCGTCGAACGGAGCGGCGATCAGTTCGGCGGTGAAACCGAGCCGCGGGAGCCGGGTTGTCAGGTCGAGCGCCAGCACGGTTTCGAATACCCGCTCCCGGTTGACGCGCTCGGTGACGCCGTCCGGCCCCACGATTTGGTGCCGCTGGGCCAGGTGTTCAATCGAGAAGGTGGGCTCGAACTTCCACTCCAGATCGCAGATAAACGTGCAGGCACGCCGCGCGTCCTGTGCGTGCGCGCTCGACGCTGAGACGAGCAACAACGACCCGACGACACACAGAACGCGCGACCCCCTCATTGTGCCGTTCGCCATGGCGATAGCTCGGTCCATCCCCTCAGCGCCTCGGTCGCCCATTGGTTCGACCGATCCGTGTGACAGCTGGTGCATGCGTTCGGAATCTTGAGCTGTTCGCTCATCGACGGCGTGATGAACCTGAACGTGTGCGCGCTAACGAAGGAGCCGGGAACGCCCTCGGTCGCGATCTTCGGCATGTGACAAGCCACACACTGGCTGCCGGTGCTGTCCGCCTTATGCCGGGTGTGATCTTCGAGTCTGGCGACATGCGGACCATTCGCTCCGTTGGCTGCGTGGCAGTCGAGACAGATCGTCGTTGTCGGCTTGCGGAGCTGCGCGTAGTTGTCCGTGCCGTGTGCGTCGTGACACGACGCGCACGTGACGCCACGGCGATACATGGTGCTCTGCACGAAATCGTTGCCCTGCATGCGGTTCTTGTGAGCCGTGCCGTCGGCGTAGTGCGTGAAGTTGCTGTCGCCGAGCGTGTGCGGCTCGAGCCGCCAATAGTCCTGCAGCCGCAATCCGACGCGGTAGCCGACCGGCCAGTCATACGCCTTGCCGTCGATGAGACCGGCGCGTGGCTGCCCCTGCGAGTGGCACTGGATGCAGCTGTCACTCGAGGCGATGGCATCAGCCTGCGACGGATTGAAGATGTTCGTGCGCGAGGGCTGTGCGGCGTGGACGCCGCCAGGACCGTGACAGGTCTCGCAGCCGACGTTCCATTCCGACGGCTGTTTGGTGCGGATGTCGTAATTGACCGAGTGACAGCCGTCGCAGGTTGGCCCGGTGGGGCGCTCCATGTTGCTGGAGGGATAGTGAGCGGTCCACCAATCGGCGCCGGTGTCCGCAACATGGTAGGGGCGCCACGTCTTGTTGCCGATGTCCCACTGCACCGGCAGCGGATAGTAGTCGTCGCCGACGCGCGTGAAGTAGCGCTGCTTCCATTTGCTCCCGTAGACAAAGGCGACCTGGTCGAGAGTAAACGGTGCGACGGTGTTCGTCTTCAAGTCGGGAATGATGGCGTCGGGATGCTCGCGTGGGTCGCGCACGACGTTGGCCATCGGCGTGTTCTTCCAGCGCCCGTAAATCGCGCTATGGCAGCGCTCGCAGGCGGGTGAACCGACGTATGACGCGGTGGTCGCGATCGATTGCTGACGTGCGGCTTCAGCAGGCGTCGCCGAGCGCAGGCTGCGGAGATAGGTCACCAGTGCCCAGCTGACCTGCTCTTCCTGCCCGTTCAACGCCCGCATTGCCGGCATGCCGGAGAGCTGAATGCCGTTGGCGATGATGTAGCGCATCTCGCCATCGGTGAGCGCCTGCGTCGTCGGTCCACGCAGATCGGGAACGCGCGGATACAGGTTCGAGCCGATCGGGGTGGCGCCGC
>JBKJMH010000015.1:0-6097 GCA_046596625.1 Vicinamibacterales bacterium | reverse complement strand
TGAGGCCGAGGAAGTAGTGCACCATGTTCGCCAGCACGCTGACGATGGGCAGGATCTCGGCCGGGAAGAGCACTTTCTTGATCAGGTTGCCGCCAGAGACCAGCGAGCCCGAGGCCTCCATCAACGACGACGAGAACCAGTTCCACGGCAGGATGCCGCAGAACATGAACACGGCGTACGGCTGCGCGATCGGGTTCCGGTTGGGCAGTACCACCGTGAACACGAACGTGTAGATGGAGAGGAGAAGGATCGGGTTGATGAAGGACCAGAGGAACCCGAGCACCGACCCGCGGTAGCGCGCCTTCAGCTCGCGCGCGACGAGACTCTGGACAAGCCCCCGGTAGCGGATCAGGTTCGCGAGATTGGACAGCATGTGCAGCGGCCCGCCGACGCGTATACGCGGAGGCGAGCCCTGACTACATCATCCACGAACGCGGGCGCGGGTGGCGACCTGAAGGCGGATGAGCGACTTCAGCAGCGCCACGCGGGCACGCTCCGAGTCGATGTCCATGGTCGGCCGCGACAGCCGTTCTTCCGCCCGCTGCTTCGCCGCCTCGGCACGCGCGATGTCGATCTCGTCGGCGCGCTCGGCAATCTGCGCCAGGATCGTGACCCGGTCGGGCTGGACCTCGGCGAAGCCACCCGATAAAGACACGAAGAACTTCTCCGCGCCCTGGCGGTACCAGAGCTCGCCCGTGCCGATCAGCGCCAGCATAGGCGTGTGACCAGGGAGGACGCCGAAGTAGCCTTCGGAGCCTGGCACCTGGATCTCGTCGACCGTCTCGTTGACGATCGAGCGATCGGCAGACACGATCTGGAGCTGGAACGTGCCGGCCATGTTACGCCGCCTGCCGCTTGCGGAACTTCTCGAGGACGTCCTCGATGGTGCCGACGAGGTAGAAGTCCTGCTCCGGGATTTCGTCGTGCTTGCCGTCGACGATCTCCTTGAAGCCGCGGATGGTGTCGGCAATCGGCACGTACTTGCCGTCGAGGCCCGTGAACTGGTGGGCGACGAAGAACGGCTGCGACAGGAACTTCTGGATCTTGCGGGCGCGCGACACGGTGAGCTTGTCGTCTTCCGACAGTTCGTCGATGCCGAGAATGGCGATGATGTCCTGCAGGTCCTTGTAGCGCTGGAGGATCTGCTTCACCGCACGCGCGACGTTGTAGTGCTCGTCGCCGAGGATGCGCGGGTCGAGAATGCGCGACGTGGAGGCGAGCGGGTCGACCGCCGGGTAGATGCCGAGTTCGGCAATCGCGCGCGAGAGGTTGGTCGTCGCATCGAGGTGGCCGAACGTCGTGGCCGGCGCCGGGTCGGTGTAGTCGTCGGCGGGCACGTAGATGGCCTGCACCGAGGTGATCGAGCCCTTCTTCGTCGAGGTGATGCGTTCCTGCATCGCGCCCATCTCGCTCGACAGCGTCGGCTGGTAGCCGACGGCGGAGGGCATGCGGCCGAGCAGTGCCGAGACTTCCGAACCGGCCTGCGTGAAGCGGAACACGTTGTCGACGAACAGGAGCACGTCCTTGCCTTCCGCGTCGCGGAAGTACTCGGCCACGGTGAGGGCCGAGAGGCCGACGCGCAGACGCGCTCCCGGCGGCTCGGTCATCTGTCCATAGACCAGTGCGGCACGCGACTTCGACGGGTCGTTCACGTCGATGACGCCGCTCTCCTGGAACTCGACCCAGAGGTCGTTGCCTTCACGCGTGCGCTCGCCGACGCCGGCGAACACCGACACGCCACCGTGCTTGGTGGCGATGTTGTGAATGAGTTCCTGGATGATGACCGTCTTGCCGACGCCCGCGCCGCCGAACAGCCCGATCTTGCCGCCCTGCAGGTAGGGCTCGAGGAGGTCGATGACCTTGATGCCGGTCTCGAACATCTTCAGCTCGGTTGACTGCTGCTCGAGTGTCGGAGCGGCACGGTGGATGGGCCAGCGTTCCTTCGCCTCGACCGGGCGGTCCGGGAAGTCGACCGGTTCGCCGAGCACGTTCAACACGCGGCCGAGCGTCATCGGGCCGACCGGGACGGTGATCGCTTCACCGAGGTCTTCCGCCTTCATCCCGCGCTGGAGGCCATCGGTTGGCTTCATCGCCACGGCGCGGACGCGATTCTCGCCGAGGTGCTGCTCGACCTCCGCGATGATCTCGACGGTGGTGCCATCCGCGATCTTCGCCGTGATGCGCAGGGCGTTGTAGATCTCGGGAAGCTTGCCCGCCTCGAATTCGACGTCGAGCACCGGCCCGATGATCGCCACGATCTTTCCGAAATTCTTGTCAGCCATATTCGTCTCATCGTCGCCGGGCCTGAAGACCCGACGCTACGTAATGCCTGTTTCCTACAGCGCCTGAGCGCCCGAAACCACTTCGATGATTTCGCGCGTGATCGCTGCCTGACGCACCTTGTTCATGTAGAGCGTGAGGCTGCTGATCATGTCCGCGGAGTTGCGGGTGGCGGTATCCATCGCGGTCATCTGCGCCGCGTAGAACGCCGCGTTCGAATCGAGCAGCGCCCGGTAGACCTGCACTTCGACGTAACGCGGCAGCAGCTGATTGAAAATCTCCTGCGCGCTCGGTTCGTAGAGGTAGTCGACCTGCGCCTCATCCGACGGCTGGGTCTGACCCGGCAGAGCGGTGCGGGCGATTGGCAGCAACTGGTCGACGACGACCGTCTGCGACATCACCGACTTGAACTCGTTGTAGACGAGCAGCACGCGGTCGGCACGGCCGGAGGTGAAGGCGTCCATCGCGAGCGTGGCAATCGTCTGGGCGTTGGCAAACGACAGCTTCTGGAAGATGCCGATCTGCTCGAATTCGATGGCGTAGCCGCGACGGCCGAAGTACTCGCGTCCCTTGCGGCCGACGATGCCGAGCGTGACCGGTGTGGGGGAGCTGACGGCGGCCTGGGCAGCGCTCTTGATGGCGTTGGTGTTGAAGCTGCCGCAGAGCCCTTTGTCGGCCGTGACGGAGATGATCAGCGTTCGGCTGTCCGGCCCGTGCTCGCGGACTGTGAGCAGCGGGTGAATCGACGCGTCGACGCGGCCCGCCAGGCCGGCCAGCACGTGCTGCATCTGCACCGCGTAGGGACGCGCGTTGGTGATCCGCTCCTGCGCGCGGCGCAGTTTCGAGGCCGCGACCATTTTCATGGCCTTGGTAATCTGCTGCGTGTTCTTCACCGCGCGCACGCGGCGGCGGAGGTCGATAAGTGATGGCATCAGTTAAACACTGTCCAACAATCACGAAGGCGCGAAGGTCACGAAGGAAATCTGGCTGGTCCCCGTGTGTCTTCGTGTCTTCGTGAGGCAGGCTGCTTACGCCGCCTTGCGAGCCGCGAACTCCGCGGCGAATTCCTTGACTGCGGCCGTCAGCGCCGCCTTGATTTCGTCGTCGAGCTGCTTCTTCGCGACGATGCCCTGGAAGACATCAGGCGCGCGGGTCTCGAGGTAGACGTAGAGGTCGGCTTCGAAGGCGCGGAGGTCGCTGATGGCGACGTTATCCAGGTAGCCGTTGACGCCCGCGAAGATGATCGCCACCTGGCGCTCGACCGACAGCGGCGCGTACTGCCCCTGCTTCAGAATTTCGACCAGGCGTGCACCGCGGGTCAACTGCGCCTGCGTCGACTTGTCGAGGTCGCTGCCGAATTGCGCGAAGGCCGCCAGTTCGCGGTACTGCGCGAGGTCGAGACGCAGCGTGCCGGCAACCTGACGCATGGCCTTGATCTGGGCTGAGCCGCCGACGCGCGACACCGAGTTGCCGACGTTGATGGCCGGACGAACGCCCTGGTTGAACAGGTCCGACTCGAGGAAGATCTGGCCGTCGGTGATCGAGATGACGTTTGTCGGGATGTAGGCCGAGAGGTCGCCGGCCTGCGTCTCGATGATCGGCAGCGCCGTCAGCGAGCCGCCGCCCAGTTCGCTGTTCAGCTTTGCGGCGCGCTCCAGCAGGCGCGAGTGCAGGTAGAACACGTCGCCGGGGTAGGCCTCGCGACCCGGGGGACGACGGAGCAGCAGCGAAATTTCGCGGTAGGCGACGGCATGCTTCGACAGGTCGTCGTACACCACCAGCGCATGGCGGCCGCTGTCGCGGAAGAACTCACCGATGGTGCAGGCCGAGTACGGGCTGATGTAGAGGAGCGGTGCCGGGTCCGAGGCGCCAGCCGCAACGACGATGGTGTAGCGCATCGCGTCGGCTTCCTCGAGGGTGCGCACGACCTGCGCGATGGTCGACTGCTTCTGACCAATCGCGTTATAGATGCAGATGACGCCGGTCTCCTTCTGGTTGAGGATCGCGTCGATCGCCACCGCGGTCTTGCCGGTCTGGCGGTCGCCGATGATCAACTCGCGCTGGCCGCGGCCAATCGGCACCATTGCGTCGATCGACTTCAAGCCGGTCTGTACGGGTTGGTTCACCTTCTGCCGTTCGATCACGCCCGGCGCGACTTTTTCGATGACGTCGCGTAGCTTCGCGTTGACCGGGCCTTTGCCATCGATGGGCCTGCCTAGCGAATCGACCACGCGGCCGATCAGTTCCGGACCCACGGGCACGTCGAGAATGCGGCCCGTGCACTTGACGGTGTCGCCTTCCTTGATCTTTTCGTATTCGCCCAGGATCACGGCGCCCACCGAGTCACGCTCCAAGTTCAGCGCGAGACCGAAGGTGTTACCCGGGAACTCGAGCATTTCACCCTGCATCGCGTTGGACAGACCATGAATGCGGCAGATGCCGTCGGAAACCGAGACCACCGTCCCCTGCGTCCGCACTTCGGCCGCGGTGTCCAGGTTCTGGATCTTGGTCTTGATCAGTTCACTGATTTCGGAAGGGTTCAGTTGCATGGTTTCCTCGCGTCTGCCGGGGCGTTGAATGCACCGGTGTCACGGTAGCAGGTGAAAATGAGTTGAATTAAGTCAAGGAGGTCTAGGAACGCAGTGTCATGGCCATGGCGCGCAGCTGTTCCTGCACCGTTGCGTCGATCACTGTGTCGCCCACCGTGATGCGCGCGCCGCCAATCAATTCGGGGTTGACTTCGACCGTCGCTTCGATCTTGCGGCCGAAGCGCTTTTCCAGCGCCGCCTGCATGTCTGCGAGGTCCGTGCCCTCGAGCGGATAGGCCGTTTCAATCAACGCCTTGGCCACGCCGTCGGCGGCATCCTTCAGCGCATCGAACTGCACGGCGATGGCCGGCAGCGCGCCGAGGCGGTCGCCCTCGACCAACACATGCATGAAACTGCGGCCCTGCGCGTTCAGCTTGTCGCCGGCGATGGACAGCAGCAGCGACTCCTTGGCCGGGCCGTCCAATCGCGGGTCGTCCAGCGCGCGCGCCATCTGCGGATCGGCGACGACCACACTGGCAAAGCGCAGCATTTCCGACCAGACCGGCAGCGCGTTGCCTTCGCTGGCCAGCGCAAACGCGGCCTCGGCATACGGTCGGGCGATGGTGGTGATTTCGGCCATGGCGGGCGGCGCCTACAGCTGGCGCTTCAGCTGCGCGAGCAGATCAGCGTGCGTCTTGATGTCGACATCCTTTTGCAGGATCTTCGTCGCCCCGGCCACCGCGAGATCAGCCACGGCATCGCGCAACTGTTCCTTGGCGCGCGCCACTTCCTGCGCGATCTCGGCCTTGGCCGCCGCGATGATGCGGTCGGCTTCGGTCTTGGCATCGATCTTCGACTGCTCGATAGCATCGGCTTTGTACTTCTCGCCTATCGCGACGATTTCAGCCGACCGGGCCTTGGCCTCGATCAGCATCTGGGCGTCGCGCTTTTCGGCGCTGGCCAGTTCGCGGCGACCTTGCTCACCGGCGGCCAGACCGTCGGCGATCTGCTTTTGCCGGTTTTCGATGGCGCGCATCAACGGCGGCCAGATGAAGTACGCGCAGAACCCGATGAAGGCCAGAAATGCCACGGCCTGCATGATCAGCGTCAGATTGAAGTTCACGGCGAGAAACCCCGGTGAAGACGATGTAGGTCGACGGCGAAGGTCAGCGGACGACGGCGAGCAGCGGATTGGCGAACGCGAAGAACATCGCGAGGCCCACGCCGATGATGAACGATGCGTCGATCAGGCCGAGCAGCAGGAACACCTTGGCTTGCAGCTGCGGCAT
>JBKJMH010000321.1:0-3105 GCA_046596625.1 Vicinamibacterales bacterium | reverse complement strand
TGGCTGCCAGTACGCCAGGGCTACAAGATCTCCCCATGGGACTGCGATCCGGAAACCTCACGCGCGCCCGTGCGCATGATGCCGCAGAAGTACAAGTAAGACAGCCGCTCGACCGAGGAGTCACACATGACCATTCGACGATTTATCGCGTATGCGCTCGCCGCCGCCGTGGCGGCGGTGGCCACGGTGCCGCTGATCGCCCATCATTCGAGCGCGCCGTTCTACGATGCAACGAAGACCGCCGAAGCACAAGGCCCGGTGACCAAGCTCCTCCTCCGCAACCCGCATTCGTTCCTCTATTTCGAATCAGAAGTGAATCAGAAAAAGGTGGAGTGGCAGGTGGAGCTCGGCGCTGCCGCTTCGCTGACGCGCACCGGTTGGACCGTGGACACCCTGAAGCCAGGAACGATCGTCAAGGTATCGGGCCAGCCGTCGCGAGCGGAAGGCTCCTACGGCATGTGCTGCGCGAAGATCACCCATCCTGACGGCAGTCCGATCACCCCGGGCGGCCGCGTGACGGAAGCACAGCAGCCGCCGCGCTGAGCGCGGGTCCCCGACACCGCTCGTGACCAATCTGACTGCCTGGCTCGAGGCGACGGCGCTCGCCACCTGGGTGCGCGAGTCGCCCTCGCTCTGGGCCTATCCGACCATCCTCACGCTCCACACGGTCGGCCTCGGCATCGTCGTCGGTGCCAGCGCCGTGGTCGACCTGCGCCTGCTCGGATATGGGCGCAAGCTCCGCGTCGGAGGGCTCGCCCCGCTGTTTCCGCTGATGGCGTGGGCGTTCGTCCTGAACGCCGCGAGCGGTGTCCTGCTATTCATCGCCGATGCGACGATCAAGTCCGGGCAGTGGATCTTCTACGTGAAGCTGGCCCTCATCTTCGTGGCCCTGTGGGTGACGTTCGCGACGAGGCGCATCGTGCTCGACAACCCGCTGACAGCCTTGGACGAACACATTCCGGCGAACGGGACGCGGCTGGCGCTGGCCTCCATGGTGTTGTGGGCGGCGGCCATCACGGCAGGCCGCTTCATGGCCTACGTCGGGGTATCGTGATGGATAGCCTGGTCGTCTGGCTCCAGGCCACGGCGCTGTCGAAGGTCATCGTTCTGAACCTGTGGATCTGGCCGATCGCCGAAACCGTGCACTTCATCGGGCTCACCCTGCTGCTGGGCATCGTCGGCTTCTTCGACCTGCGCCTCATGGGCTTCTTCCGCCGCGTCTCGCTCGTCGGCGCGCACGATCTGGTGCCATTCGCCATCGGCGGTTTCGCCCTGAACCTGATGACTGGCGTGATCTTCCTCATCGGCCACCCCGAGCAGTACGTGCACAACAGGGCGTGGTGGTGGAAGGTGGGAAGCCTGTTCGCAGCCGGGGCGAACGCCGCGCTGTTCGAGGTCGGCATCGGCAAGAGCACGATGGCGCTGGGCCCAGGCGAGGATACGTCGATGGCCGCCAAGGCCATCGGCCTGGTGTCGCTCGTGGCATGGTTCGGCGTGCTCTACTTCGGACGGATGTTGCCGTTCATCGGCGACGCTTACTGACCGGCTACGGGGAGGTGCGGTACCAGTACTCGCTGTGACAACTCTCGCAGGCCGTGTCCAGCGTCTCGCCCGCACTCATCAGCGCCGCCACGTCCTTCGCATCAATCGCCTTCACCGACTCCAGGGCGGCGTCGTGCAGTCGATGCACGTGCCGGGCCCAGACCTGCGGTGCCTGTCGCATCCTGGCTTCGACTTCCTCCGGATTGAGATCGGCTCGCGGATCGCCGGCGCTCTCGCCCGGTCGTGCAACCTTGCGTCCCGGCACCAGCAGCAGATTGCTCGCCTCGACCAGTGTCACCGCGTGCCGTCGAAGCGCGGCCCACTCGTCATCGGTACGCGGTTGCTTGTACACCGTGCCTTCGAACGTGGCGACAACCTCGACCGAGTCCCACAAGCCATCCGCACTGGGGTCGATCACGGAGTTCATCACCTCGCGCACGGTTGACGTCGCGCGATACTCGGGGATGTCGCCCTTCGAACAGCCGGCGGCGGTGAGAGCGACCGACCAGGCGAGCAGCATCGCGAGTGGGCGCATGGCGCGCGGAGTGTAGCACGCACGATACACTCACACCGTGCGCAACCCGGTTCAACGTGGCGTCGTCGGCTTCCGGCTGGCGCACGAACTCGAAGGCATCCTCACCGGTATCGCTGCTGACGGCGTTATCAACGGGGCCGAGACGGCGCGCGTGCGCGCGTGGCTCGATGAGAACGCGACGTTCGTCGACATCCCGCCCTTCTCCGGCCTCGTCGAACACCTCCAGCGTGCCCTCGCCGACGGCGTGCTGACCTACGAAGAGAGCCAGGACCTGCTCTTTGTCACGCGGCGCTACACCACGCCGAATGCCCACTTCGACGCGATCCGCGGTGGGCTCACCGCGCTGATGGGGCTGCTGACCGGCGTCTCGGCCGACCGCGCCATCAACGAGCACGAGGTGGCGGCGCTAGCCGACTGGCTCGCCCGCTATGCGCACCTGCGCGGCCTGTGGCCGTACGACGAGTGCTGCGCCGTGGTCGGCGCGATGCTGGCCAGCCGGCAGCTCGACTCCGCCGCCGAGCAGCTGCGGGCGATGACCGCGCTCTTTCCCGTGGCCGGCCACGACCAGGCACTCCAGCTTCCGCTCACGATCGACGGCATCTGCGCCGCCAACCCCGTCATCAGCTTCAGCAACCAAACGTTCGTGTTTGCCGGTGCGTCGGCGCACGCGTCGCAGCAGGAGCGTGCGGTGCTCGTCACCATGCTCGGCGGCCGCCTGCAGCACGACGTCGGCGAACTCGCCGACTATCTCGTCGTGTGCGGGAGCGGATCGGACTACTGGGCGTTCGCCGGCTACGGCCGGCAGGTGGAGAAAGCGGCCGCCATGAAGTGCAGCGGGCATCCGGTGACGATCGTCAGCGAGAACGCGTTCTGGGAAGCGGTCGCCGCGCACGGCGTGCAACACTGAATCGGATGAAGGCCATCATCTTCGATTGCGACGGCACGCTGGTCGACAGCGAAACGCTCTCGACCGAAGTGCTCGTCGAGGCCGTCGGCGAGCATGGTCTCGAGCTGACCGTGCCGGAGGC
>JBKJMH010000305.1:0-4028 GCA_046596625.1 Vicinamibacterales bacterium | reverse complement strand
ACCCGGAGCTGGTTGTTCGGCAGCAGGATGCCGAATTCGTCGACGTGGTTCGTCCGTGTGTAGCCGGCAACCGCCGTCACCTGCGGCAACGAGGTCGCGTGACGCGCGCCGACGACGGCCGCTGCGGCATCGCCACGGGCGCGCGCTTCGGCGAGGCGATGGCTGGCATCGACCGCCCGCGTCACCGTCTCGTCGAGCGAGAGCACGACGGACGACGCTGGCGTGGCCTGCGCGCCGGCGACGGCTGGCCATAGGAAGAAGCCGAGCACCAAGGCGTGCATGGTCGATCTGCTGGTCATGACTGAAGGTCTCCGAGCCGGGTGACGAACACGTCTTCGAGCGACGGCGGCACCTGTCGCACGGTGGTCACGTCGAGACCGGCATTGCGCAGGTAGACGCCGAGTTGCGCCGCCGAGTCGCCGGACGCCTGCGTCAGTTGCACATGCGCGCGCTCGCCGAACGTCTGGACGTTCGACACGCCGGGGAACTGGCGCAGCGCCGCCACGGCGCGCCGATGGTCCGGTGCAATCACCTCGAACAGCGACCCGGGCAGGGTCTGGCGCAAGGCGCCTGGCGTGTCGAGCGCCAGCAACTGCCCCTGGTGCAGCAGGGCGACGCGCGAGCAGCGCTCGGCTTCGTCGAGATACGGCGTCGACATCAGGATGGTGATGCCCTGCGAGAGGAACTCGGACAACAGCTTCCAGAACTCGCGGCGCGAGACCGGATCGACGCCGGTCGTCGGCTCGTCGAGCACGATCACCTTCGGTTGGTGAATGAGCGTGCACGCCAGCGCGAGCTTCTGCTTCATGCCACCGGACAACTGGCCCGCCAGCCGGTTGCCGAACGGCGCCAGCTGCGTCAGTTCCAGCAGGCGCAGGCGCGTGGCGTGGTAGTCGCGCATGCCGTGGATCTCGGCGAAGAAGGCGATGTTCTCGTTGATGCTGAGGTCGGCGTAGAGGCTGAAGCGCTGTGACAGGTAGCCGACGGAGTGGGTGACCTCGCGGTGCTGCCGCGCCGGATCGAGCCCGAGCACGCGGACCGATCCGCTGTCGGCGTGCAGCAACCCGCAGATCATGCGGATGGTGGTCGTCTTCCCGGCTCCGTCCGGACCGATCAGTCCGAACATCTCGCCGGCTCGGATCGCGAACGACAGCTCCTTCACCGCCTGCACGGTGCCGTAGCGCCGCGAGACGCGCTCGAGCGCGACGGCGTCAGCGGACAAAGACGATCTCCGCTTCCACCGGCATACCGGCCTTGAACACACCGCTGGTGTTGTCGACCGCCACCTTCACCCGGTAGACCAGCTTCGACCGATCGTCGGCAGTCTGCACGTTGCGCGGCGTGAACTCGGCCCGCTCCGCGATGGCGCTGATGGTGCCGGCAATCGACGCGCCGCCGGCATCGGTGAACAGCGTCGCCGTATCGCCGACGCGCAGACGCGGCACGACCGGTTCGTCGACGTAGACGTTCGCCCACGCATGGTCGAGATCGGTGACGACGACGATGGGGGCGCGCGGCTGGATCAGCTCGCCTTCGTCGGCCACCGTGGTGGTGACGATGCCGGTGGTGGGGGCGGTGATGGTGGCATCGGCCACGGCTTTCTGCAGCGTGGCGATCTGCGTCAGGGTGATATCGATGCGCGAGCGCGCCGCCGCCACGTCCTCGGGGCGAGCGCCCGCTTTCACGCGCGCCACGCCTTCCTGCGCCACCCGCACGCGTTCGCGTGACGCCTGAAGCCGCTCGCGCGCCACGTTCCGCCGCGCCACCGCATCGTCGCGCTGCTTGCGCGAGCCAGAGTTCGACGCCAGCAACTGCTCGAACCGCTGCACGTCCACTTCTGCTGCCGTGAGTTCGGCTGCGGCGGGAGTGACGTCGGCCTGCGACGCGGTCACCTGCGCGTCGGCCTGCCGCACGTCCTCGATGCGGGCCGCGGCCTGCACGACGCGCAACTGCGCCTCGGCCTGGGCCTGCTCGGCGCGTGCCCGCGCCAGCGCCAGTTCGGCGTCGGCGGTATCGAGCACGGCGATGACGTCGCCTTTCGCAACGCGCTGCCCTTCGGCGACGCGGCGTTCGAGCAACCGGCCTGGCACCTGCGAGGCCACCTGCACCTCGGTTGCCTCGATCTGGCCCGACACGCGCACGCGGTCGGCTGGCGGCGGCGTCGCGCATGCCGCAAAGCCCGAGAGGAGTGAGGACAGGAGCAGCGATGACCCGAGCGGTGAACGGAGGCAGTCTTTCATCATGTGCGTCTCTGACGGACAGGCGCGGCGGCGAAGGCGCGCTGCAGGGAGGTTGTGAGATCGGCCAGGAAGGTCTCGGTGGCCAGCGGCGGCCCTGGTAACTGCCCAATCTGGCGCGACACGAGCTGCTTGCGAACCGGGCTGCTTGCCACGAACATCAGGATCGGGGCGATGGTGGTGAAGTAGGCAGCAACCGGGTGCATATCCCGAAACGCGCCATCCGCGATGCCGGGCCGCAGAATGGCGGCGAACGCCTTCGGCACGGCAGCCAGGGCGGCCAGCGTCTCGGGGTCGAGATGGGTGCCGCCGTCGGCCACTTCCCGGAGCATGATGGACGGGAAGTAGCGCTGCGCCTCGATGTGCGCCGCCAGGGCGGCAACGGCGGCGTCGAGCTTGCGGGGCGAGTCGAGGGTCTCGGCAGCGGCAATTGCCTGCAACTGGGCAGCGATGGCGCCGAAGGTCTGGCGGAGCAGCGTGCGATAGAGCCCCTGCTTGCTGGCGAAGTGGTAGTACAACATCGCCTTGTTGACGCGGGCGCGGCGAGCGATGCGATCGACACGCGCCCCGGCGTAGCCGCGCTCCGAGAATTCGGCAGCGGCGGCCGCGAGGATCTTCTCCGGCGAGACGCGGGCAGGACGGGGCATTGAAACTAACCGTTTAGTTAACTTAGGCGACTCTACACCACATCCATGAAAATTGTCATCGCCGGCGGCAGCGGCTTCCTCGGACGTCCCCTCTGCGCGGCCCTCGTTGGCGACGACCACGAGGTGGTGGTCCTGACCCGAACCGCGCAGACCCCTACGCCCGACGGCACGCGAGGCGTCACGTGGGACCTGGAGCGGGCGCTGAGTCCGTGGGCGGCGGAGCTGGACGGCGCCGGCGCTGTGATCAACCTGGCGGGTGAGCCGATCGCCGGTCACCGGTGGAGTGCTGCGCAGAAGCGGCGCATCGAGGACAGCCGTGTGACGGCCACGCGGCGCCTGGCCAGCGCCATCACCGAGGCAGCGGAGCCGCCGCCGGTGTTCATCAGCGGGTCTGCGGTGGGCTTCTACGGCGCCTGCGGCAGTGAGGCCGTCACCGAAGATACCGGTGCCGGGCACGACTTCCTCGCTGGTGTGTGCCGGCGCTGGGAGGGACAGGCCGTGGCCGCCAGTTCGGCGCGGACGCGGGTAGTCTGCCTGCGAACCGGGCTGGTGCTCGCGGCGGACGGCGGCGCGCTGCAGCCGATGCTGCCGCCCTTCAGGCTGGGCCTCGGCGGCCGCCTCGGAAGCGGCCGTCAGTACTGGCCGTGGATCCACCGCGTTGACTGGGTGAACCTCGTGCGCTTCCTGATCGCGTCACCCGATGCGGTCGGCGCGGTGAACGCCACGGCACCAACGCCGGTGACCAACGCCGAATTCACCGCGGAACTCGGCCGGGCGCTCGGCCGGCCCACGTACATCCCGGTGCCGAGGCTGGCGCTGCGAATTATGCTCGGCGAGATGGCCGACACGCTGCTGCTCAGCGGCCAGCGGGCAACGCCGGTGAAGGCGCAGCAACTCGGCTTCGCGTTCACCTACCCGACGCTGTCACTCGCGCTCGACGCCGTGCTGCACTCGTAACGGCGGAAGGGGCGGACAGGGGAGGGCAGGCAGGCACATGGTGTAGCTGCCGACCTTCAGGTCGGCCTTGCTGTTGCGGACCTGAAGGTCCGCGGCTACGCCACACAGAATCGAAAACCGCTCGACGGGCGGGAACCAGGCGCGAGTCAGACTCGGTGCCCGCGCGCGTGCTCGGCCCCGCCCTTCC
>JBKJMH010000300.1:0-11512 GCA_046596625.1 Vicinamibacterales bacterium | reverse complement strand
ATGAGCACGAGCAGACTCATCAACTCGCCGTCGGTGACCCGGAAGCGGATACCGAGGTCGTGCCACGGCACCCGCCGCATGACGTTCATGGTCAGCACCATCGAGAACAGCACGGCGCCGCAGCCGAATGTTGACGATGCCAGCCACTTCCCCGCGGCCAGCGCGCCGCGCGGCACCGGATTCAGCAGCAGCGGCTCGAGCGACCCGCGTTCGCGCTCGCCGGCGGTGGAATCGATGGCGATCTGCATGCCGCCAGTCAGTGCGGCAATCACCAGCAGCAGCGGCAGGATGCTCAACTGCATGGCGAGGCGCTGCTGGGAGCTCGACACTTCCACTTCTTCGATCCGGACGGCGGATGCCACTGACGGCGCCACCCCGCGGGCAATGAGGCGCAGGGCGCTCGTCTGACCCGAGTAGGTGGCAACGAGATTGCGGACCCGCGACACTTTCGGGCGCGCGCTGTCGCGCGTCACGTCGCTCACCAGCTTCACCGGCGCCGGCACAGCCCGCGACATGTTCTTCGCAAAGTCCTTGTCGATGATGAGGACCACGTCCTCGGCGCGGCTCGACACCGCTTTCTCCGCGTCCGCAGGCGGCGCAACGACGACCACGCCACTCTGTTGCCTCAACCAGTCGACGAACGCCGGCGCGTACTCGGCACCCGCGACCGGCAGCACGATCTCGTCGGCGCTCTTGCGCCGCTCGGCCGCCACGGTGAACATGAAGCCGAACAGCATGGGCGCGATCATCGCCGAGACGACCAGCGACGTCAGCGACCGGCGGTCGCGCGAGCCGTCGACGATTTCCTTCCGGAAGATCGCCCAGACGATGGTGAGGGTGCGCATCTACTCCAGTGCCTCAGGGTCGAGTCCGGCGAGCGCCACGAACGCATCTTCGAGATCCGGCTTGCCGGTCTGCGCCCGCAGGTCGTCGGGCGTACCGTCGGCCACCACCGTCCCCTGCGCAATCACGACGATCCGGTCGCACAGCGCCGATACCTCCTGCATGATGTGACTCGAGAAGACCACGCAGCAGCCGTCCTGTTTCAACCCGCGGATGAGGGCACGCATGGCACGCGTGCTCATCACGTCGAGCCCGTTGGTCGGCTCATCGAGGATGACGTTGCGAGGCCCGTGCACCAACGCCCTGGCCAGCGCCACCTTCGTGCGCTCACCCTGCGAGAAACCGGCGACTCGGCGGTCGGCAATGGCGTCGAGCCCGAGCCGCGTCAGCAGCGCGTCGGACCGCTCGCGAATCTCGCCCTTCGCCATGCCGTGCAGTTCGCCGAAGTAGCGGATGTGCTCGCGCGGCGTGAGGCGCGGATAGAGCCCGCGCGAGTCGGGCAGCAGTCCCATGTGCCGCTGCGTACCGATCGGGTCGGCGACGACGTCGGCGCCGTCGACGAGGATGGTGCCGGCGTCCGGCCGCATCAGCCCCGACAGCATTCGCAGCGTCGTCGTCTTGCCGGCACCATTGGGGCCGAGCAGGCCCGTCACCGTGCCGTCGGCCGCGCCGAGCGACACATTGCGCACGGCTTCGACGTGACCGAAAGACTTGCGGAGCCCGTCGATCGCAATCACGGCCGTTGCTCCGGCCCGGTATAGCTGGTGAAGAACGGCGGACGCTTGAGCGCGTTCACGCACAACCCACTCAGCGACGCGACACTGGCGCTGTCGAGGAATTGCGCTACCAGGTCTCGCACGCAGCCGCGCATCAGGGTGATGTGCCCGGCGCCTGGCACGACGATGTGGCGGCTGTTCGGCAGCGACGCGGCCACCTGCTCGCCCCACGACGGCGGCGTCACCGGATCGTTCTGGCCGGACAGCAGCAGCACCGGTCGAGACGAGGTGACCGGGGCGTAGTAGCTGTCGTCCACCACGCCGCGCGGCCAGAAGTCGCACAGCGTCATGCGGGTCTCGAACATCGCGCCGCCGACGAAGCGGCCGACCGTTTCCCGGGTGATGTCGTCGGCCGAGATGTGCGGCATGTCCTCGGAGCAGACCACCGACAGGAACAGGCCTTCGCTCATCGCGCCCTTCGGCAAGTCGGCCGAGAACGCCAGCGCAAACATGCCCTGGTAGTTGCCGGCGGCGGCATCGGTCAGCAGTTGCGGCAGCAGCGCCGCGATCTCCGGCGAGTAGAGCGCCTGGAACACGATGCTGCCGATGAGTCGCTGCGTCACCGTCAGCGAGGCCGGCTTGCCGGTGCGCGGGTGAATGATGTGCACCTGCGGCCGCGTCTGCAGTTGCGTCCACAGCCCGTTCACCGTGGTGCGCAGCGCCGGATAGGTCTTCGCGCAGCCGGTTGTGTCGTGCTCGCAGTCGGCCAGCAGCAGGTCGAGCGCGCGCTGCCCGTCGCGCGCCATGTAGAGCGGAATGCGCATGTCGGTCGGCGCCACGCCGTCGAGCACCACGCTGCGCACCGACGCCTCGTGCTGCTTCAGGTAGACGAGCGCCGCGCGCGTGCCGTAGGAGCCACCCCAGAGATTGATCTGGTCGTAGCCGAGATAGCGGCGCACCTCGTCGATATCGTCCATCGCGATCGACGTGGTGTAGAGCGAGACGTCAGCCTTCATCCCCTCGAGGCAGTCGCGGAAGCGCTCGACAGGCACGGTGTCAACCGTGCTGAGGTCGTCCTCGTCCTCCTGTTCGCTGTCGCAGTCGAGCGGATTCGACGCGCCGGTGCCACGCTGGTCGATGAGGACGATATCGCGGTCGGTCTGGAAGTGGCGGAACATCGGGACCCGGTCCGACGCGAGAGTGGCGGCGCCGCCACCTGGACCGCCTTCGAAGACGAACAGCGGATCAGGCTTCGGGTCGCGCCTGAGCGCGGGCGCCACCACGATCTTCAGATCGATCGTTCGGCCGGACGCGGCCGAGCGTTTCTCGAACACGCGGTAGGTGCCACAGTAGGCGTCGGGCGGCCCTTCCGCGATCTGGCAGGGATGGAGCCGATCGGTCGCACCTGTGCCAGCTCCCTGGCACGCGGCCGAGAGCACGAGGGCGATGAGCACGAACCCGAAGCGCATTCGCGCTCATTATCGGATGGAACCGCCGGCGGCAGGAGCGGCGATTCAGTAACATGCGCGGGGCGCTCGCGATTGCGCGCCTCTGCTTCCGGAGATGGGAACGTCATGACTCGCAGGCCTTCGACCCGCTCGATCGACGCGCTCGCCTATCCAGACGCGCTCGAACGCGCCGAGGCGCAACTGGTGGCTGAGCGGCGTCGTGCGATCGAGCCCGGCTGGCAGCCGGTCGACCCGGCCAGGCTGCCGGAAGACACGGTGGGTGTCGGCCTGTCGGGCGGCGGCGTCCGCAGTGCCACCTTCGCGCTCGGTGTGTTCCAGGCTCTGGCCCGCGCCCGGTGCCTCGAGCGGATAGACTTCCTCTCCACCGTATCAGGCGGCGGCTACTTCGGCTCGTTCCTCGGCCGCCTGTTCTCGCGCCAGTGGGTGACCGACATCGACTGTGTCCGGCGCGTGCTCGAGGCGCAGGAGCCTCACCCGCATGCGCCGGCCGGTGCCGATGCCTGGGCGGCACGCGTCTTCCGCTGGCTGCGCGACAACGGCCGCTACCTGGCGCCGCGCGGTTCGGGCGACGTGCTGTTGCTCGGCGCCCTGCTGCTGCGCAACTGGGTGGCGGTGCAGACGGTGCTGGTCATCTCGATGCTCACCGCGTTCGCCTACCTGCAGTTCGGTCGCATCATCATCGAACGGGTGCTTGCCGCCTGGTTGCCAGCCATCGACACCAACAGCTGGACCATCGCCTCGATGCCGTTCTTCGACTCGGTACTGCTCTGGTGGAGCCCCTGGCTCGTCACCCCGATCCTGCCGTTCGCGCTCGTGGCCGCGCCGGCCGGCTGGGCCTACTGGTTCGTGTCGCGCGACGATGACGGCATCCTGGGTGTTCCGGCCTGGATTGGCGCCGTGTTCACCCTCGGACTGGCCGCCAGTGGGGTGTTCCACTACTGGTCCGATCCGGCCAGTCACCGCTGGCGCTTCGCGATCTGTCTCGTCGTTGGCAGCCTGGCGTTCATGGCCCTGGTGTTCTACTGGGTTGGTGAGGCGTGGGTTGGCTGGATTCGTCCGCAACCCGGTGCCTCGCCGGCCGAGTCGGGCAACCGGCTGCGGACGGGGCTGACGCGCTGGCTGAAGACCGGGCTCAGCTGGTGCGGACTGCTGCTGGCTGTGGCCCTGCTCGATTCCCTCGGCAGCAGCATCTACGTCGTCAGCACCGAGGGCACCCTCACGCGCTGGTTCAGCGGCATGGGCGCCGTGTTTGCCGGCATTGGTGCCGTCGCACGCCCGCTGTCGGTGCTGTTCACTCGCGACAACACGTCGGACCGGCCGGGCCTGAAGATGTCGACCATCACCTGGCTGGCCGCGGTGGCGCTGCTGGCCGTGTGGCTCCTCTCGATCGACGTCGCGTCGCAGGCGCTCCGCTGGGGCTTTCGCGATCCCGCCGGTCCCGCGACGCCGGCGCTGCCGCCGTTTCCGCCGTTCCTCATCTGGTCGACCCTCGTGCTGTCGATCTTCACGTGGCTCTTCGGCCAGACGCGCCGCTTCGCGAACCTGTCGTCGGTGCACGGCTTCTACACCGCACGGCTCACGCGCACGTTCCTCGGCGCCAGCAACGACGCACGCATGCACCGGCGTTCGTCCGCCGTCTCGGAGACCATGCGCGGCGACGACTGCGCCAGCGACAACTACTGGATCTGGCCACGCGCCAAGGACGCCACCAACACGGAGACGCATCAGGCCCACCACCCGCGCCCCTGGCAGAAGGGCGGACCACTGCACCTGATCAACACGACGGTCAACGAGACCGTCGATGCGCGGAGCGGCATCCAGAACCTTGACCGCAAGGGTCTCGGCCTCGCGGTCGGTCCAACTGCCATCAGCCTGGGTATCCGCCATCACCTGATTGCCAGCCACGACGCGGGTTCGCCGTGGCAGGTATTCCCGAGCGATCCGCACGAGCACAAGGTGTTCAATGTCGACAGCACCACGCCGCCAGAGCCACTGTCACTGGGGCGCTGGATGAGCATCTCCGGCGCCGCGTTCTCGGCAGCGGCCGGCGCGAACACCAGCGTGCCGCTGGCCATCCTGTGCGGCATGTTCAACGTGCGCCTTGGCTACTGGTGGAACTCGGGGACCGGCTACGGCAACCGGTGGTTCGAGAGACTGCTGCCCGTGCAATCGGCGTTCTTCGATGAGATGTTCGCGCGCACGCACGGCACGGCGGGCCAGCTCTGGAACCTCTCCGACGGCGGGCACTTCGAGAACATGGCCGGCTACGAACTCATTCGCCGCCGCCTGCCGGTCATCGTCATCGTCGACGCGGAGGCCGACCCGGACTACACGTTTCAGGGACTGTCCGACTTGGTGCGCAAGGCACGGCTCGACTTGCGGGCGGAAATCGTCTTCCTGAATGCGCAGGAGTTGAACGGTCCGGAAGGGGCCGAGGCGTGGCAGGCACACCCGGGCGCGGTGCCGCCGTCGGTCCGTCCGTACTTCGGCGACCTCGACTCGCTGCGCCGCGGCAAGTGGGATGCAGAGGACTACCGCAACGCGCGGGGCGACGAAGACCGCCGCTATGCCCTCGAGCCTGACCGCATGCGGGCGTCGAAGGCGCATGCCGCGATGGCGCGCGTCATCTACGGCGATCCCGACGGTACGGGTGAGGTGCAGCGGTCATGGCTGGTCTACGTGAAGGCGACGCTGATGGGCGACGAGCCCGAGGACGTCTGCCACTATCACCGCGGCCACGCCGACTTCCCGCAGGAGACGACGCTCGATCAGTTCTTCGACGAGGCGCAGTGGGAAAGCTACCGGCGACTGGGCCAGCATGTCGGGCATCGGGTGCTGACGCCGGAGTTGTTCGAACACCTCAAGCACGTCGAGCCGTAAGCGACGGGTCACGCCCAGTCGTAGCCGCGGACCTTCAGGTCCGCAAGTCGTAGCCGCGCGATTCGTAGCCGCGGACCTTCAGGTCCGCAACACGTCGACGTAGGTCTGATCCAGCGACTCGACGCTGTCGGCGCCGAGCAGCTTCATCGTGCGTTCGACATCGGCACGCAGAATGTCGATGGCGCGTGTCACGCCCGGCTTTCCCGCCGCCGCCATGCCGTAGGCATAGGCGCGTCCAACCAGCACCGCCTTCGCGCCCAGGCACAGCGCCGCAACGATGTCGCTGCCGCGCCGGATTCCGCCGTCCATCAACACCTCGATGCGACTCCCGGCTGCGACCACCACCTCCGGCAGCGCACGAAGGCCCGACGATACATTGTCGAGCTGACGGCCGCCATGGTTCGAAACGATCACCGCCTGTGCGCCCGCATCAGCCGCGCGCCGTGCGTCGTCGCCGATGAGCACACCCTTGACGACAATCGGCCCCTGCCAGAGGTCGCGAATCCAGGCGAGGTCGGCCCAGGTGACCACCGACTGCGCCAGCGCCGGTCCCACGCTCTCGTAGCGCATCGGTCCCGTGTCGGGCATCACCACGTTCGGAAACTGCATCAGTCCGCCGTCGCCGAGAAACCCGGCAAGCCAGCGCGGACGCGTGAGCATCTGCGCCACGTGCGGCAACATGGCGATGGGGTTGCCACTGAGGAGCGCGGCGGTGCCGTTGCGCGGATCACGCAGGCGATTGCCCGCCACCGGCGTGTCCACCGTCACCACCAGCGCGCTGAAGCCAGCGGCTTTCGCGCGTGCGATGGCCTTCTCGGCGACGGCGCGCCCACCGACAAGGTAAACCTGATACCAGGCGGGACCACGCGTCGCCGCCTTCACGTCCTCGAGCTGGCATCCCGACAGCGTCGACAGGATATAGCCCGTGCCGGCATCGCCCGCGGCCGCGGCTGCCCGTTCCTCAGCGCGCGGGTAGAACATGCGGCTGCTGCCGATGGGCGCGAGCAGGAACGGCAACTCGAAGGTCTGGTCGATCACGGTCGTGCGAAGTGAGACCGAACGGTTGGCCACCGCGCCGCGCGGACGGAACGTCACATCGTCGAAGACGCGGCAGTTCTCGCGCAGGGTGCGCTCGGCATCGGCGCCGCCGTCGATGTAGTCGAACACCACGCGCGGCAGGCGCCGTCGCGCGAGTACCCGGAGGTCGTCGATGGTGAGGGCGCGGGACAACACGGAATTTTGATTCTACGTGACGTAGCCGCGGACCCGCTGTTCATCTCGGGACTGCCGTCAGTCCTGTAGCCGTCCCGCCGCCACCGGAGTAGCCGGCGGGCGACGCCCCGCTGGCCGCCGAGCCGCCGCTGCTGCCGACGCCGCTGTCCGATCCGCCACTGTCACCCGCGCCTGCGTCCGACGACGTCTGTGAGCCTCCGTCGCGGTAAAGCGGCGTGGTTCTAACCGTCTCGCGCGGCTGCACGCGCGTGTAGCCCTGGCCGTTCACCACCTGTCCATGCGACGTGGCGTCGGACGAGCCGCCACCGCCTTCTGCCGGTACGTAGGAGAAACCGCCGGAATAGTAGGTGTAGGCGTTAGCACCCATGAAGTACGGCACGCCGAACGAGCCGAAGCCGTAGCCGTACACGTCGGCGAGGTAACCCCAGTCGGCCGGATAGAAGTCGTCGAGCCAGCCCGAACTCCAGGAACTGCCGCTACTCGCGCTGCTGCGATGCACCTCGAACTTCTCCGGGTAAGCCAGCGCCACCATCACGTCGATGACATGCGGCGCCACCTTCGCATCCGACAACTGCACCAGTGCACGCCGGTCGAGCGGCACCTGCGCCCGCGACTCCGCGAGCCACGCCTCCACGCCAACCGCCGCCACGGTTCGGCTCGCCTCGATGATGTCGCCGACCGTGGCAGGAACAATCACCGGACGCGTTGACGTGACACCGCGCAGCGTGTCGGCCACGGCGGCTGGGAGCGGCGCCGTCGAGCGCCAGAAGCGCCGCGTGCGCACCTGCTCACGGCCGCCCACCTCCGCCACCTGCACGTCGAGCCACTGGTCCGCGGACACGAGCGTGGACAGCCCGGTCGTCTTGACCGCTGGTTGGTTCGCACAGGTGAGCGTGGACGAGGAGAACAGCCGTGTGCCCGCTGACGACCAGCGAGTGACGCGTTCGCCGCTACACGCCTGCTCCTTCAGCGCCTGCGTCGTGCCGTCCGCAACCAGCCTCTCCGACAGCGCCTCGCGCTCGCCGGCAAGCGTCACCATCCGCACGTCGGTACCGTCGGGCACGACGCACAGCGTGGTCTCGGAGGGCAGACCCGGACGCGCGCCTGGTGTCCAGCACCCGATCCACGCCGACCAGCGGGGATCGATAGTCAATGGTCGTTGGTCGTTGGTCGTGAATCGCGGGTTGCGGGTTGCTGGCCGGCGATCGTCGGCACGGGAGCCGCCGACAACATCGATACGAGCGCCAGTGCGTAGATGGGCGTCATGATGCGCTCTCCTTCAGAAGATCAGGCCGATGCCCGTGCTGGCACGGAAGCCCGCGAGGTCGATGCCGTCGAAGCCACTGAAGTCCGGGCCGAGCGCGCCGTGCATCCAGTTGTAGCGGCCGTCGACCGACACGTACAGCCGCTTCCACACCTGCACGTCAACGCCGCCCTGCGCGAAGGGACCGACAGTCCAGCCGTCCGAGACGAAGGCGTCGTTGAACACTGCGCGATCGGCGGGGTCGACGAACTGTCCGCGCTGGCTGAAGTTGTAGAAGCTGGCCGTGGCGCCGGCGCCGACGTAGGGCGTGATGCGCCGCGGGATGAACGCCAGGCGACTGATGCGGCGGCCGCTGCCGAGCGGCAGGTAGCGAAGGCCGAGGGTGACACCCATCTGCTCGAGCCGCGTCGTCTGTGCGATCGGCTGGCCGTTCGACGCCACGAACTGCCGGTATTCGGACCCAGTCGTTCGGGTCGACCGCTCGAAGCCGGTCACCAGATCGACGCGAGGGGCGAGCGCTATGGCAAGGTCGGCCACCAGGCCGCGCGCGCGCAGGTCGGACGGATTGAACGTGAGCTGGTCGCCGACGAACGAGAACAGGTCGCCGCCGGCGCGCGGCATCACCCACGATCCGCGCAGGCCGAGACGCATCTTCGGTGCGCCGATCAGGAAGTCGGGTGTCCGGGAGATCGGTGGTGGCGGCTGCTGCACGACCACCCCATCGTCAGCGGCCCGCGACGTGCCGGCCAATGCCGTGGCGCACAATACGGGAATCAGCGCAAAGAGGCGACGAATCATCGAGCGCTCCTTTCAGCGAGAGCGTAATCCATTCTGACTGCCAGCGTGACGTAGCCGCGAGCCTTCAGGCTCGCTGACCCAGGCCGACCTGAAGGTCGGCAGCTACACCCCCTTGCGACGTCGGCAGCTACGCACATACGGATCCTTACTGCGCCAGGCACGAGGCCGTCTGCCCTTCGAATTCGAGGCGGCTGCCGTTCTGGGCCAGGAACTGCTCACCTCGGAGGTGTCCGCCGCGTTCGCGCAGCCAATCTTCGACAACCTCGCGCACGATCGGCGCGTCGGCCGCGACACGCAGCGAGCCCGGCGGGATGACCGGCGCGAACAGCTGTCCACCGAGGAGCGAGTCCATGCCTACCACCACCAGCGATTCGCTCGGGCCGATCGGCTGACCCGAAGGGCGGAACAGCTGCACCTGAATACCCGCGTCGCCGCAACTGATGCGGACGCGCGCGCCGGAAATGCCAAATGCGCCTCGCCGGCCACGCCTCAGGGCGTTGGCGATCCCCTGCTCGAGCACGGCCGCAGGCAGGTTCACGCGAACAAGCCGGTTGTCGAACGGGAACGTGTCATAGAGCTGGCCGAACGTCAGCGGTCCGCGTGGCAGATCGGCACGCAAGCCACCGATGCTGTTGTTGTTCAGCGCGATGTCGGCGTCACCCGCTTCACGCAGCGCGTCCGCGAACAGGTTGCCGAGCGGCGACTCCGGATCGCCGGTGCGCGCCAGCGTCGTGTCGAGCACCACACCGAGCGGCGTCGCCTGCAGGTGCCGAACGCGCGCCAGCGCGGGTTCCATGGCGCGAAGCACCGCCAGGTCTTCCGTCACCGGGCGCCCTTCATACTCGGCCCGCGGCCACGCGCCGTTCTCGGACGTGCCACAGGCGTGGGTCACCGGGTCCTGCCTGGCGCAGATGTCGCGCGGCGCAAACGGTGCGGCCGCCATCACCGCACCAGTGACGCGGTCCACGGTGAGGTCGATGCGGCCGAACGCGCGCCCGCCCCAGTACGACTGCACAATGGCGATGCCGTTCACCTCATGCGCCAGTCCGGCGTGCGTGTGACCCGCCACCACCGCGTTCACGAGGCCGGCGGGAAGTTCCCGGACCAGGTCGAAGATCTCGGCGTTCGGATCGCACGACGACAGGTCTTTCGGATCATCGAACCGGTCGCAGCCACCACCCGCATGCGCGCTGACGATCACCACCTGGGCACCGGCCTCGCGCACCCGGCGTGCCTCGGCGGCCACCGTTGCCGGGAGCGGCGCCATCGCCAGGCCGCGGACGTTCAGCGGCAGCGTGGCGCGCAGGGCGCCGGCGGTCATGACGCCGACGATGCCCACCTTCAGGCCTGCGGCCTCGACGATGGTGGAGGCGTGCACGTTCGTCCAGTCGACGCGCCGGCCGGTCTGATCATCGAGAAGATTCGCAGCGAGGAACGGGAAGCGCGCCTGTGCCGCGCGCGCCTTGAGGGCGCCGCGCATGTCACCGTGTGGGTCCTGCCGCGCGCCGGGGCGGTCGGCCGACCCGAAGTCGAACTCGTGGTTCCCCACGGCCAGCGCGGTGTAGCCGAGCGCGTTGTAGGCATCGACCACCAGCGCACCTTCGCTCAGGTCCGAGTCCACGCCGCCCTGGAACGTGTCCCCAGCGTCGAGCAGCAGCACGGCGCCGCCATCGGTCTTGCGCGCCGCGCGCAGGTTGTTGACGTAGCCGGCGAACACGCCGATGCTGCCGGGGCCGTTGCGCTCCGTGACGTAGCCGTGAAGGTCGCTGGTGCCGACGATGGAGAGGGTGACGGTCGAGGAGACAGTGCGGCTGAAGCCGGACACGACGCGTGTCGGGACAATCGAAGGGGCAAGCGCCGTCAGGACCACGATGGCCATCAGCGTGCGGAGCGGCAAGGGGACGGAGGCGCGGCGCATGGCAGTCGGGAAGCGCCGAGATTATATAGTCGACCACGCCAAGACGGCGGCGGTTTCCGGTCTAGGGAGCCAGCCGCTCCGTGATCCACGCCCCGTGGACATCCTGGCGATAGCGCAGGCGATCGTGCAGGCGGCTCGGCCGTCCCTGCCAGAACTCCCACTCCGCCGGCAGCACGCGGTAGCCGCCCCAACTGCGCGGACGCTCCAGCGCGTCGTCGCCCACGCGTTCGGCCAGTTCCACGAGCGCCTGCTCGAGCACCTCGCGATCGGCGATGACCGCGCTCTGGTCCGAGACGATGGCGCCGAGCTGGCTGCCGCGCGGCCGGCTCAGGAAGTACTCATCGGACTCGGCATCAGTCGTCCACTCGACGCTCCCCTTCACGCGGACCTG
>JBKJMH010000225.1:0-12529 GCA_046596625.1 Vicinamibacterales bacterium | reverse complement strand
ACCCGGGTCTTCGGCCCGGCCGCATTCGGGAGCGAGACGAGCGCGCCGTAGGTGAAGCCGTAACCTTCATCGGAGCCAAACAGCGGCAGGAACATCAGCGCCGGGCCCCGGCGCCGGACGGCACGCGCCGCCTTGCCGTCGCGCATGGGCCGCACCACCACCGCCCCTTCGTCCACGACGATCACCAGCAGCACCTGCGAGGCATCGGCGATCGACGCGTAGCGCTTCAGCACGTCGACCCGTACGAAGCGGCCGCCTCGCCTGATGCGTGCGGCCACCTCGCCGGGCAATGCGGGTGTGACCGCTGTGCCGACTGGCACGCTGGCGAGGCGCACGATGTCGGCCTCCGGCGTCAGGGTGTTGCCCTGGACCCGCACGGCAGCGACCCGTTCAACGGTCCCGGGAGCGGCGGGCTGGAGAGTAGCGGGCTGGGCAGTGGCGGGTAGGTCCGCAGCGAGCAGGGCGACGGCGAGCAGGAGGGAAAGCACGCGTCAGGGCCTGTCCGGGATGCCGATCTTCGATTGCACGTCTGCCTGGCGATAGTTGTCGTACTGGAGGGCGTAGCGCATCTGCATGTGTCCGAAGGCCATGAGCAGGCCGACGTGCATCTCGAGGCTGCGCGGCAGCCACACGTTGGAAAACATCTCGCCCATGGTCATCGACGCGGTCACGTCGTCCATCTGCGCCAGCCACTGCCCCGGGAAGAAGTTCCAGCCCAGATCGTCGAAGGTGTACTTCACAATCTGATGCGACTCGGGCTCGATCCAGAGCGTCACCCTGGACGATCGATTCATCAACCGCATCACTTCCGCGTCGAGGCTCACCTCGGACGCGTCGCGCTCGCGTGGCTCGCGCCGGCTACCGCGCTCATCGCGGCGCTCCTGCCGACTCGCGGGCGTGAAGAGCTGGTTGGGGTAGTACTCGATGCGCAGCACGTCTCGACCCTCGAACGGCTCGCGCCCCACCAGCGCGTAGCGCCCTTCGTCGAACCTGAAGCGCAGGAAGTACGCGGACGAAATGAATTGCGGCTGGCGCGACTGACGGATCAGGCTGTCGACGTCGTGCGGCGCCGCGTCCGCGTTGGCAGGTGCAGGTGTGGGGCCGCCAGCGGCGTCTCCAGCGGCAGTGACGTCGCGCCGCCGCTCGCGCTCGAGAAAGGCCTGCTCGTACTTCACCCGATCGGCTTCGCCGACCGCCGCGCCGTTGACCCGCAGCGGGCTGCGGATGAAGAAGCCGTCGCGCACATACCAGGTGTAGTCGCGACGCTCGCCCCACAGCGGTGTTCCCGCCGGGCCGCGCATCTCGACCTGCTCGCGCTCATCGAGCACGTACTGTTGCAGCTTCTTCCAGTTCGTGTCGCGGGTCTCCACCACCTGCCGCATGAACGCGTCGAGGTCCGTTTGGGCCCGCGGCGTGGCCGCGCCAGAGGTGAGCAGGGCAAGCGCCGCGCATAACAGCAACGGACGAAGCCGCGGGCGCGAGGGACGTGCTGGTGCATGCATAGGGTGGCGGCCGGTTGACCGTATCAGACGCACTCCAAAACCATGAAGTTCCTTGCCGTTGCTGGGCTGCTCTGGCGCGAGCACCGGCTGAACACTGCTATTATGGAAATCCAACGCGCCGCGCGGCGCGCCTGTGACCCGATGCCACATTCCAAGAATCAACCGATGCACGCCTCGTCGTCGGAAGCGGTCACGAACAACGTGCGTGTCGAAGTGGAATCCCACTACGCGCCGGACCATTCCCAGCCGTTCCAGAACCACTGGTTCTTCCACTACACAATCACGATCACCAACGAGGGTGACGAGACCGTGCAGTTGCTGAGCCGTCACTGGGTGATCACCGACGCCACCGGACACACCGAAGAGGTGCGTGGTGCAGGTGTCATCGGTGAGCAACCCGCGCTGACGCCAGGCGAGTCGTTCAACTACACGTCGGGCTGCGCACTCAAGACGTCGACCGGTGTCATGCGCGGTACCTACTCGATGGTGACCGAGGGCGGCGAGCACTTCGACGTCGAGATCGCGCCGTTCGCCCTGCACGAACCCTACACGGTCCACTAACTAAGGGAGCCGGTACGGTGAGCGCTAGTCGAACCGCGGCGTCACGAGCGACGCGGCCTGCTTCGCCCGCGCCCGGGCCTCGCCGGTATCGGCTCCGCGTGCCAGCGCCACGCCCATGCGGCGCTTCCTGAAACTCTCGGGCTTGCCGAAGAGGCGCACCTCGGTCTGGGGCACGGCCAGCGCCTCGGCCACGCCGTCGAACACCATCGCCGCCGCATCGAGGCCGCCGTAGATGACGGCGCTCGCGCCGGGTTCACGCAGCGTCGTGTCGACCGGCAGGCCGAGAATGGCCCGCGCGTGCAGCGCAAACTCGCTCTGCACCTGCGAGACGAGCGTCACGAGCCCGGTGTCGTGCGGACGTGGCGACACCTCCGAGAACCAGACCTCGTCGCCAGCCACGAACAGCTCCACACCGAAGATGCCGACGCCGCCGAGCGCCGCCGTCACGGCACCGGCAATCTCCTGCGCACGCGCCAGTGCCAGCGCACTCATCGCCTGCGGCTGCCAGCTCTCGACGTAGTCGCCGTCCACCTGCACGTGTCCGATCGGTTCGCAGAAGTGCGTACCCGCGCCACGCACCGTAAGCAGCGTCACTTCGAAGTCGAACCGCACCTGCCCCTCGATGATGACGCGCGGTTGCTTCACGCGCCCACCGGAGAGGGCGTACGCCCACGCCCGCGCGACGTCCCCCGACCCGGTCAGGCGGGTCTGCCCCTTCCCGGACGAGGACATGACCGGCTTCACGAAGCACGGGAAGCCGATTCGCTCGACCGCCTCGCCCATCTCCTCGAGCGACGATGCGAAGGCATAGGACGACGTCGGCAACTGGAGCTCCTCCGCGGCCAGCCGCCGGATACGCTCGCGGTTCATCGTCGTGTGCGCGGCGAACGCGGTGGGAATGACGCGCGTCAGTCCGGCCGCCTCGATGCGCACCAGTTCGTCGGTGGCAATCGCCTCGATCTCGGGCACCAGCAGGTGCGGCCGTTCCTGTTCGACGAGGGCTCGCAACGCCGACGCATCGGTCATGTCGATGACGTGCGACCGGTGCGCCACCTGGTGCGCCGGCGCATGCGGATAGCGATCGACGACAATCGTCTCGACGCCAAGACGCTGCAGCTCGATCACCACTTCCTTGCCGAGTTCTCCCCCTCCCAGCAACATCACGCGGCAGGCGGTGGGCGACAGGGGCGTGCCTATGCGAGTCATGCGGATAGTCTCCGCCGACAGCATAGCGTCAAGGCCGCCGTGGGCTAGAATCCGCGTCTGGCTCGAGTGCAGACAAGGGAGGGCGTGTGACGTTCAGGAACAGGACCGCGTGGGCCCTTGCGGGCGCGGCGCTGGCTGCGGCCATCGGTGTCTCGGCGCAGGCGCCGCAGCCGCCATTCGGTGCGCTCGCGCCATTGCCGGCGGCTGCTCCCGCCGCCACCTTCGACGTCTTCGAGAAGAGCATCGTCGATCTGCTGGCCGCGCAGCGCATCGGCACGGTCACGTCGCGCGATCTCGTCCAGAAGTACCTCGATCGGATCCGCGCTTACGACCAGGACGGTCCGAAGCTGAACGCCATGATCACGTTCAACCCGCACGCGCTGGACGAGGCGTCGGCGCTCGATGCAGAACGGCGAGCCGGCCGTGTGCGCGGGCCGCTGCACGGCATTCCGATTGTGGTGAAGGACAACTACGCCACGGAGGGCATGCCGACAACCGCGGGTTCGTCGGCGCTCGCCGGCTTCCAGACCGGACGCGACGCGTTCATGGTGAAGCGGCTGAAGGATGCCGGCGCAGTCATCATCGGCAAAACCAACCTGCACGAGCTCGCCTACGGCATCACGTCCATCAGTTCCGCTGGCGGACAGACGCGCAATCCGTACGACCCGACGCGTAACCCGGGTGGCTCGAGCGGCGGCACGGCGGCGGCGGTTGCGGCGAGCTTCGCGGCCGCAGGTATGGGCACCGACACCTGCGGGTCCATTCGCAATCCCGCCTCGGAGAACAACCTGTTCGGGCTGCGCGGCACGGCGGGGTTGTCGAGCCGCACCGGCATCGTCCCGCTCGCACATACGCAGGACATCGGCGGACCGCTCGCGCGCACGGTCACCGACCTCTATCTGATGCTCGACTTCACCGTCGGGGTCGATCCATCCGATCCGACCACCAGCGCCAGCGAAGGGCACATCCCGCGCAGCTACAACGGCAGCGTCGGTGACGCCAGCCTCGGCGATGTCACCATCGGCGTGCTGACGCCGCTGTTCGGCACGGCACCAGAGGACGAGGAGGCCGGGCGCATCGTGCGCGCGGCGCTCGACGACCTGCGCTCACTCGGTGCCGGCGTCGTCGAGGTGCCGTTTCCGGATCTCGAGGAATTACTGCAGAACACCAGCGTCATCAACGCCGAGTTCAAGTTCGATATGCTCGACTTCCTGTCGGGGTATCCGTCGGCACCGGTTCACTCGCTGACGGAGATCCTATCGGGCGGGAAATATCATCCGGCCGTCGAGAGCGTGCTGAAGCGAGCCGACGAGGTGACAGCGCGCGACTCTGCCGCCTACAAGGCCACGCTCGCCCGGCGAGACGATGTGCGCGACGAGGTGGCGACTCAGATGCGTCGCCAGAACATCACGGCATTCATCTATCCCACGCTGCGGCGCAAGCCGGCGCTGATTGGCCAGCCACAGGGCGGCTCGAACTGCCAGTTGAGTGCGGCGACCGGCTATCCCGCGCTCAGCATGCCCGCCGGCTTCACGGCTGACGGGCTCCCCATCGGCATGGAACTGCTCGGACAACCGTGGAGCGAACCGACGCTGTTGAAAGTGGCGTACGCCTACGAGCGGCTCGTCGCACCGCGCCGCGCACCGAAGACCACGCCGCCGCTGGTGGCGAAGTAGGAGCGAGCGCGGCGCCGTTGAGCCTCAGGCGTTGAGCGCGGCGAGTCCGGCGGCGGCGACCTGCGCATCCTGCGTCGACAGCATGCCCGACACGCCGATCGCGCCAACCACCTGTCCACCCACGACGATCGGCACGCCACCTTCGAGGGCGGCCATGCCGGGCATGGTCGACAGGCGCAGACCCGCGCCGCCCGCCGCCATGGCGTCCTCGAAGATCTTGGTGGCGCGGCGGAACTTCACGGCAGTCATCGCTTTGGCGATCGACACGTCCATGCTCCCGAGCTGCGTGTTGTCGGCGCGCTGGAACAGCACCAGGTGCGCGGTGCTGTCGACGATGGCAATGGCCATCGGCCAGTGGTGTGCGGCGGCTTCACGCTCGGCCGCGGCCATGATGCGCTTGGCGGTGTCGAGGGTAAGCGGCGCGCCGTAGGGCAGCGGCAGGCTCGTGGTCGGGGGCGGTGTCGTGGTCATGGGCTGATTCTATTCCGGCCGGGTGAACGTCCTGATGGCATCGAGGAACGCGTCACCGAAGTCGGCCGCTTTCTTCGCGCCAACGCCGTAGATGTCGTGGAGGTCGTCGACCGTGGACGGACGCCGCTCGGCCATCTGCTGCAACGTCGTATCGTGGAAGATCACGTACGGCGGCACGCCCCGTTCGCGTGCGATGCGCGTGCGCACCTCCCGCAACCGGTCGAAGAGATTCGGGTCGCCGCCAAACGTGGCGGCGCCGGTGCCGCGTGCGCGGCTCTTGCCCTTCACCGGCACCTGCTCACGGTAGAGGGCACACGTGCCGTCGCCCTTCAGCAGCGATGCGCCCTGCGCCGTAAGCTTCAGGATGGGGTATGGCTCGCCGTCGCGGGCAAGCCAGCCGCCGGCCACGAGCTGCTCGATGTAGCCGCGCACCGCCGCCGGTGTTTCGTGCTTCAACAGCCCGAAGGTGGACAGCTCCGCATGGCCGTACGCCACCACTTTTTCGTTCGCCTTGCCGAGGAGCACGTCGGCGACGTGCGCAAGCCCGTAGCGCTGGTTCACGCGGGCTACGCACGACAGCACCTTTCGCGCGACCGTCGTCGAATCGTCAACTGCGTCCAGTTCCTTCAGGCACCAGTCGCACGCACCGCACTCGGCCCGCGTCCAGGTTTCGCCGAAGTATTCGACAAGCGACCGGTGGCGGCAGCGCGTGCCCGCCGCATAGCGTTCCATGTCGCGCAGCAGGCCGCGGGCGCTGTCGGTGAACTCGCCGTTCTGCTCGAGCATTTGCCGCCAGCGCACGAAGTCGGCACCAGAGTAGATGAGCACGCACTCCGCCGACAGGCCGTCCCGGCCGGCGCGGCCGGCTTCCTGCTGATAGTGCTCGGGCGACCGCGGCGCGCTGGCATGGATGACGAAGCGGACGTTCGAGCGGTCGATGCCCATGCCGAAGGCCACCGTGGCCACGATGATGTCGGCGCGCTCTTCGAGGAACGCTTCCTGGTGCTTCGCGCGAATCTGGTCGGACAGGCCGGCGTGATAGGGCAGCGCTTCGTGCCCCTCGCCGCGCAGCCATTCGGCCAGTTCCTCGACCTCGCGCCGCGAGCCGCAGTAGACGATGCCCGACTCGCCATCGTGCCGGGACAGGATCGCGTCGAGCTGCTTCTTCAGCGTGCCGCGGCGCAGGACGCGGTACACGAGGTTCGGCCGGTCGAACGAGCCGACGAGCACCAGCGGATTGTCCAACCGGAGTTCGGTGAGGATGTCGTGCCTGACGCGCTCGGTGGCCGTGGCCGTGAAGCAGTGGAACGAGGCCCCCGGAAAGTCCTCGCGCAGGCGCCCGAGTTGACGGTACTCCGGCCGGAAGTCGTGCCCCCACTGGCTGATGCAGTGCGCTTCATCGATGGCCACGAAGCGCACGCCCCACCTGGCCAGCATGCGGCGGAACCCCTGGCTCCCCTCACCGACGAGACGCTCGGGAGAGACGTAGAGCAGGCGGCACCGGTCGGCTTTGAGGCAGGCAAACACCTCGTTGCGCTGGGCCGTGGTCTGGGTGCTGTTGAGATACCGCGCCTCGACACCGTCGACGCGGAGGCCATCGACCTGATCCTTCATCAGCGAGATGAGCGGCGACACGACGAGGGCGAAGCCCTGCCGGGTACGGTCCGGCGGCAGCCGGGCACTACGGGGCGCGTCACTGCCGGGGTCTGCCGCAGGAAGCGCGTCCCAGTCGTAGTCGTAGCCCGCACTCTCGTCGTCGCTGCTGACGTCGTGTTCGATGTCGGGTTCACCTTCAGCCGGACCCGCACCGGCATCGTGGCCGGCGTCGACCGGATCCACCGGCGCATGCTCCATCACCAGCGCGGGCGCCTGGAAACACAACGACTTGCCGCCACCGGTCGGCAGCACGACAAGGCTGTCGCGTCCTTCCAGCACCGCGTGCATGGCTTCGCGCTGCAGCGGCCTGAAGTCCGAGAATCCCCACACGCGGTGCAGCGCGTCGCGCAGGGCGGCGTCGTACGTGCTGATTAGGATTTCCTCGGATAGCGGGTGGCGATGTAGTCGTCGACGAGCGCCTGGAATGCCGCCGCGAGCTCCTCGTAGGTGCCGCGCAGCGTCGAGTGGTGCTGGCCGTCGATGAAGATGGGGCAGTTGGGCGCCTCGCCCGTGCCGGGCAGGCTGATGCCGATGTTCGCAGCCTTCGATTCGCCGGGGCCGTTCACCACGCATCCCATCACGGCAAGGGTCATCGTCTCGACGCCCTCGTACTGCACCTTCCACGTCGGCATCTGCTCGCGGATGTAGTCCTGGATCCGTTCGGCCAGTTCCTGGAACGTGCTGCTCGTGGTGCGGCCACAGCCCGGACAGGCGGTGACGCTCGGGGAGAACGACCGCAGTCCGAGCGACTGCAGGAGTTCGCACGCCGCATACACCTCTTCGCGACGATCGCCGCCGGGCCGCGGCGTGAGCGACACGCGGATCGTGTCGCCGATGCCCTCGGCGAGGAGCACGCCCATCGCCGCCGACGACCACACGAGTCCCTTGGTCCCCATGCCGGCCTCGGTGAGACCGAGGTGCAACGGCTGATCGGTCTGTTTCGACAGCGCGCGGTAGACCGCAATGAGGTCGCGCGGGCGCGACGTCTTGCACGAGATGATGATCTGGTCCTTGCGCAGGCCGCTCTCGATGGCGAGTGCGGTCGACTCGAGCGCCGAGAGCACCATGCACTCGTTGATGATCTCCTCGGATTCCTTCCCGAGCCCGAGGTCGGTGTTCTCCTGCATCTTCGCCACCACCAGTTCCTGGTTGAGCGAGCCGCCATTGACGCCGATGCGCACGGGTTTGCCGTGGTCGACGGCGACCTGGCAGATGGTGGAGAACTGCTCGTCACGGCGCTTGCCGGTGCCGACATTGCCGGGATTGATGCGGTACTTGTCGAGCGCCTCGGCACAAGCCGGGAACCGTGTCAGGAGCAGGTGGCCGTTGTAATGGAAGTCGCCGATGAGCGGCGCCGTGCAGCCCGCATCGAGCATGCGCTGCCTGATCTCGGGGACGGCCGCGGCGGCTTCGTTGTTGTTCACCGTGACGCGCACCATCTCGGAGCCAGCTTCCGCCAGCTCGATGCACTGCGTCGCGGTCGACACCGCATCGGCGGTATCGGTCATCGTCATCGACTGGACGACAATGGGCGCACCGCCGCCAACCTGGACGCGTCCGACCTTCACGCCCACGGTCTTGTGGAGCCGTACAAGTGCCATGAATTCCTCATGATAGCATCGTGCCGATGCGCGCAATTGTCGTCCGCGAATTCGGTCCGCCGCAGGTGATGCAGGTCGAGCAACTGCTCGATCCGACTCCGTCGGCATCACAGGTGCTGGTGCGTATCAGGGCCATCGGCGTCAACCCGGTCGACACCTACATTCGCAGCGGCGTCTACGCCGCGAAGCCGCCTCTCCCCTACACACCAGGGCACGACGGCGCGGGCGATGTCGTGGCGGTCGGCGCCGAGGTGACGGGTATCGCACCGGGCGACCGCGTCTACATCGCAGGCGACAACCTCGGTTCGCCGCACGCCGGCCTCTGTGCGGAACTGGCGCTCTGCTCGCCGACGCAGTTGCACCATCTGCCGTCCCATGTCACCTACGCGCAGGGAGCCGCCATCGGCGTGCCCTACGCGACGGCCTACTACTCTCTCTTCCGACGCGCGGATGCCAGGCCTGGCGAAAGGGTCCTGGTGCACGGCGCCAGCGGCGGTGTCGGCATCGCCGCCGTCGAGATGGCGCGCGCCCACGGCATGTTCGTCATCGGCACGGCCAGCACCGAGCGCGGTCGCGAACTGGTGAAGGAGCACGGCGCGCAAGTGGTGGTCGACCACAAGGCCCCTGGCTACCTCGAAACCATCGGCACGGCCACGGGTGGCCGCGGCGTGCACGTCATCCTCGAGATGGCCGCGCACGTGAACCTCGACCACGACCTCACGCTGCTCGCGAAGTTCGGCCGCGTCGTCATCATCGGCAGCCGCGGACGGATCGAGATCGATCCGCGCGGCACCATGGGGCGTGATGCGTCCATCCACGGCATGCTGTTGTTCAACGTCGCGCCGGCCGAACTGGCCGCCACCCACGCCGCGCTCGTGGCAGGGCTGGAGAACGGCACGCTGAAGCCGGTGGTCGGGCACGAGTTCACGCTCGACGACGCACCGAAGGCGCACGAGATGGTGATGAGTTCTGGCGCGATCGGCAAGGTCGTCATCACGGCCTGACGCTCCCCCGTATAATCGGGCGCGCTCGAACGGTCGAGCGCATCCTGGAGCGCCGTTGATGCACACCCGAATTACGCCGGGCCGGGCCATCGGGCTCGCCCTGATGGCGCTGGCCTGCGCCGTCGCCGCGGCCGGCCTGTCACCGCACATCACAGCCCAGCAGGGCACTCCCCCTCAAGCGACCACTCAGCCCCCGGCATCCATCACACGCGGCCGGCAGCTGTACGCGAAGCACTGCGTGGAGTGTCACGGCGAGAGCGGCAAGGGCGATGGTCCAGCGGCGATGACGCTGATGCCGCACCCGCGCGATTTCACCAGCGGTCGCTACAAGATCCGCTCGACCGAAACCGGCAGCCTCCCCACCGACGACGATCTGCTGCAATCGGTACGCAAGGGGCTACCCGGCAGCGCCATGCCGGGCTGGGGTCCCATCCTTTCAGACGCCGACATCCGGGCGGTGGTGGGCTACATCAAGACGCTGTCGCCGCGCTTCGCCACCGAGCAGCCCGAACCGATCGCGGTGTCGACGCCTGTGGCCACGTCGCCCGAGAGCGTGGCGCGCGGAGCGGCGGTCTACGCCACATTGCAGTGCGCGAAGTGCCACGGCGAGGACGGCCGCGGTGCAGGTGCGGTGACCACGCGCTTCGAGGACGACTGGGGCTTCGCGCTCCACGCGGCCAACCTCACCGAGCCGTGGACCTTCCACGGCGGTCCTGAACCCGCCGACGTCTTCATGCGGTTCCGCGCCGGTGTGTCCGGCACGCCGATGCCGTCGTACAAGGGCACGGCTACCGACGCCGAGATGTGGGACCTCACGAACTACGTCGCCTCGCTCCGGCGCAAGCCGGTATGGGAGATGAGCAGCGCCGAGGTGACGGCGTTCTACGCGCAGCAGGACGCGGAGGCGCTTGCCAACCCGGTGAAGCGCGGTGAATACCTGGTCGACATCCTGGCGTGTCCGGTCTGCCACTCGCCAGTGGACGAGCAGCGCCGCACGCTGCCGGGCATGCGACTCGCCGGCGGCCTGCGCATGCAGCTCTCGCCCTTCGGGATGTACCCGACCGGCAACCTCACGTCCGACAAGGACACCGGCCTCGGCAACTGGACCGATGATGAGATCAAGCGCGTCATCACGAAGGGCACCCTCCGTGACGGCACGCGCCTGTTGCCGTTCCCGATGGACTGGCCCGCGTTCTCGACGATGAAGGAGTCGGACCTGAACGCCGTCGTGGCATATCTCCGGACGGTTCCCCCGGTTCGCAACGCGGTGCCCAGGCTGACGCGCACCTTCCTGCCGCTGTACCTGTGGAACAAGTTCGAGATGCTCATCCTGGGCAAGGATCTGCCGAGCTACTTCTACGCCGGCAATGCCGGCGCGACGGGAGGCCGGTGATGAAGACGTTCCTGAAGCGAGCCGCGCTCGCGGTTGCCGTGCTTGCCGTCATCGGCTTCCTGGCGTTCCTCTACAACATCCCGCCGCTCTTCTGGATTGCCCCGGAGACCTTCGGCGCGGACATGCGCAACGCGGCGCCACCGGTGGACGCCATTGCCGACCCAGCCCGTCGCGCCATCGCCGAACGCGGCCGCACGCTGGCAATGAACATCGGCTGCACGGGCTGCCACGCGACGAACGGACCGCAGGGTCCTGATCTCACGAAGTACCTCGCCGGCGGCGGCACGAAGATCGTCTCCGACCGCGGCACCTACGTGACCCGCAACCTGACGCCTGACTTCAAGACCGGCATCGCCCGCCGCACTGATGACGATGTGAAGCGTGTGCTGCGCAGCGGCACCTTCCCCGACGGCCACGTCGTTCCCTACACGACGATGCCGTGGGGCAGCTTTTCGTACCTGACGGATGAAGACCGGCACGCCATCGTGGTCTACCTGCGGAGCCTGCCGCCGGTGACGCACGCCATTCCCGAGCCGTCGTTCGAACCGGTCGCGCTTCCGCCCGGTGCGGTCGAGGGCATTTTCGGGTTGAAGGACTACGGGATCAATTAGACTCGATGAGAAGGAGATTCCCTGATGACACGCGTTCTTGCAACCCTGGCTTTCGCGGCGCTCGGCGCCACGGCACTCGGCGCTCAACAGCACGACATGGACAAGATGCAGGCTACCGGCACGCTTCCGGCGGGCTGGTCGGTTCGCCTCGACAGCGGCGCCACGAAGCCCGAGGGCGTCAGCGTCGTGCCCATGGGCGGCGGCATCCACTTCAAGACCGGCCCCGCCGGTATCTACTACCGCGCGGCCGACGCCAAGACTGGCGCCTACGAAGTGCGCGCGTCGTTCAGCCAGATGGAACCGTCGGCTCACCCCGAGGCGTACGGCGTGTTCATCGGCGGTGCGAACCTCGCTGCGGCGACGCAGAAGTACACCTACTTTCTCGTGCGCCAGGACGGTCAGTTCATGATCTCGCGCCGTGACGGTGCGAAGGTGACGCCGGTCGTGCCGTGGACCGCCAATGCGGCGGTGAAGAAGACCGACGCGTCGGCCAAGGGCACCAACGTGGTGTCGATCGTGGTGGCTGCAGACAAGGTGCGTTTCCTCGTGAACAACACCGAAGTCAGCTCACAGCCCACGACTGCCGTCGACGGTGCCGGCATCGCCGGCCTGCGCGTGAACCACAACCTCAACGTGCACGTCGACGGGTTCGGCGTGAAGTGAGCACCACAGACTGGTCGCCGTCGCGCCAGCCGCGGCGGCGCGGTCGCGTGCTGCTGTTCATCGTCCCTGCCCTCGTGCTGTTCGGGGGCGGGACGACGCTTTCCTACTACGTCGACTCGCTCTGGTTCACCTCCCTCGGCTTCGGCGACGTCTTCTGGACGACACTGCGGATCCAGAGCACCGTC
>JBKJMH010000210.1:0-3908 GCA_046596625.1 Vicinamibacterales bacterium | reverse complement strand
CCTGGGACGGTCTGCGGCCGACGTCGGACCGTCTGCGCGAAACGCTGTTCAACGTCCTCGCGCCGCGGGTGGCCAACGCTCGAGTGCTCGACATGTACGCGGGCACTGGCGCACTGGGGATCGAAGCGCTCAGCCGAGGCGCGGCGCATGCCACGTTCGTCGAGAGCGACCGGCGGGCGCAGGCCCTGATTGTGGACAACCTCGAGCGGTGCGGAATTTCCGGGGGCTATGCTATTATCCGCGCGTCTGCCAGCCGGGCCGCCGCGGACGTGCGGCGCGGCGCCTCGTTCGTGCCGTTCGACATCGTGTTGCTCGACCCGCCGTACGATCATCCGGCTGCAGAGGCTCTTGCCGGCGTCGATGCGCTTGTGGCGCTCGACGGTCTTGTTGTCTTCGAACACGCAAAGCGGTCACCAGTCCCGGAATCCGTCGGCCACCTGACGCGCACGCGCGACCTCGTGTCGGGCGACAGCGCCCTGGCCTTTTACGCATGTCAACCCTAGCCGTCTACCCCGGATCCTTCGACCCGCTCACCAATGGGCACGTCGACATCATCACGCGCGGCGCGCGCCTGTTCGACCGCATCATCATCGCTATCCTGATCAATGCGGACAAGACGCCGCTGTTCACCAAGGAAGAGCGGGTGGAGATTGCGCGCGAGGTGTTCGCGCACGTGCCGAACGTCGAGGTCGACACCTTCGATGGTCTGCTCGTCGACTACGTCGAGAAGCGCAGGGCGCAGGTCATCGTGCGCGGGTTACGCGCCGTCTCCGACTTCGAGTTCGAGTTCCAGATGGCGTTGATGAACCAGCGGTTGAACGGGAAGATCGAGACGGTGTTCATGATGCCGGCCGAGCAATACACCTACACCAGCTCCCGCCTGATCAAGGAAGTCTTCAGGCTTGGCGGCCGGGTGCACGGGCTGGTGCCGGACATGGTGGAAGATCGCCTCCGCGCCAAGATCGCCGCGCGCACCACAGCCTGATTCCACATACCCGCGCATGACCGCACTGGCTCGACGCACGGCACGCATCGCCACGTCACCGACCATGAAGGTGACTGCGGCGGTCGATCGCCTTCGCCGCGACGGCGTGGCGGTGTGGGACTTCGGGGCGGGCGAACCCGACTTCCCGACGCCGTCCACGATCAGCCGGGCCGCGCACGCGGCCATCGATGCTGGTTTCACGAAGTACACGCCGGTTGGCGGCACGCTCGAGCTGAAGCGCGCCATCATCGCGCGCTACAAGGCCGACTACGGCGTCGACTACCGCGAGAACGAAGTCATCGCCTGCGCGGGCGGCAAGCAGGCGCTCTACAACACGGCGCTCACGTTGTTCGATGCCGGCGACGAGGTCATCACGCACGCGCCGGGTTGGCCGACGCTGGCCGAGCAGGTCACGCTGGCTGATGCGACACCCGTGGTGGTGCGGACGCAGGCCGCGAACGGCTTTGCGCTAACGGCGCAGCTCTTCCTCGATGCGATGACGCCGCGCACGAAGGGCATTGTTCTGAACTCGCCGTGCAACCCGACCGGCGCGTTGATGACGGAGAGCGAACTGACGTTGCTGGCGCGCGAGACGTCGCGTCGCGGCATCTGGCTGGTCATCGATCTTTGCTACGAGCACCTGATCTACGACCCGTCGCCGCACAACCTGCCCGCGGTCATCGAGCGGCACTGCAAGGACCTGGGTGTTATCTGCGGCTCCGCCTCGAAGGCGTACGCCATGACCGGGTGGCGATCAGGCTGGTCGCTCGGACCCGCCGCGGCCATTGCGGCCCAGCACGCGCTGCAGAGCCACTCCACCTCCAACGTCTCGTCCATCACGCAGAAGGCGACGATCGAAGCGCTGACCGGGTCGCAGGAACCGGTAGCCCGGATGCTGGCCGAGTACCGCACGCGGCGCGACGCGCTGCACGGCTGGCTCTCGGCCGATGCGCGCATCCACATCGTGAAGCCCGCCGGTGCGTTCTACCTGTTTCCCGACGTGAGCGATGTTCTTGCAAGCGCAGGCTTCGACTCGACGCTGGCGTTTGCCGATGCGCTGTTGAACGAGGCCCGCGTTGCGGTGACGCCGGGCGAAGCGTTCGATGCGCCTGGTTTCATCCGCCTGTCGTATGCGACGTCGATGGAGACGTTGCGGGAGGGCAGTGCCAGGCTGCTGGAGTTCGCGTCGCGGCGACGTGTGGCGTAGCCGCAATGCCTTTCCATCCCTCCCATCGTCGTGTGCAGCATCGTCTAAGTCGGGCAGAGTCCCTCCGACAGTCAGTCGTCAACCCCTAACCATCGACCAGAACGTCATGCCTACATCCCAGAAGCGCCAGCCCGCTGCGCGCCCCACAAACGGCCCCTCCACGTCGGACACCACCGGCAACCAGCCGGACACCACCGCTGCCGCTGACCCCGAGCAGCCACAGGCACCGAAGCCGGCCGCGCCCCAGCCGAAGACTGGCGGCGAGACGCTCAGGCTCACCGACATGAAGGACCTGAGCATCCAGAAGCTCACTCAGATTGCGAAAGACAAGAACGTCGTCGGCGCCACCGGCATGCGCAAGCAGGATCTGATCTTCAATATCCTGAAGGCGCAGACCGAGCAGAGCGGGTTCATCTTCTCCGAGGGTGTGCTCGAAGTGCTGCCAGACGGCTTCGGCTTCCTGCGCGCTCCCGACTACAACTACCTGCCGGGTCCGGACGACATCTACGTGTCGCCTTCGCAGATCCGCCGCTTCGACCTGCAGACTGGCGACACCATCTCCGGCCAGATCCGGGCGCCGAAGGAAGGCGAGCGCTACTTCGCCCTCATCAAGGTCGAAGCGGTCAACTTCGAGGCGCCAGATCAGGCGCGCGACAAGCTGTTCTTCGAGAACCTCACGCCGCTCTATCCGCAGGAACGCCTGAAGCTCGAGACGTCGACCGAGAACCTCGCCGGCCGCGTCATGGACCTGATGACGCCGATCGGCAAGGGGCAGCGTGGCCTCATCGTCGCGCCGCCGCGCACCGGCAAGACGATGCTGCTGCAGAGCATCGCGCAGTCGATCACCACCAACCACCCGGAGGTCTACCTCATCGTCCTGCTCATCGACGAGCGGCCTGAAGAAGTGACCGACATGCAGCGCTCGGTGCAGGGCGAGGTGATCTCGTCGACGTTCGACGAACCGGCGCAGCGCCATGTGCAGGTGGCCGAGATGGTCATCGAGAAGGCGAAGCGGCTGGTCGAGCACAAGAAGGACGTCGTCATCCTGCTCGACTCGGTGACGCGCCTCGCACGCGCCTACAACACGGTAATTCCGCCGTCGGGCAAGGTGCTCTCGGGCGGTCTGGACAGCAACGCGCTGCAGAAGCCGAAGCGCTTCTTCGGTGCGGCGCGCAACATCGAAGAGGGTGGGTCGCTCACCATCATGGCGACGGCGCTGGTCGACACCGGCTCGCGCATGGACGACATCATCTTCGAAGAGTTCAAGGGCACCGGCAACATGGAAATCCACCTCGATCGCAAGCTGGTGGACAAGCGCGTGTTCCCGGCCATCGACATCCAGAAGAGCGGCACCCGCAAGGAAGAACTCCTCATCGCGCGCGAAGATTTGAACCGCATCTGGGTGCTGCGCAAGGTGCTGAATCCACTCTCGGGCGTCGAAGCGATGGAACTGCTGCTCGACAAGCTGGGGAAGACCCGGTCGAACCAGGACTTCCTCTCGGCCATGCAGAAGATGGGCTGACACCAGGTTCCGGCCGCGAAGGCTCATCGAGGGTCTTCGCGGTCACCCAACTCCTTCGTGCAGTCCCGCCCACCAGTCTTCCCAATCGTGCTCGCCGGTTTCACGGCGTTCCTCGACCTCTACGCCACACAGCCGCTGCTGCCGCTGCTGATGCGCGTGTTCCACACGTCGCACTTCGCGGTCAGCCTCACCAT
>JBKJMH010000128.1:0-4521 GCA_046596625.1 Vicinamibacterales bacterium | reverse complement strand
TCAGGATCGTCGGGTTACAATGGCGCTCCCATATGTCGGCCCCTGAACCGGAGCTCGGATCCATCCTCATTGTCGATGACGATGAGGCAGTCACGCAGACATTCGCCAGAATGCTGCGGATGGAAGGATTCACGGTTCGAACCGCCGTCAGTGCCGAGTCCGGACTGTTCGAAGCCGCGGAACACCGTCCCGACGCCATCATCCTCGACCTGCGAATGCCCGTGACCGATGGGCTGGGCTTCCTTCATCGACTCCGGGCCATGGATACCCAGCGCCAGATACCCGTCGCCATCGTAACCGGCGATTACTTCCTCGACGACGCCGTCTCGGCCGAACTCAAGCAGCTCGGCGCAGAGTTGAAGTTCAAGCCGCTCTGGCTCGAAGACCTGGTCGGGCTCGCCCGAACCCTGCTCAAGGTGACACACTGAACCGCGAAGACTTCCGCTTTATCCGCGCCTGCCGTCGTCAACCCGTCGATGCCACCCCCATCTGGTTCATGCGCCAGGCGGGCCGGTATATGCCGGTCTATCGCGAGCTTCGGAAGCAGTATTCCCTGCTCGACCTCTGCGGCATTCCCGACCTCGCCACCGAGGTGACGATGCAGCCGGTGCGCGCCATCGAGCTCGACGCGGCGATCCTCTTCTCGGACTTGCTGCTGCCACTCGCGCCGATGGGCATCCGGTTCGACTTCATCAAGGGCGAAGGTCCGCAGATCGAAAACCCGATTGACGGCGACGCGGACATCGAACGCCTGCGGCCGTTCGAATCGCGCGAGTCGCTGGCTCACGTGCTTCAGGCCATCCGGCAGATTCAGGTGGAACTGAACGGCAGGATACCGCTGATCGGTTTCGCCGGTGCGCCGTTCACGCTGGCGTCCTACGCCATCGAAGGCGGCCACTCGAACAACTTCGCGAAGACCAAAGCCATCATGTACGGCCATCCCGAGTCGTGGCACAAGCTCTGCGCGCTCTTCGCCGAGCAGATCGGCCTCTATCTGGTTGCCCAGATCGAGGCGGGCGTCGACGCCGTGCAGGTGTTCGATTCGTGGGTCGGCGCGCTGAACGCGGCCGACTACCGCGAGTTCATCCTGCCCCACACGAAACGCATCTTCGAACTCGTCGGCGCAGCGTCCAACGTACCGACGATTCACTTCGGTGTCGGCACCTGGTCGATCCTGAAGGAAATGCGCGAGGCGGGCGGCGATGTCATCGGCGCCGACTGGCGCACGCCGCTCGATGAAGCCTGGGACCGCATCGGACACGACCGGGCGATTCAGGGCAACCTCGACCCCACGCTCCTGCTCGGTCCGCCCCACAGGCTGCTCGCCGGCGTCGACGATGTGCTGGCGCGGGCGGCCGGACGTCCGGGTCACATCTTCAACCTCGGTCACGGCATCCTGCCGCCGACGCCGCTCGAAAACGTGCAGGCTGTCGCGAGGTACGTTCACCAGCGCACCGCGCAGTGACCACCGGCGTCGGAGTACCTGACGCTGGTGCGCGGCGGCCGTTCGCCATCTCCCGAGACGTGGAGCTTCGGCGCACCGCGTCGCTGAACGATTCACCTACCTTTGTTCGGCTGCTCGAATCGCTCGTGCTCGAGCGGCTATGATCGAGCCGTGAGCGCATCCGCCCGGGTTCTCATTCTTGGAGGAGGCATTGCCGGACTGGCAACTGCCTTCGAACTCCATCAGCAGAAGGTTCCATTCCTCCTGCTCGAGGCCGGCGCCCGCGTGGGCGGCGTGATCTTCAGCGAACAGGTAGATGGGTTCAACGTCGACGGCGGTCCCGATGCCCTGCTCATTCAGAAGCCGGAGGGCATCAAGCTGTGTCAGGAGCTCGGGCTGGGGCCGCGCCTCGTCTCCACCAAGTTGCCGCGGCTTGCCTACGTCCAGCGTGCGGGTCGCCTGCACGCCTTGCCCACCGCCTCGGTCATGGGCATCCCCACCGAATGGGCGCCGTTCATCAAGACCAGCCTGTTCACGTGGCCGGGCAAGCTGCGCATGGGCATGGAGCTGTTCGTGCCGAAGCGCGAACCGGCCGGCGACGAGTCGATCGGCGCCTTCATGCGGCGGCGCTTCGGCAACGAAGCGGTCGACTACCTCGCCGAGCCGCTGCTGGCCGGCATCCATGCCGGCGACGTCGACCGGTTGTCGATCCGCGCGCTCTTCCCGCGCTTCCCTGAAACCGAACAGCGGTTCGGCAGCCTGTTGCGCGGCTTCCGCTCACAGCCCAGGCACGCGCCATCGAAGGACGGCGCCTTCAAGTCGCTGCCGGGCGGGTTAGGCGAGATGATCGCCGCGCTCGAGCAGGCACTACCGGCCGAGTCGATTCGCAAGCGCACCGCGGTCACCGCGGTCTCCTTCGACGGCACCAGCTACATCGTCGCGACCTCGACCGGCGACGTCTTCAGGGCGCCGGCGGTGGTAGCCGCCACACCCGCATTCGTCTCTACCGCTACCCTTCGCGGCGTCGCGCCGATCGTGGCGCAGCGCTGCGGCGACATTCCCTACGCCTCGGCCGCCACTGTGGCAATGGCCTTCAACCGGGACGCGGTGATGCATCCGCTGAATGGCTCGGGCTGGGTCGTGCCGCGGGTCGAGAAGACCGGCATCATGGCCGGCACCTGGTTGTCGTCGAAGTGGCCGGGACGCGCCCCCAAGGGGAAGGTACTGCTCCGCGCGTTCTTCGGCGGTGCACGCGACCCCAGGGCGCTCGAGAAGAGCGATGCGGAACTGGTGAGCACCGCGCTCGCCGCGATGCGTCCGCTCATCGGCATCCAGGGCGACCCGCTCTTCACGCGCATCTACCGCTGGGAGAACGCCAACGCCCAGCACGAGGTTGGTCATCTCGAACGCGTCGCGGCGATCGAGCAGGACCTGCGCTCGCATCCAGGACTCTTCATCACGGGCAGCGGCTTTCGCGGCGTCGGCATTCCCGACTGCGTCGCGGACGCGCGTGCAACCGCCCGTCAGGTAACCGCATGGCTCGCTTCGCCCGTGTCGTAGCACTCGCGCTCGGTCTCACGCTGTTCGTCGTGCCGGTTCGCGCCCAGCAGGGTGCCACCTCGGTCATTCCGCCCGACCTGCAGAAGCTGATGCAGTTGATCAAGGCGGCCGACACCGACCTGCTTGCCGTCTCCGAGGAGGATGGGCGCTTTCTGCGCGTCATGGTGGCGTCGAGCGGCGCGACGCGGGCGCTGGAGATTGGCGGCGCCAATGGCTACTCCGCCATCTGGATCGGTCTTGGCCTGCGGCAGACGGGCGGCACGCTCACGACGATCGAATACGACCCGGCGCGCGCCAGGGTGGCCGCCGACAACATTCGCAAGGCCGGACTGTCGGATATCGTGACGGTGGTGTCGGGCGACGGCTTCAAGGAAATTCCGAAGCTGACCGGCGAGTTCGACTTCGTCTTCCTCGATGCGTGGAAGCGCGACTACAAGCGGTTTCTCGACATGGTGTTTCCGCGCCTGCGGCCGCGCGGCCTCTTCCTGGCGCACAACGTCGTGAACAAACAGAGTGAAATGACCGACTTCCTGACGGCGATCAGGACCGACCCGCGCATGTTCAGCTCCATCGTCACGCCGTCTGGCGAAGGCGTGTCGATCACGATGAAGGCCCGATAGGGGGTTGCGACGTAGCCGCGAACCTTTTCAGGTTCGCCGGATGAGGCCCATATGACCCGAGCCGTCCACATCATCGGCGTGCCGCTCGACCTCGGCGGCGGCAGGCGTGGCGTCGACATGGGGCCTTCTGCCCTGCGCGTCGCCGGAATTGGCGAGCAGATCGCTGCGCTCGGGTGCCGTGTACTCGACAAGGGCAACCTGTCGGTACGCACCCGCGAGACTTTCGAGCCGCTCCATGCGGACAAGCGCTTCATCGAGGAGATTGCGCGCGTCTGTACCGATCTCTACCAGACGTCGCTTGCCACGCTGAGAGACGGCGCCGTGCCGGTGGTGCTTGGCGGCGACCACAGTCTCGGGGCCGGGTCGTTGGCTGCCACCGCGGCATTCACGCGAGAGGCGCATCAGTTGCCGGTCGGGCTGATCTGGGTGGATGCGCACGGCGACATGAACACGCCGGCCAGTTCACCGAGCGGCAACGTGCACGGCATGCCGCTGGCGGCGCTGCTTGGCGACGAGCCGCGCGAACTGGCCAGCATCGGCGGCTTCTTTCCCACCGTGCGGCCAGAGCACGTGGTGCTCATTGGCATCCGCAACCTCGACGAACGCGAGAAGGACATCGTCCGCGCCTCAGGCGTGCATGTCTTCACCATGAAGGACATCGACCGTCAGGGCATCGCGACCGTCGCCGAGCAGGCCGTGGCGCTTGCTGGAGCCGGCACCGCCGGCATCCACGTGTCGTTCGACTTGGACGCGTGCGATCCGGCGATTGCGCCAGGCGTGGGGACGCCGGTCAAGGGCGGCCTCGATTACCGGGAGGCGCACATGGTGATGGAGATCGTGGCCGATTCGGGGCGCCTGCTAGCGCTCGACCTCGTCGAGGTGAATCCAACACTGGAC
>JBKJMH010000113.1:0-4353 GCA_046596625.1 Vicinamibacterales bacterium | reverse complement strand
CCACACGGCCGATGCCACCCTGTGGTTCTTCCATGCGCTCTCCCGCTATCTGGCGGTCACGCGCGACCGTGTCACGCTCGACGCCATTTACCCGACGCTGGTCGCCATCGTCGACGCTCACGTGAACGGCACGCACTTCGGCATCCACGTCGACCCGCGCGATGGACTGCTGACGCAGGGCGCTCCGGGTTACCAGCTCACCTGGATGGACGCGAAAGTCGACGGCTGGGTGGTCACCCCGCGGCGCGGCAAGGCGGTGGAGATCAATGCCCTGTGGTACAACGCGCTGCGGTTGATGCAGCAGTGGGCCGGCGAGCGTGGTGACCCCGCGTCTCGCGAGTACCGCGCCAGGGCCGACCGCGCCCAGGTCTCGTTCAATCGGCGCTTCTGGTGCGAGCGAGCCGGGCACCTGTTCGACGTCGTGGACGGTGAGGGTGGGGACGATGCGAAGTGCCGGCCGAACCAGGTGCTGGCGATCTCGCTGCCGCACGAGGTCCTCTCACGCCGGCGGTGGAAAGCGGTCATGCGGGTGGTACACGATCGTCTACTGACGCCGGTCGGACTCCGCTCGCTCGCGCATGGCGATGCCGACTTCAAGTCACGCTACTACGGCGATCTGCGCAACCGCGACGCGGCCTATCACCAGGGCACGGTGTGGGGATGGCTGGTCGGGCCGTTCGTCGATGCCTGGTTGAAGGTGCATCCCGACGATGGGAAGACGGTGTCCGCGGCGCTGCGCGGCGTGGCGGATCATCTGGACGATGCGTGTGTCGGCTCGATCAGCGAAGTGTTCGATGCCGACCCGCCGTTCACGCCGCGTGGGTGCATCGCGCAGGCGTGGTCGGTGGCCGAGTTGCTGCGCGTGATGGCGAAGATGCCGAGCGCCTAACCGCCTTCCTTCATCTTGCGCCGCGCCCGTCGATCGCGCTTGTCCGGGGTGGTGGTGGGTGTCACCGCGGCGCGGTAGATGCGTTCCATGCGGCGCATCTCGATCTCGGCGGGTGACGGTGGCGGTGTCGTGTCCTCGTAAAGCAGGCGCGCCTCAGCCTTCGACACGTGCCGCTCGGCGATCCCCTTCACGATGATGGTCTGCTTGCGGGCGAAGGGCCGGCCGATGACCAGCGTGTCGCCGAGACGGAGCATGCGGTGAGCCTTCGCCGTCTGGCCGTTCACATCGATCTTGCCGTTGCGGACGGCCTTCTGCGCCTCTGAGCGGGTCTTGAACAGGCAGGCGACATCGAGCCAGATGTCCAGTCGTGCCGCCGGTCCGTCCTTCGTTGCCTCGCTCACGTGCGACTCCCCACGGTCATCCTGAATCGATGATACCGGACGCTCCCATATCGGGTATAACTCTCCCGGCTCGCTTTCCCAGAGCGTCAGATCGCCAACGCACGACCAGCAGAGAGGCAGTTCGCGCCTATGTGGCAGCACAATTACGAACCGCTCGGCGGTAGCCTGGGGCTCTCGGCCCTGCTCGCGGCCGTTCCCATCCTCGTGTTGTTCGCGATGCTCGGGCTGCTGCGCAAGCCGTCGTGGCTCTCGGCCCTGACGGCGCTGGGGTCTGGCCTGGTGGTGGCGCTGCTCGTGTACCGCATGCCGGCGAACCTCGCCGTCGTCTCCGTGGTCTACGGCGCGGCCTACGGCATATTCCCGATCGCCTGGGTGGTCTTCAGTTCGATCATGCTGTATCGACTCGTGGTCGACACCGGCAAGTTCGAGATCATCAAGAACTCGGTCGGCAGCCTCACTGACGATCGCCGGCTTCAGGCGATGTTCATCGCGTTCTCGTTCGGGGCGTTCATCGAGGGAGCGGCGGGCTTCGGCGCGCCGGTGGCGGTGGCGGGCGCCATGCTCGCCGGGCTCGGCTTCAATCCCTTCTACGCGGCCGGCATCTGTCTGCTGGCGAACACCGCGCCGGTGGCCTTCGGGTCGATCGGCATTCCGGTCATCACGCTGGCCAACGTCACCGGGCTGCCGCTGCCCGAACTGAGCGCGATGGTCGGGCGCCTGTGTGCGATGGTATCGGTCTTCATTCCCGGCTATCTGCTGGTGGTCATGGTGGGGCGCAAGCGCGCGATGGAAGTGCTGCCGGCCATCGTCGCCTGCGGTGTCTCGTTCGCCGGCATGCAGTTCCTCGTCTCGAACTATGTCGGCGCGGAACTCACCGACATCGTGTCGTCACTGACGTGCATCCTGGTGATGGTGGCGGTGCTCAAGCTGTGGAAGCCGCCGTCAATTATGCGCCTCGAGGACGATCGTCCGGCCACGGTGGTCCTCGAGAGTCCGTCGGGTCGTGAACTGCTGCTGGCCTGGCTGCCGTACCTGCTGCTGGTGGTCTTCGTGCTCGCCTGGGGCGAGCCGGACATCAAGAAGGCGATCGACACGTGGACCAACGGCCTGCTTCCCGAGTGGCTCCGGTCCGGTGCCACCAAGACCAACGTCCTGAACGTCCCCGGGCTGCACAATCTCATTCAGCGCGTGCCGCCGGTGAGCAGCGCGCCGGCCCCGTACGCCGCGGAGTTCACCCTGAACTGGCTCAGCGCCTCGGGCACCGCGTGTCTGCTGGCCACGCTCACCGCTGCGCTGTTGCTCGGCGTCCGGCCGAAGCAGGTTGTGAAGGCGTACAAGGACACGTTCCGGCAGTTGTCGTTCGCGATGCTGACGATTGCGTCGATGCTCGGCCTGGCCTACCTGATGAACTACTCGGGCATGACGTCGACGCTCGGCCTCGCGCTCGCCTCCACCGGCTGGGCGTTCCCGTTCTTCAGCGCGGTGGTTGGCTGGATGGGCGTGTTCCTCACCGGCAGCGATACCTCTGCCAACGCGCTCTTCGGCAACCTGCAGGTGGTGACGGCAAACGCGCTCGGCCTGAGTCCCATCCTGATGGCCTCGGTCAACTCTGCGGCGGGCGTGATGGGCAAGATGATTTCGGTGCAGAGCATTGCCGTCGCGGTGGCCGCCACTGGCATGACCGCCGCCGACGAAAGCCGGCTGTTCCGGTTCACCATCAAGCACAGCGTGCTGTTGATGATCGTGATGGGGCTGCTGTCGATGTTCTTCGCCTACGTCGTCCCGCAGTGGGTGCCGCCGATGCCGGTGAAGTAGGCAGGCAGGGCAGGTGGGACGGGTAGGGCAGCTGGGACGGGAGGACTGATGCGGGTTCGGGCTCTGGTGGCAGCGGGAATGTTCGCGGTCGGTGTTGCCGTTGCGGGCGCACGGGTATCGGCACAGGCAGCCGGTCCGGACTGGACCGCGCTGCAGGCCGAGACCCTTCGGCACTTCCAGGCGCTGTTGCGCCTTGATACCAGCAACCCCCCCGGCAATGAGTATCTCGTCACCGACTACTTGAAGGCCGTGCTCGAGCAGGAGGGCATTGCCGTCCAGATCGTGGCATCCGATCCGAAGCGGCCGAACCTCATCGCGCGGCTGAAGGGGAGTGGCGGCCATCAGCCCGTGCTCTATATGGGGCACAGCGACGTGGTGACCGTCGACCCGAAGAAGTGGACGTTCCCGCCGTTCAGCGCCACGCGCGACGGCGGCTACATCTACGGACGCGGCTCGCTCGACGACAAGCCGCACGTGGTCGCAGGGCTGATGACGCTGCTGACGCTGAAGCGGCAGAACGTGGCCCTCGACCGCGACGTGATCTACCTCGTCGAAGCGGGTGAGGAAGGCTCCACCGGCGTCGGCATCGGCTACGTCGTGCAGGAGCACTACCCGGCGATCGACGCCGAGTACTGCTTTGCCGAGGGTGGCAACGTGACCCGGGTTGCCGGGCAGGTGAAGTTCGCTGCCATCCAGGCGCAGGAGAAGGTGTCACGCGGCATCGAGCTGACCGCCGTCGGACCGTCTGGCCATGGCTCCGCACCGCTCTCGGGCATGGCCATCGTTGAACTGTCGAAGGCGGTGGCGGCGATCGGCGCGTGGCGGGTGCCGTTCCTGTTCAACGACACCACGCGCGAGTTCTTCCGGCTGATGGCCAGCGCCTCGTCTCCGACCGATGCGGCACGTTACCGAGCGGTGCTTGCCGGCGACGCCGCGTCGGCGGCAGCCGCGCACGACTCCTTCCAGAAGAACGAGCCGCGCTACGCATCGATGCTGCACACATCGATTTCGCCGACCATCATCGCTGGTGGCTACCGCTCGAACGTCATCCCGTCCGAAGCGAAGGCCACGCTCGACGTTCGCATGATGCCGGAAGAGGATCCGGCCACGTTCCTCGCCGCCGTGCAGCAAGTGATCAACAACCCGGCGGTGACGGCGCGCTACACGTCGAACACGTCGCGCCCGGTGCCGCCGCCAGCGAAGCTCGACTCCGAGGCGTTCAAGGTGGTGCAGTCGGCGGTCGCCCGC
>JBKJMH010000286.1:0-9855 GCA_046596625.1 Vicinamibacterales bacterium | reverse complement strand
CAACCTGCCAGCCGAGGAGGAGTAACCTCACCATGTCACGTCATGATGAAGCGCTGCTGCGCGTGGCGATTGTCGACGACGAGGAGCTGGCGCGCGGCGTGCTGCGTGAGTACCTGGCCAGCCTCACTGGCATCGAAGTCGTCGCGGAGTGTGCCAACGGATTCGAGGCGGTCAAGGTGGTCGCCGACCTCGCGCCCGACCTGCTGCTGCTCGACGTGCAGATGCCGAAGCTGAACGGCTTCGAAGTGCTGGAGCTGGTCGGCCGGGACGTGGCGGTCATCTTCACCACGGCGCATGACGAGTACGCGCTGCAGGCGTTCGACGTGCACGCGGTCGACTACCTGATGAAGCCGTTCAGCGCCGAGCGCCTGGAGGCAGCCATCGACCGCGCCCGCCTGCGACTGGTACGACGCGAGCCGTCGTCACTGGCCGGACTCAGCGCCGCGGTCGGGCCGGCGCCCGGAACCGCCACGCGCGTGCTGGTGCGTGACGGCGCACGGGTGGACGTGATCCCGGTCGATCAGATCGACTTCGTCCAGGCGCAGGACGACTACGTCGCGTATGTCGCCCGCGGCCGCCAGTACCTCAAGGAGCAGACGCTCGCAGAGGTCGAAGCCTCGCTCGACCCGGCCCGGTTCGTCCGCGTCCACCGCTCGTACGTGATCAATCTGGAACGCGTGACGCGCGTCGAGCTCGACGAACGCGAGAACCGCGTCGCGCTGCTCTCCACGGGGGACCGCGTGCCGGTCAGCCGCAGTGGCCACGCGCGACTGACCGCGCGGCTGGGGGCAAGTTAAGGTCGGGCGGGTCGGGCAGGTCGGGCAGGAAGGACCGGGCGTAGCCGCGCACCTTCCGCCTTCGCAAACGCTTCGGCGGACCGCCGTAGCCTTGGCGGAGGCTGGTCAGGTGCGCTGAGCCAGCCGGGAGACACTCAGAGATTCGCCAGAATCGCGTCGCCCATGGCCGCCGTGCCGACCTGGGTCGCACCGGGCGTCATGATGTCGCCGGTGCGGATGCCGCTGTCCACCGCCTTCGCCACCGCCGCCTCGATGGCGCTGGCCGCCTCGAGTTCGTTGAACGTGAAGCGCAGCATGAGCGCGGCCGACAGGATCTGGGCGATCGGATTGGCGATGCCTTTGCCGGCGATGTCGGGCGCGGTCCCTCCCGCTGGTTCGTACAGGCCGAACGACCCTTCAGCCAGGCTGGCCGACGGCAGCAGTCCCATCGACCCGGTCAGCATCGCGCACTCGTCCGACAGGATGTCACCGAACATGTTGCCGCACAGCATGACGTCGAACTGGTGCGGGTTCTTCACGAGCTGCATCGCCGCATTGTCCACGTACATGTGCGACAGCGTGACATCCGGGTACTCCTTGCCGATGGCCGTGACGATCTCGCGCCAGAACACCATGCTCGTGAGCACGTTCGCCTTGTCGATCGAGGTGACCTGGTTCCGCCGGGTCCGCGCCGCCTGGAACGCCTTGTGGGCGATGCGCTCGATCTGCTTGCGCGAATACTCCTTGGTGTCCCACGCACGCTCGTCGGGGCCGCTCCCCGATCGCCCCTTGCCGTCGGCGCGCTGGGCGAAGTAGGCGCCGCCGGTCAGCTCACGCACCACGAGGATGTCGAAGCCGTCACCGACGATGTCGGCACGCAGCGGGCAGGCGGAGGTCAGCGCCGCGTAGACGCGGGCCGGGCGGAAGTTGCAGTAGAGATCGAAGTGCTTGCGCAGCGGCAGCAGCGACGCCCGCTCCGGCTGCCGCTCGGGCGGCAAGGCTTCCCACTTCGGGCCACCGACCGACCCGAACAGGATCGCCTGGCTCTCCTCGCACATCTTCAGGGTTGCGGCCGGCAGGGCCTCGCCATGATTGTCGATGGCGGCACCACCTACATCCATCGGTCGCCAGGTCGCCGCAAAGCCGAACGTCTTCCCGGCGGCATCGACGATGCGCAGCGCCTGCTGCATGACTTCGGGACCGATGCCATCACCGGCCAGGACTGCAATCTCGTAGTTGTTCATGCCTGTTTAGCGTAGTCCGTCGGCACGATCGGGTCAAAGCGTCCGCGAACCGGCTGGTACAATGACCGGCTGTGGCCAAGAAGAGTGACGACCCGACGCTGTTCGATGCGGCAGATCCAGAGGACGGCGGAAGCCGCGAGCCTGATCGGCCGCCCCTGGCCTCGAGCGGCGGTGCTGGCTCCACGACACAGGTGGCCCTCCACGAGGCCGCGCAATCGCGCTACCTGAATTACGCGCTGTCGGTCATCACCTCCCGCGCCCTGCCGGACGTCCGCGACGGCCTGAAGCCGGTGCAGCGCCGCATCCTCTTCTCGATGTGGCAGAAGAACCTGACCGCCGACAACAAACACCGCAAGTGCGCGACGGTGGTGGGTGAAGTGATGGGTAACTTCCACCCGCACGGCGACTCGGCGCTCTACGAAACGCTGGTCCGCATGGCGCAGTCGTTCTCGCTGCGCTATCCGCTGATCGACGGGTCCGGTAACTTCGGATCGCTCGACGGCGACAGCGCCGCGGCCATGCGCTACACCGAGTGCCGGCTGGCGCGCATCGCGGACGAGATGCTCACCGAAATCGACGAGTCGACGGTGCACTTCCGTCCGAACTACGACGGCACGAAGATCGAGCCGGTGGTGCTGCCCGCCCGCATCCCGAATTTGCTCGTGAACGGCACGACCGGGATCGCGGTCGGCATGGCCACCAACATCCCGCCGCACAACCTCAAGGAGGTGTGCACGGCGCTGGGCAAGCTGCTCGACAACGAGGACATCACGAACGCGCAGCTGTGCCGCTACGTCAAGGGTCCGGACTTTCCGACCGGCGGACAGATCCTGAACTCGACCGAGGAACTGCAGGAGATCTACCGCACCGGTTCTGGCTCGGTTCGCCTCCGCGGCACCTGGAGCATGGGCCCCGAGACGCGCACCACCAAAACGATCTACATCGACAGCATTCCGTACACGGTCAACAAGTCGCAGCTGGTCGAGCGCATCGCCGACGTCGTGATCGGCCGGAAGCTGCCGCAACTGACGGACGTGCGCGATCTCTCGACGGAGGACGTGCGGATCGCACTCGAGCTGAAGAAGGACGCCGACGAAAAGATGATCATGGCGTATCTCTTCAAGCACACGCCGTTGCAGATCAACTTCGCCGTGAACCTCACCTGCCTCGTCCCGGTCGAGCAGAATCCCGAGGTCGGCCGCCCGGAACGCCTCGACCTGAAGCAGATCCTCTGGCACTTCCTCCACTTCCGTCTGGAAGTCATCACCAAGCGGCTCGAGCACGAACTGGCGGCGCTCAGCAAGCGCATCCACATCCTCGAGGGGTTCGAGAAGGTCTTCGACGCGCTCGACGAGATCATCCGGATCATCCGGAAGTCGGACGGCAAGGCCGACGCGGCGCAGACGATCATGGTGCAGTTCGGCCTGGACGCTGAGCAGACCGACGCCATCCTCGAACTGAAGATCTACCGGCTTGCCCGCCTCGAAATCCTGATCATCCGCCAGGAGCTCGACGCCAAGCGCCGGCGCGCCGGCGAGATCACCACGCTGCTCGGCGACGAGCCGAGCCGCTGGACCATGGTGCGGACGGAGCTCGACGAGGTGATGACGAAGTACGGCGACAAGCGCCGCACGATCATCGCCAGCGACACCGGCGAACCCGAGTACTCGGCCGACGACTTCATCATCGACGAGGACAGCGTCGTCATTGTCTCGCGCGACGGCTGGGTAAAGCGGCAGAAGGAAGTGAAAGACCTGACGACGACGCGCATGCGCGAGGGCGATCTCGTGCTGGCCGCGTGTGCCGGCAGCACGCGCGCGACGTGCGTCTTCTTCAGCAACTTCGGCGCGGCCTACACCTGCCGCATCGTCGACGTGCCGGCGTCCACCGGCTACGGCGAACCGATCCAGCGGCTCTTCAAGTTCAAGGATGGCGAGCGCGTGATCGCCGCCATGAGCCTCGATGCGCGGGTCATCGGCGACATCGTGCCGAAACAGGAAGGTGAACCAGCCCCGGTGCACGCGGTCGCAGCGACAAGCGACGGCTACGCGCTGCGCTTCGGTCTCGACGGCCTCGTCGAGGTGAGCACCCGTGCCGGCAGGCGCTACGCGCGCCCTGGCGACGGCGCCGAAGTGGTGGGTGTCGACAAGGTCACCGGCAAGGAGACGATGATTGCCGCCACGGCTGAAGCGCGCGGCATGTTGTGCGACATCCAGGAGATCAACTACCTGTCCGGCCCTGGCAAGGGTGTCATCCTCATCAAGCTGTCGGACGAGGACAAGGTGCTGGGCTTCATCGCCTCCACGGGCGATCGCGACCTGCTGACCGTGGAGACGACGCGCGGCGCCGAGCAGACCATCAGCACCACGAAATACGAAGTCACCGGGCGCGGCGGGCGCGGGCGAGAGCTGCTGCAGCGGGGCGGCTTCACGCGGGTGCTGTGGCCGACACCGCCGGTGCCGCAGCCGCTCTCGTAGGACCGGCGCTACCGCCCTCGGAGGCTCGCGCTGGCGTCCCCATAGCGAGCCTCGTGCCCAGGCCCCTTCAGGACGGCCAGGTTGAATTGCTGGGCTTTTGCGCATCTCGCCCTGGCGCGGTTGCCGTACCGTGCATGCCTTACACCGAAGGACCGTGTAGCTCACGCACTCGGCGGCCCCGGTCGGAAATCAGGATCTATCGCAGCCGGCCCGGATCTCAGCTCTTGACAGCGCTGAACTTCGAGTAGAATCGGGAGGCCCCGGTGAGAGCCCCGGCGCTACGACCGCTGCGCACGATCGCTGGAGACTCCAGCGGCTGACGGTCGGCCCCGGCTCGCAGCACCCTGCTGCCACGCGGGAGCACACATCCAATACAAGGATTCGTTTTGTCCCAACAGGAACGCACCAACATTGCGGTCTTCATCGACTTCGACAACATCGAAATCGGTGTGAAGACCACCCTTGGCGAGCACTTCGACATCGGCATCATCCTCGAGGCGCTCAAGGAGCGCGGCGAGGTCGTGACGAAGATTGCCTACGCCGACTGGACCCGCGCCGGAGAATACAGCCGCGCGCTGACGCAGCACGCCATCCGGCTGGTGCAGCGGAACCTCACCCCGGGCGGCGACAAGAACGGCGCCGACATCAACCTCGCGCTTGACGCCCTCGAAATGGCGTTCACCCACCCGCACATCAACGCCTACGTCATCGTCGGCGGCGACAGCGACTTCCTCTCGCTGGTCGAAAAGCTGAAGCAGTACGACAAGAAGGTGTTCGTCGTCGGTGGCCGCTCGTTCACGAGCGTCATCCTGCAGCGGAACTGCCACGAGTTCATCGCCTACGAGAACCTGATTCGCCGTCCTTCGTCCTCGCGCTCACCGCGCTCGGGCGACAAGCCGACGCAGGCGCAGCAGAACAGCACCCAGGCGTTCCCCATGTCGCAGGCGATTCCGATCGTCCGCCGCGCGCTCAAGATCCTCGCCGACCGCGAAGTGTCGCCGCAGACGGGCCTCCTCAAGAGCACGCTGCTGCAACTCGACTCCACCTTCTCCGAGCGCAGCTACGGCGCCTCGTCGTTCCTCGACTTCGTCGAGAAGCTGTCGCAGGCCGGGCTCGTTCTGCTGAAGCACTCGGGACGCAGCGTGATGGTGGAACTGAACCCGGCCTTCACCGACGAGGGCGAGGCGCCGAAGCCGCGCCTCGAAGGCGACGCGCCGCAGGTGGTCGACACGGCGGACAACGTCGTGGCCTTCCGCCCGGCCGGTGAACAGACGCAGCCGGCGCAGGCCGAGGCGGCCCCAGCCGCTCCCGGTGCCGAGCCAGTTTCGAAGCTGGGTGAAAACGCCGACGGTGTTCGCGCCGCAGCGCAGCTGCTGGGCGCCGCGACGAACGCCCGCTGGCCGATGTATCTGCGCAACGTGAAGCAGATTCTGCGCGCTGGCGGCCTCGACGAGCGCCGCTACGGATTCGGCGGGCTGATGGATTTGCTCAAGGCCTGTCAGCGCGACGGACTGGTGCGCATCGAGCGCGACCGCCGCGGCGGCCTGCGCGTCTTCCAGGGGACCAACATGGCGCGGCCGGCGAACGCGCCGCAGGCGGAGCCCGAGGAAGCGAACGGCAACGTCGCTGATCCGAACGCACCGCTGTCGGAACTCGCCGACGACATGCAGCTGGTATTGCTGGAGGCGGACGGCAGCGAGCCGGACGTCATCGAGATCGAACCGGTGTCGGTGGTTGACACGACGGCCGAACTGCTCGGTCGCGCGAAGCCGCGGGCACCCCGGGCTCGCGCCGGACGCACAGGCAGCGTCGCTGCGGCGCCCGCGGCTCCGGCGCCGGCTCGCAGCCGCTCCGGTGGCGGCGCGAAGAAGGCGGCCGCGGCCAGGAAGCCGGCAGCAGCCAAGAAGGCTGCGCCACGGTCGCGCAAGCGGGTCGACAAGGGCGACGACGACTTCGGGAACCGCTAGGTAGGTCGGTCTGGTGGGGCGGGTGGGGCGGGAGGGGCTGGCAGGATCCCGGCCCTCCTGACCTACCAGACTTACCCGACCCACCAGACCCTCCCCTACCTGCTCCGCACGACTTCCCCGCCCTTCATCACGAACCGCACGGTGCGCAACGCCCCGATGGTCCGACTCGGGTCTCCTTCCACGGCAACCAGATCGGCCAGCAACCCAGGCTTCACCTGTCCGACCTCCGCCTCGAGGTGCAGCACACGCGCCGCGATCGACGTGGCGCTCTGCAGCGCCGCCACGGGCGTCATCCCGTAATCGACCATCAACTCCAGTTCGCGCGCGTTGTCCCCATGCGGGAAGACGCCGACATCGCTGCCGCTGAGCATCGTCACCCCAGCGGCGAGCGCCGCCTTGAAGCTGGCGCGCTTGCGCGCGATGCGGGCCGGCTCGGGCTGCTGCCCCTTCTTCCACCCGGCGTACTGCGCGGTGGCATCAGACGCCGCAAGTGTTGGGCAGAACGCCACGCGACGCTCGGCCATCAGGGCAAACACCTCGGGTGTTCCGGCGTCGCCGTGTTCGATGGTTTCGGCTCCGGCCAGAATCGCGCGGCGCATGCCCTCGGGCGAGCTCGCGTGCACCGACACCGGCACGTTGGCGCTCTTCGCGGTGGCGACGGCCAGGTTCATCTCCTCCTGCGAGAAGGTCGGATGCGCACCCGGCGTTGGCCCCCAGGAATAGTCGCCGTACAACTTCACCCAATCGGCACCATGGCCAATCTGGTCGCGCACCACTCGCGTCAGCGTGTCGACACCGTCCGCTTCCTCGGCTCCCTGCGGCACGTGCCATTCGAGCGCAAACCCTCTGGGGGCGTAGCTGCCCGTCGCGACGATGGCACGGGTCGAGGCCAGCACACGAGGTCCGGGCACAATCCCCTGCGCCACGGCCTGCTTCAGCTCGACGTCCGCATAGCCGGCGCCTTCGGTGCCGAGGTCGCGCACGGTGGTGAAACCGGCCTGCAGCGTCAGCCGCAGGTGATTCACGGCCCTGGCGGCGCGAAGTGCCACCCCCTCGCGCAACACCTGGTCCTCCCACACGGTCTCGTTGTACGGATGCAGCAGAATGTGCGAGTGCCCTTCGATGAGCCCGGGCAGCAGCGTTGTGCCAGGCAGGTCGACCACGCGCGCGTCCGCTGACGCCATCGACGCCGCCGGACCCGCCGCGTCGATGCGGGTGCCTCGCACGCGCACGGCCCATCCCTCGTGCAGCTCGACGCCGTCGAAGACGCGTGCCGGCCGCAGCAGCGTGACGGCAGCCGGCGGTGCGGGCTGGCCGTGCAACACGGCAGCACCAACCAGGGCAAGCAGCGCGCACAGGCTGCTGATGGGCGGTTTCATTGACATGGTCGGTTACTTCTTCTCGAGGAATTCCATCCACCGGCGGACCAGCGGCTGCTGCGGCCCCTTCGCCGTGATGTAAGCATCGGCCCACGTGCGCGCCAGCTTCACGTCCTCCACCGGCGACCGGGCCGCCGTGTGGGCGAGCTTGAGGTGGTAGAGCCACTCGACGCCGAGTTGCAGCGAGGCCACGTCGTCGGGGTTGGCCTCGAGATGCCGCGCCAGCAGTTGCACCGCACGCTGTCCCTGGCCGAACGTGGCGGAAATGAGCGCCATCGGCCTGACGAAGCGGAGGTCGGCCGGCCATTTGGCCATCGCCTCTTCCAGTACGCTGCGCGCTTCTGCCATGCGCCGTTCGCGCATGAGCGCGTCGGCCAGCCACTCGTAGATTTCCGGGAAGTCGGAGCCGTCGACGAGTGACGTCTGCCACGCGCCGGTCGCCTGGTCGTCGCGTCCCGCCGCAGCGAACACCGCCGCAAGATACGCGAGCACCGAGGCGTTCTCACTGTCGGTGTCGAGCGCCGACTTGAGGTTCGCCTCGGCCTTTGGCAGATCGCCAGCGGCGAACGCCGACGCCCCGGTGTCGAAGGCGGCACGCGCCGGCACGGCCACGCGTTCGCGAAAGGCCGTGAGCGTGTCGGCGCCGAGTACTGCGGTCCGGTCGAATCGTCGCGACATCATCGAGTCGAGCACCGGCAGAAACACATCGGCGGTCGAAAGCACGGCGCCGCTGTCCGCCGATGTCATCAGCACCGCCGGGGCCGCCACCTCGAACGCGCGCGCGTAGGTCTGCACCATGCCGCGGTCGCCCGACACCAGTGCTCGCAGGTAGTACTTTCCCGGTGGCAGCTGGCGCACGGGCAGCGCCTGCGAGAACACCGCGTGCGTGCCTCCGGAGCCCGTGCGCGCCGGCACCGCCTGCGTCAGCAACGCCTCGCCACTCTCCGCCTGCGCCAGTTCGAACGTCGTCTTCAGGGCGGCCGCGCCCTCGCCAAACACCTCGATGTAGCCCTGCACGGTTCCGAACACCACCGTGTAGCCAACCGTGGGCTGCAGCAGGTCTTCGGCGCCGTTGAGCGGACCGCCCACCATCAGATCGCTGAGGCGCAGCGAACCGGACTCGACCACACCGGCGCGGAACTCGTGCTCCACCGTGCCGATCCGGTCGCCTTCGTTCACGGCCAGCTTCAACGTGTATTCGCCTGGCGGCACGTTCACCGTCCCCGTGAACTGCAGCGCCGACGGCACGCCGTTCATCACTGGCGGCAGGCGGGCCTCACCGACGCGGCTGTCGACGATGCGCCCGTCGCGATCGGTGATCGAATAGCCGACGGTGGCCATTCGCGGAGCGGCGTAATCGGTGCCGATGTCGGCATGAACGAGCACGGCCAGCTTGCCCACTTCCTCCTCGGGCAGCGAGAACGTCGTCACGCGCAGGGGCAGCGCCGTGATCGGCAGCGGGGTGTTCACCGCGGCGGTCACCAGGTCGCGTGCGCTCTTCGGCGCGCCGGAGTCAGGATTACCGACCAGCGCACGGCGTGAGCGGACGGTGAGCCCTTTCCTCGCCACCTCCACGCGCACCGAGTGGGTCTTGCCGTCGCGGTCGGCCGGACTTGATTCCACACCGAGCAGGTAGTAGCCGGACAGCTCCGACTCGATGCGCTCGAACACGGTGGCGCCGGTGCCGATGATGTTGAACATGGCGCCGCGCGAGGCGCTGGACAGCAGTTCGAGCCCCTCGGCGCGCACATAGCGATCGTCCATCGTCGCCATCGGCGCCCGCTGCTCGGACGCCATCGACTGGAACAGCTGGTCATCGAGCTTGAGCGTGTAGATGCTCGTGCGCGACGCCGCCGCGATGGCGCCGAGCTCGATCACCGCGGACCGCTGATCGTCGATGAGGAACCCCTCCGACACGAAGATCATCGTCTTCGGTCCGTCGATCGTCTTCAGGGCGTTCAGGAGCGATCGGAGCACGCGAATGGTACCCTCGCCGGCGGCAGCGCCGGTCA
>JBKJMH010000137.1:0-35896 GCA_046596625.1 Vicinamibacterales bacterium | reverse complement strand
GCCCGCGCTGACCACGGCCCCACGTCCGATCCCACTTCTGCGCGTGCCTGCCACGAATACGCCTGATCGCCTTCCAATTGCGCGGTGACCTGGTGCGCGGTGACGCCGGCACCGCCTGCGGCCACATTCGCCGCCTCGTAGGCCAGCGTGCCGCCGGCATTGAATACCTGGAAGCGATAAGAGGGATTGATGCCGCCCGCATACTTCGCCGACGCGTTGTTGAGCGCCAGAACGACCTCGAGCGACTGCGGCTGCTGCCCGTTTATGGGGGACTGCGCGGTGGGCGCGGTCGCCTTAAGCGTCGATCCGTCCGGATTGGCGGAAGCGGCGGTCGGGCTCGACGAGACCGGCGTGGCCGTGGTCTGGGGCGACTTGGTGCATGCGGCGGTGGCTATCAGGGCCAGCACGGCAAGGCAGGCATATTTCCGCGTCATCGTATTGCGCTCTCCATAAGGGAACAATGAAACTTACGATTCAATTACGCGCCTTACTATACCAAGAGATATCGAACCGACGCGGCCATAATGCGCAGAATTTCGTAAGTGCACGCCGGGCGGCGGGGGCTACTGCTCGAGTCGCTGCGTGATGGCCGCATAAAACAGGTCGGCCATTTTCTGGTACCCGGCCTCTGACGGATGCAGGCCGTCGGCCCCGAGCAGCGTGCTCACCTGCCCCGAGAACGCCTGGTACATGTCGACCAGCGGCACGCCTTCCGTCGTCGCGAGGCTGCGAATCTGCGTGTTGGCCGCCACGACGTCCTCGATGTTGTCGTCCCAGTCGAACGATCGGCACGAACCCTTGCGCTCCGGCAACAGCGTGGCGAGGAAGACGGTCATTCCACGCCGCTTCCCCTCCTGCACCATCGTGCGCAGGCTGCTGATCACCGTCGGGATCGCCGACGCCTGCGTCGGGGTTCCGGCGTGGATGTCGTTGATCCCCTCGAGGAGCAGTAAGGCCTGCGGTGTGTCGGTGTTCAGCACGCGGGGCAGGTCGAGCGCGCCGAGGGCAGCCGTCTCTCCACCATTGCCCTCGTTGATGATCGTGATCGACTGCGCTGCGTAACGCGCTGACAGCGCCGACTGCAGTTTCACCGGATAGGACACCGCCGAGTAGCCGGGCGGGCGCAGTTCGCTGACCCGGCTCAGAAACGCCATGTCCTCGAGGACCGCGTCGAGCCCGGTGAGTGTCGTGGTGCGGCACACCTGCACGAAGCCCTCGGTCAGGCTGTCGCCGAACGCCACGAACCGGGTGGCGCTCAGCCGCGGCACGCGGGTGACGGTGACCTGAAACCCGCACGACGCGGTCTGCTGCTTCGCGTCCTGCGCCGTACAGGTGACGTTCGACGTGCCGGCCGGGAAACGGCTGCCGGTTGTCGGTGTGCAGGTCGTCGACAGCACGCCGTCGCCGCCAGTGACGGTCGGACTCGGGTAGGTGACGATGACCGGGGCACCGTCGAGCGACTGCGCGCTCTGCGCGACCGGGCAGCTGATGCTCAGCACGCTGACCGGCGTCGGCGCGGTCGGGTTCTTGCCGCAGCTGCCTGACACCACCGCGAGAAGCAGCACCAGCGCGCGGCGGACGGTGTTACTCGAGGGCAATCCGCACCTGGCAGCCAAGGCCACGCATGTCGTTGACGGACGGGTTGACCTGGGCCGGACGGAACATGACGCTCGACCGGATCGTGAGCGGCACAGGGCCGGGGCCTGCGGGCACGTCGAGCGTCACGATCTGTTCCTGGCTTCCGGGCATCGACACCTGCTGGGTGCGTCCACCAAGGGTCACCGTCACCAGACCGGCCATTGGCCCGGTCGACAGTGTGAGCGTCATTCGAGACGCCCCTGCCGGCGTCACGAGCACCGTGGTCGCTGCCGTACCGCGCGTCCAGAACGTGCCCATCTCGGGGTACGCCTCGCCATCAGTGTAGACGAGGTAACGCCCCACCGAACCGGCGAGCGACTCGATCATCCGCACCGGCCGCGGGTCGCGCTGCGACGGCGGCACAACGTCGATTGGCGCCAGTTGCACGTCGGTGATGGCGCGCGCTATCTGGAGGTCGGGCACCCGCACGACCACGCGCCGCGCCGCTGCCGGTACCGACACTTCGAAGCGAGCCGGATTGCCAAGCGAGCCGGCCACGCGGCCGAACGTCGCGCGAGGTGCGGCAATGCTGACTTCCCCCTCGCGAGGTCGCGACGAGCTGAACCACACCGACGCTTCGAAACGCCCAGGCGGCAGGTTCAGCGGGCCGGCCTCGAAGGGGGCCCGTGCATCGGCCGGCACGTCGGGCCGGACATGGATGGTCGTGAATTGCCGCAGCCGCTCCGGCGTCACTCGCGCCAGGGTTGAGTAGTCGAGCGTGCGGTGCCGCGTCCTGTCGAAGCGCCAGAGCACATCGAGCGATCCGCGCTGCGCGGTCGCCTCGCGGACCGCGACCGCGGGTCGGCCCGTCAGCGCGGCGCCGAGAAGCAGAAACGTCGCCGCTGCCCAACCGGCCAGCGTCCAGCTCGACACCCGCCGCACGCGCGACCAGGCCACCACCACCGCCCCCGACGCCAGCGCCGCCACCAGCCAGGCGGCGAGAGGCGCGACGTGCGCACGCCAGTCGGGGTCGGTGAACGTCGGCACCACCAGCGCCAGCGGCGACCCAGCCTGCAACAGCTCGAGGAACTTCGACCGGCCGTGCGGGTCGCTGAACAGCAACAGCCGCGCCGGTTCAACCAGCGCCAGGGCCGCCACGCCGAGGCCGATGGCCAGCCAGAGTCCGACCAGCGCTCGCGACCAGGCCGACTGTGCCCGCGCGATGCCAAGGGCGACGAACGGCGCCAGGCACGGGAGCACGGGTACGAAGAAGCGTGCTGGCGCACTCGATCCGCCCCAGAACATGTAGAGCCGCGCGGTGGTGCCGACGAACACTGCGATAGTGAGCAGCAGGATTGCCGACGCAAAACGCAGTCGCGCCTCGCGCAGGCCGATCCACGCACCGGCTACCGCCACGAGGTACAGCGGGCTGTAGAACAGCAGGCCGAACTTCTGGTCGAAGAACAACCCGAGCAACCCGTGCGGGATGTTCCCGGTGAGTACGTAGATGCTCGAATACGCCCCATACGGCGCCTCGGGATCGAACCTGCCGTAGAGCACGTAGAACGAATAGAGCCAGGCACCGCACGACAGCGCGATCGGTGTGCCAAGCGCGAACAGCTTCGCCGGCTGCTTCAATAGGCGCAGCCCGAGCCCGAGCGAGAAGACCGCCAGGAAGACCACGAACTTCGTGTGCAGCCAGGGCAGCCACGCCAGCGCGAGGCCGCACAGCAGCCAGCGTGCCGCGGTGCGTTGCTCGACCGGCTGCAACAGCCACAGCGCCGCCCACGACACCAGCAGCGCCCCGGGCATCTCGGGGAAGATCGCCCAGCTATGCGGAATGAACGGAACGGTCAGGCAGACGGCCAGCCACGTCAACACGGCCACCGTCCTGCCCGCCAGCAACTCCGCGAGGTCGAACACGGCTAGCGCGGTGAGCGCCGCTATCAGGCCGATCAACGCCACGGCGCCCAGGTAGCCGGCCACGGCGTAGACGGGCAGGAGCAGCGCCGGAAGGCCCGGCGCATGAATCGAGTAGATCTGCCCGTTCTTCCCCCGCTGCATGTAATCGGGCCGCAGCACGCCGCGGAAGAATGCGCGATAGTCGCCGCGCTGGTGGTTGTTCTCAATCTGGAGGTCGGCGTCGTGCAGCAGACTATGGGTGATGACGAGATAGTGCGGCTCGTCGCCGCCGAGGCCGTTGGTGGTCGCCGTCCACAGGCCGAATCCGACATACACCGCCAGGCTCGTCGCGAAGACGGTCCGGCGTCCGAGTGTCGCGATGCGCGAGACGACCGCGGCTGCGACCTCGAACCGCATGCAGGTGCTCGCCGCCACCGCGGCAACGAGCAGCCACTGCACGGGTCCGGCCAGCACCAGCAGCAGCGGCAACCGGTCGGCCACCCAGGGCGCATACGGAACGACTCCGGCCCAGAGCACGACGAACGCGCTCAGCATCCGCGACGCGGCCGCCGCCCGTCCAGCAAGCAGAAGGACACCGTGCGCCGCCACACCGGCCGACATCCACAGCAGCAGCTGCCACATTGGCGCCAACAGCGCGAGCCGCACGGGCCCGCTCGCCGGCCAACTGACGATGTGCACCGAAGCCGGGAGCAGCCAGAGCGTGATGGCGATCGCTTCGAGCGCTGCGAGCAGCCGTGCCTGCTCCCACACGCTCACACGCCCGGGGCCGCTCGCCGTCGTCATTTTCGGAGCACCGCCATGTAGTGGGCCGAGTAGACCCCGGCCGCCGACCGTTCGAGCGCGCGCTCGAGCGGCGCGAAGAGGTGGACGATCGGCCCAGGGACGAAGTCCGGCAGGAACGTGAAGTAGCGCACGTCGACGGTGGGCGCGTCTGTGTAGTCGTCGAGTGTGTGCGCGAGCAACCAGCGCTCCACGCCTTCGTCGATGCAGTTCAGCGACGGGAAGACGTAGCCCATGTAGAAGCGGAAGAGGATGTTGCGCGTGTTGATCTCGTGCACAAACAGTAGCCCGCCAGGCTTCAGCACGCGGAGCAGTTCGCGGAACGCCCGGCGCTGCTCTTCAACGGAATTCAGGTGGTGCAGGACGTTGATGATGTAGAGGAAGTCGAAGCTGCCGTCTGCGGCCGGAATGTCGAGCACCGACCCGACCCGCACGATGCGGTCGCCGCCGACGTTGCGCGCCGCAAGCCGGACCTGCCCGGCCGACATGTCGATGCCCTCGACATCGAACCCCAGCCCGCGCATGCGGGCGACGTAGGCGCCTTGTCCGCATCCGACATCGAGCCCGTGACGGCCGATACCGCGCGCCTCGATCGCGTCCTTCATCAGCGCGGTCTTGCGAAGCAGGAGCGCCTGGCGCCGCGACTCCGGAATCTGCACGTCGTAGGCATCGGCGATATCGTCGAAGTGCCTGTCGCTGGCGACGCGGTCCAAACGCAGGTGCATCAGCACGAAGATCCAGCCCAGGGCGACCGAGACGCCGACCGTCGCCAGGCGCACACCGAGCACGGCGAGCACCGCGTCCTCGGCGGCGAAGCCGTGCGCGAACAGCACCGCCAGCATCTCGCGGCCGGCCACCAGTACGCCGCCAGGCGTGAGCGTCGCCACGCTGGCGATGCCCGAGACACCGTAGGTCTGCACGGCCTCCATCAGGCTCAAGGCATGGCCGGGAGTGCGCGCCAGCAGCCACAGCCCAAGTGCGGGCAGCACCCACGCGACGAGGCTGGTCGCGAGTGCGGTGGTCCACGTGCGGAGATCAGCGAGGCGGCGGAACGACCGCACCGGTGCGGCGTCGACGATGCGAGCGACGGGGGCGGCGAGACGGGTCACGGCGACCAGGGCAAGGCGCCGCAGCGGCGTGATGAGCGACAGCAGCGCGCAGGCCACCACGGCCCAACTCCAGCGACTGACGCTGCCGGTCAGCAGGCCGGCCGTCGCCGCCAGCAGCGCCAGCGCCGACAGATCGAGCAGTCGCTCCCACACGTTGACGACGACCGTGGTGTGCACCGGCACCTGGCCGCGCGCTCGGTTCACCCAGGCGCGCACCGCAATCTCGCCGGCCAGCAGCGGCGCGAAGAGCAGGCCGAGCCCGGCGAAGTAACCGATGTAGGCGTCGCGAATCGGAATGCGGGTGTCGGCGCGACGCAACAGGAAGATCCAGCGCAGGCTTCGCAGCCCGACGCTCCCTACGGTGAGCACGCAGGCGCCGAGAAACGGCAGCCAGAACTGCTGGTCAGGTCGGGGATACGACGTCAGGTTGCCGACCAGCAACACCGTGGCGGTCACGCCGACCGCCAGCACCGCCACGGCTGCAGCCATCAGCACCACCCACGCCATCGCTCGCGGCGGGCGCGCCACGCGGGGCAGCGTGTGGTTCGCGCTGGCGACCATCACGTCACGTGGTGGGCAGAGCCACGGCCGGCTCTGGCCGTGCACCCGCTTCGCGGATCTCGCGGATCACGTAGGTCGGCTTGTCCTGCGACTCGTGGTAGGTGCGCGCCTGCAGTTCGGCCAGCAGGCCCAGCGTCACGAGTTGCACACCGGTGAATACCAGCAGAATGCCGAGCAGGAGCAGCGGCCGGTTACCGATCGCCTGCCCCTGGAAGACCTTGACGAGCGCAAGATAGCCCAGGATGAGCGCGCCCGGCGTCAGCATCGAGATGCCGATCAAGCCGAAAATCTGGACAGGACGCGTCGAGTAGCTAAGGAGAAACTTCACCGTCAGCAGGTCGAGGACGACCCGGATGGTGCGGGAGATGCCGTATTTCGACGTGCCGTGCAGGCGCGCGCGGTGGTTGACCACCACCTCGGCGATGCTCACCCCCTGCTCACTCGCGATGGCTGGAATGAAGCGGTGCATCTCGCCGTAGAGTTTCAGCGGCTTGACTACTTCAGCACGGAAGATCTTCAGCGAGCAGCCGTAGTCGTGCAGGCGCACACCGGTGGCCCACGAGATAAGGCGGTTCGCCATCATCGACGGCAGCAACCGCGACAGGAACGCGTCCTTCCGGTCCTTGCGCCAGCCGCAGACGATGTCGAGGTCGTCGCGCTCGAGGCGAGCCACCATGGCCGGAATGTCTCGTGGGTCGTTCTGCAGATCGCCGTCGGACGTGGCGATCAGGCGGCCGCGCGCGTGCGCGAAGCCGGCCGAGAACGCGGCGGTCTGGCCGAAGTTGCGGCGGAAGCGGATGACCCGCCACCGCGGGTCCGCGGCCTGGATGCGCGACAGGACCTGGAAGCTGTCGTCCGTGCTTCCATCATCCACGACAACCACCTCGTAGCTCCGCCCCCACGAGTCGAGCGCTGCCGTCACCTCGACGTGCAGCGCCTCGAGATTTGGCGACTCGTTCTTGATCGGAATGATGACGCTGAGCTCAAGCATCGCGGCGAGTGTAGTTTACCGTCAGGCCTTGCGGCGCGTCTTCTGATAGAGCACGTAACCGCCAAGTCCGGCCGCCATCAGCAGCGCCAGACTGAGCGACGCCATGCGACTGTTGTTCTCGAGAAACTGGAGCGCCGCATCGCCATACCAGACGGCCAGCGCGGCCTCTCCGAAGTAACGGATGCCGCGACCGATGCCGATGGCCATCGCGAACCGCCACGGGCCGATCCCGGCGGCCCCGGCCAGCAGCACGAAGATCTTGAAGGGCATCGGCGGCGGCAGCAGCGACGGTATGAGCACCGCCATCAGGCCGTAGCGCCGGAACGTGCCGAGCGTCCGCTCGACCCTGTCCGCGCTGAAGCGGCGCTGGATGAACTGATCGCCCTTGCTTCCGACCCAGTACAGCATCAGGCAGCCGATAACCGAGCCGACCGTTGCGCTGCCCGCATAGAGCAGCATCCGCGACTTGTGCTGCGTCGTCATCCACACCAGGAGGACGTCGACAACTTCCGGCAGCGGGATGAAGGACGAGTCCAGCAGGGCGGCGAGAAACAGGCCGGGAGCCCCCAGGCCCAGTGCAACGACCTGGATCCAGTCGACGAACTTTCGCATACGTGAACAGGTGATTGTAACCCGAGGGTACAATCCCCTCGTGCAAGATCCGTGGTGGCGGCGCGGGCCGCTGGTAGCGACGACTTGCGCCGCAGCGCTGCTCGGAATGCTGGTGGCACTGCGCTATGCGCAGCTCGGCCTGACACTCAGCCACTACGATGCGCGCGGGCACCTGATTGTGGCGCGCCGCATCTTCGACAGCATCACGCCGGGCTGGCAGCAGATCGGCGCGGTCTGGCTGCCACTGCCTCACCTGCTGAACGCGCTCCCGGTCCAGATCGATGCGCTCTATCGAACAGGCGCGTCCGGCGTGGCCATGTCGGTGCTGTCGTTTGCTGCGGCGTGCGGCGCCGTCGGCTGGATCATCGCGCAGCTCACCGGGTCGTGGCTCGCCGCCGCCGCCGGCACGCTGGTCTTCGCCTTGAACCCGAACGTGCTCTACCTGCAGGCGACGCCGATGACCGAGCCGCTGCTCATCGCCCTGAACGTCGCGTCGGTCGCGCTGCTGCTCGCGTACTGCGAGCGACTGGTCCGGCCGTCCTCGGGCGACGGCGGGCCAGCATCCGTTCCTCTCGTCGGAACCGTGTTCGCGCTGGCCTGCCTCACCCGCTACGAAGCCTGGCCCGTCACCATCGGTTCACTGGTGGCTGCCGTGTGGGTCCTGTGGCGGCGCGGCGTGCCGCTGCCGCGGGCCGCACGCGCCATCGCCGCGGTCGGCATCTACCCGGTGGCGGCCATCGTCGCCTTCACCGTGTTCAGCAAGATCGTGGTCGGCGCCTGGTTCGCCAGCGGCTTCTTCGTCCCGGAGAACCCGGCGCAGGGTCATCCCCTCGACGCCGTCAGCCAGATCGTCTGGGGGCTCCACGAACTGAGTGGCTCGGGCGTACTGCTTGCCGCACTCGCGGGAATCATCGTCCTGGCGGTTACCGGACTCTGGAGGGGCGACCGCGCGGCCAACCTCCTGCCGCTGGCACTGTTCGGCACCGCAGCGGTGCCGTGGAGTGCCTTCGTCGACGGTCATCCGTACCGCATCCGCTATATGGTGCCGCTCATCGCGGCACAGGCGATCTGCGCCGGCGTCGCGGCCGGAAGCTGGCGCAAGGCTCGGGTGCCGCTGGCCGTGGTGCTCCTGGCTCTGGCGGTCGCCGAACTGCGGCCGATGAACGACAAGGCGCCGATGGTGATGGAAGCGCAGTGGGATCGGCCCAACTCCGCGAGGCGGCTGGCTGTGACGTCGTGCCTGCAGGCTGACTATCGTGGCGAGAGCGTCATGGCGAGCATGGGTTCACTCGGCCACTACATGCAGGACCTGGCCGGCGCCGGCTTCTCGATCCGCGACTTCCTGCACGAGGGGAATGGCGATATCTGGCTGAACGCGCTAAACAGGCCGCGGCCGTTCGCGGGCTGGATTCTGATCGAGGAGAAAGCGGAAGGCGGCGACATGCTCGCCCAGATCGTTCGAACGCGCCCCGCGTTCCTCGACGGTTATGTGCGCGCGTGCGAAGGCGCAGGCGTCGCGCTCTACCGGCGCACCGACTGACAGCGAGAGACGCAGGACCGCTGTGGCAGTGCCTGCGTCTCCGGACTGAAGGTCGCCGCGCTCAGAAGCGGACGTTGATGGTCGCCAGGTAGTTCCAGCCGCCGAGGTCGATCTTGTCGCCAGCGAAGCCCAAATCGGCTGGCAGATCGCCCTTGGCGCGCTGCCAGCGAACCTCTCCGCCGAAATCCCACTGGCCGAGCGGCACCCGCACGCCGCCGAGCACCGTTGGCCCGGTGGCCGTCCCGCTGCCGACGAACGTATCCCTGAACACGCTGTTGTCCGTGAAGTCGACGAAGTCGCCGGTCTCGCTGTAGCGGTAGTTGATGACGGCCACGCCGCCACCGATGTAGGGCTGCAGGCCACCAGACCGTCCGAACGGCAGGAAACGGACGGTGGCGGTGAACGGCACCGTGCGCAGCTTCAGATCCTGCTCGATTTCAGCACCGTTCCTGTTTACCAGGTCAGCGTAGACGCTCGGCACGGTCCGCTTGTAGATGCCGACGCCGAGGCCCGCATCGACGAACTCGTTCAGCCCCACCAGATACTCCACACCGGCGGTGCCGCCGTTGAAGTCCTTGATATCGAACGCAAGGAAGTCGAGGTCGTTCCAGAGAACGTCCTGACGATCGCGGGAGTCCTCCCCCTTCGGAATGAAACCACCGACATAGAAATTCAGGGATTGCTGGGCAAAGCTCGTCGCGGGCGCGAGCAGCCCGGCAAGCACAAACACCGCAGTGGCAACGGTCAGACGACGCATGGCTCTCCTCGTAGGCGCGGACCTGCTGACTTCCGCGCGGGAACGTGGCCTGAGTTAGGCGCACTGTTCCCTGACAAAGCAGGAGCGATGCCAGCCTCAGGCGCGAATTGTGGAAGGAAAAGCTATGCCTCGACCGGAAGTGTCTCCAACCGTGGGCACATCGTCCGGTCCCGCCTACAGTCCGCGGCCGAGTTTGGCGTGGAAGGCCCCGATCACATCCAGCATCGCCTGATGGATCACGCCGTTCGTCGCGAGGACGGTGCGTGTGCGCGAGCTAAACGGATTGCCAGCATAGTCGGTGATGCGCCCACCGGCCTCACTCACCAGCAGGCCGCCCCCGGCGATATCCCACGGCTTCAAGTCGCGCTCCCAGAATCCGTCCATTCGGCCGGCCGCGACCCAGCAGAGGTCGATCGCGCCCGACCCGAGCCGGCGGACCGCCCGGGCACGGCCAACGAAGTCGGCAAACAGTCCCACAATCTCTTCGACGCGGGAGTGCACATCGTACGGAAAGCCGGTGACCAGTAGGGAGTCGATCAGCGTTGCTGATTTCGACACGTGCATCGGGGCACCATTCAGGAACGCCCCCCGGCCGCGCTCCGCGGTGAACAACTCTTTCCGTGACGGGTCATACACCGCAACGACCTCGGCGACCCCGTTCACTTCGAGCGCCACCGACGAACAGAAGATAGGAAGTCCGTGGGTGAAGTTCGTCGTGCCATCGATGGGATCGAAGACCCAGCACGGGCCTTCCGGCACGGCCGTCCCCCCGCCGCCGAGTTCCTCACCGAGAATGTGATGATTCGGGAATCGCTCGCCGATCGTCGCGCGGAACTCACGCTCGATAAACAAATCGACCTCCGTCACAAGGTCGATTGCACCTTTCTTGTCGACCTGCAGGTTCGTGCCGACCCGCTCGAGCATCACATTGCCGGCGCGGACAACAGCCTCGACTGCGGTGGTGAGGTAGAGCGACGACGTGTCAGACATAAGTGGGGACTGGGAGGAAACGAAAGGAGGTGCGTCCGAATCGGGTGAGGAAGCAGTGGCGCTCAGGCCGGGTCGCCTGACGCGGAGGCCGGTTGGGCACGCTTGACCATGCGCATCTCCATGCCGCCTTCCGGCGCGCGCCGAAGCGTCATCTCGTCCATGAAGCTGCGGATGAGGAAGATGCCGCGCCCACTGCCTTTCAGCAGGTTTTCCGGAGCCAGCGGGTCGGCCACCTCCTCCGGATCGAAGCCTTCTCCCTGGTCGCGCACCGTCACGGCCACTTCGGGAACGCCATCGAACGTGCCGTCATAGGCCACGAACACCTTCTTCGTGGCGTCGCCCTTGTTGCCGTGCTTCACCGCATTGGCCACCGACTCGCGGACGGCGACGCTGACCCAATGCAACGCGTCCTCGTCGAGCCCGACCTGCTTGCAGACGTAGTCCGTGAGGACCTGCAGCATGTCGAGCATGTCGTAGGAACTGGTGAACTCGAGGCGGATGCTGAGCGGATGTGTGTGCACCATGGACGCGAGACTGAATACCATCCCATCTATTGCTGGATGTCAAGCCGACTGTCGTAAGATCGCACGAATGTCTGTGGCTACGACTGCGACGATTACCCCTGCAACACGCGTGCAGGGACGGCTCACTGTTCCCGGCGACAAGTCGATCTCTCACCGCTATGCGCTGCTGGCCGCGCTGTCGGACGGACGCTCTGAACTGGGCAACTACGCGCCCGGCGCCGACTGCCAGTCGACGCTCACCTGCCTGCGCGGACTCGGCGTCGAGATTACGCGCACCGGCAACACGGTCACTATTGAAGGACGAGGCATTCGCCACTTCCGTTCGCCCTCCGCACCGCTCGATGCCGGCAATTCCGGCACGACGATGCGCATGCTGGCGGGGATTCTGGCGGCTCAACCGTTTACCGCCACCATGATCGGCGACGAATCGCTGTCGCGCCGGCCGATGCGCCGCGTGATGGAACCGCTCGGACTCATGGGCGCCCGCATCGACGCGGTCGAGGGGCATGCGCCAATCACCGTGCACGGCACCGCGCTGCACCCCATTCACTACACGCCGTCGGTGCCGAGCGCGCAGGTGAAAAGCGCGGTCATTCTCGCCGGTCTCCACACCGAAGGGACGACCGCTGTCACGGAACCGGCGCAGACCCGCGACCACACCGAACGGGCTCTCGCGGCGTTCGGCTTCCAGGTCAAGGTTGACGGCCTCACGGTCTCGATCAGCGGTGGCCAGCGCGGCGTGGGGCGCTCGCTTCCGGTGCCCGGCGACTTCTCGTCGGCGGCGTTCTGGATGGTCGCCGCGGCATCGCTCCCCGGCTCGACCATCACGATCGAGCAGGTCGGGTTGAACCCGTCGCGCACCGCCCTGATCGACATCCTCCGCCGCTTCGGCGCACGCGTGGACGTACATCCGGAATCGGTGGCGGCCGGCGAACCGCTCGGCACCATCGTCGTCACGGGTGATCGCCTCGGCTCCCTCGAGATTGCGCCTGACGAAGTACCCGGCCTCATCGATGAACTTCCGGCCATCTCCGCCTTGGCTGCGCACGGCGGTCAGGTCACCATCCACGGCGCCGGCGAACTCCGCGTGAAAGAGAGTGACCGCATCACGACGTTGGTCACCGGCTTCCGCAACCTTGGCATCAGCGCCGAGGAACACGGCGACGGCTACACCATTCGCGGCACTGGCGCGCCGAAGGGCGGCGTGGCCGATGCCGGCGGTGACCACCGGATGGCGATGGCGTTCGCGATTGCCGCGCTCGCCGCGCAGCAACCGTCGCGCATCGAGGGCGCAGACGCCGTCGTCATCTCGTACCCGGGCTTCTTCGACACGCTCCAGCGACTCATCGCGTGAACACCGACAAGGTCTACCTCGTGGGTTTCATGGGCGCTGGCAAGTCGTCGGTGGCCCGCGCGCTGGCCCGCCGGCTCGGCTGGCGCGCCGTCGACATCGACGACCTCGTGGAACAGCGCGAGCGGCAGCCAGTGACGGGCATCTTCGCCAAGCACGGCGAACCCTACTTTCGCGCCGCAGAACGGGCCGTGCTGCTGGAACAGCTTCCCACGCGCCATCTCGTCGTCGCCACGGGCGGCGGCACCTTCGTCGACTCCCAGAACCGCGCCGTCATCAAGGGCGACGGCGCAACGGTGTGGCTCGATGTGCCGATGCACCGCATCATCCAGCGGGTGCCAAACGATGGGCGACGTCCCCTGGCTGCCGACCGTGCCGAGTTCGAGCGACTCTTTCTCATGCGGCGCGCCGCCTACGAGCATGCGCATTACCGCGTCGATGCAGAACGCGCCAGTATTCCCGCCGTAGTCGAAGAGATCGTCCACTGGCTGAATCCGTAGCCCCAAACGACCGATAGACCGATCGAATCCGACAACTTCTATGCGCTATCTCGTCATTACCGACATTCACGCCAATCTCGAGGCGCTCGACGTCGTCCTCGCCGACGCCGCGGTGCGCGGCTACGACCGCACCCTCGTGCTCGGCGACATCGTCGGTTATGGCCCCGATCCGAATGCCGTCATCGACCGCGTGATCGGACAGGACCCGCACGCCATCGTGCGCGGCAACCACGACAAGATCGCCTTCGGCATCGAGCAGGCGGAGGGGTTCAACGTCAGCGCCCGGATTGCGGCCGAGTGGACGCTGAACGCGCTGACGCCCACGCATCGCGACTGGCTCGTCAACCTGCCGAAGGGGCCGACGCTCGTCGATGACTGCGTCGAGATCTGCCACGGCTCGCCGTTCGACGAGGATGAATACATCTTCGACGAGCTCGACGCACGCCGCGCCATCGACAGCTCGCGCCAGCGCCTGTGCCTGTTCGGGCACACGCATGTGGCGATGGTGTTCAGGCTGGCTGGACGGGCGATTGGGTTGGTGGATGTGACCGGAACGACCGTCACCCTCGACGCCGAAGCGAACTACCTGGTGAATCCGGGGTCGGTGGGTCAGCCGCGCGACAGCGACCCGCGGGCCGCGTATGCCATCTTCGATGCGGGCGCCATGCAGATCGAGATGTATCGCCTCGAGTACCCGCTCGAACGCACCCAGCAGAAGATGGTGAGGGCGGGTCTGCCGGAACCGCTGGTGCGGCGCCTCGCAGCCGGAAGATAGGGTGCCTAGGCCTGGCTGCTCTTCTTCGCCGCGCGTTCCTCGCGGCGCCTCAGCTCCATTGCATAGGCATCGCGCGCCGCACGGGAGCCGAGGATCCAGCCGATCACCAGCCCGACCAACAGCACGGCCGGGATGAAGATGAAGTGCCCAGAGGTCACCGGGCGGATCCGCCCTGACGCCGGCCGAGTTCCTTCATGTCCTGCTCGACCTTTGCCAGACGCTTCCAAATGGTCCAGAGGTAGAACACCATCAACACCAGGAAGAACGCGTACGACGCCACGACGAAGCCCGCCGCCGGCAGTTCCTCGCCCGGTGGCAGTGAGCTCATCGGCACGAAGCCGTCGGGCGGGGCCGTCTGCTGGGCGAAGGCGTTCGCACCGAGCAGCACGAACGTGACGAAAGCAATCCAGGTGCGTCGAATCATGTGATCAGTCCTCGGCTGCGAGATACAACTCGTCGAGCGCTGCGCGTTGTTCCTCGAGGCGTATGCGCGCGGCGAGCAGCAGCCCCATGAACAGCAGGATAGTGAACGTACAGAACCAGACGGCGTACCACATCTCGGGCGACGTCTCACCGAGCGTGGTCATCACACTCGTCTTCGGATGCACGGTGCGCCACCAGTCGACCGACTTGTAGACAAACGGTGCCGTGGCTCCACCGAAGATCCCCATGGCAGCCGCGAGTTTCTCGGCCCCAGGCCCGCCATAGTTCCGGACCAGGATGTAGCCGAAGAAAATCAGCTCCAGCAGGAACGCCATGGTGAGGCGCGCGTCCCACTGCCACCAGACGCCCCAGGCTTTGCGGCCCCAGAGCGAACCGCTGACCAGGCCGAACAGACCGAAGATGACCGTGACCTCCGCGGCAGCGACAGCGATCCGGTCGGCCCGCGCCCACCCCTTGAACAGGTAGAAGGCGCTCGCCACGGTGCAGATGGTGACCGAGACGGTCAGTGCCATCCACGCCGGGAAGTGGTAGTAGAAGATCTTCTGCACCAGCCGCATCGTCGATTCGTACGGCGCGTTCGCGATGGCAATTGGCGAGTAGGCGAACAGCAACGCCGTGATCGCCGCCACCGGCACAAACAGTTTTTTCATCGACATCCTCAGTCCAGCCTACTCGGTCATCAGCGGCTCGAACGTCCACAGCGACAACGTCACGAACACCACGTCGAAGAACGACAGCAGCCCGATCCACAGCATCGCCACCGGTTCGTCCACCGGCGACGCCAGCAGCGCCGACGTGCCGCGCACACCAGCAATGATCACCGGTATGGTAATCGGGTACAGCAGAATCGGCAGCATCACGTCTCGGGTGCGGGCCCGGACGAGCATGGCCGCGAACAGCGTTCCCACCGAGGCGTAACCCACCGTACCCAGGCCCAGCAGCGTCACCAGCAGCAGCGGCCGCTCGAAGAACGGCGCCGAAAACAAGAACGCCACCATTGGCACCACGATGATTTCGGTGGCAAACAACAGGGCCACGATCCCGAGGAGCTTGCCGAGATAGATGGCGGGCCGCGGCGCCGGGGCCAGCAGCAGCGCCTTCAGCGTCTCGCCGTAGCGCTCGCGCTCGAAGGTACGACCGAGCGCCAGGGTGCCCGAGAACGCGATAGCAATCCACAGGATGCCGGCGGCCGCATCGACCGGCGCCTGCCCTTCCTTCACGAAGGCGAACGAGAAGATGGCGACGCACGACACGGCAAAGAACAGCGTGGTCGACAGGATTTCGTAGCTCTTCAGCTCGATCGCGAAGTCCTTCTTCAGAACCAGCAGCGCCACCCGAAAGAATCTCACGCCGACTCCACGAGGGCGCGATACTGCTGCCGAATGCCGGCGCTGGCGGCCACGTCGCACAGCAGCCGCCCGCTGCGCACGACAGCCATCCGCGTGATGAGGCCGTCCGCCACGTCGAGGTCGTGGGTGGCCAGGACGACGATCGCGCCCTCAGCCGCGATCCGCGTCAGGCGGTCGGCCACGATGCGCACCGCGCGGTCGTCGAGCCCGGTGAACGGCTCGTCGAGCAGCACCAGTCTCGGCCGATGCAGCAGGCAGCGCTCGAGTGCGAGGCGCTGACGCATGCCGCGCGAAAACGACGCGACCTGGTCTTCGCCCCGGTCGCCGAGGTTCGCCTGCTCCAGGGCCGATCCAACCAGAGCCTCCACGTCGGCCAGCCCGTGCAGCCTGGCAAAGAACTCGAGGTTCTGGCGAGCCGTGAGTTCCGGGTACAGATGGAGTTCGTGCGCGAGCACGCCGATGCGGCCGCGGATGCCCTCGCCTCCCTCACCGATGCGCTTGCCGCCGTAGGTGAGGGAGCCAGTGGTGGGCGCCACCAGTGTGGCCAGCATGCCGAGCAGCGTCGACTTGCCGGCCCCGTTCGGCCCGAGGAGGCCGACGATGTCGCCCGACTGCATGGCCAGCGAGATGCGCGCCACGGCCTTCCTCCGGCCGAAATGTCGGGAGAGGTCGATCAGTTCGACACGGTCGAAGTCGAAGGTCACGTGGGGTCGGTCGTCCAGGAGGGTTGGGGCATCGGCGGGCGGTGGCGGCACGTCAGGCCGCGACACCAGCCTTCCCTGCCGGCTCGGGGCCCGCCCCTTCTTCGTCGAGTGCGCCGTACACATGCTCGAGCGCCTGCACCAGTTCCTCGCGCCGCGCGCCGTAGCGGGTCCCTTCGCTCCGGCCGCGCCGGTGGTCCTGTTCGAGTCGCACCAGATCCTGCAGCAACTTCTCGCGGCGGCTGACGAGACGCTTCCGTTCCGCCTGCCGGTCCGCACCGGTATCGCCGGTCCGCGCGGTGGCCCAGACGCCGATGACCACGATGACCCCAGCCAGGATCAGCGAAATGTTGCGCGGCACGGCACTGTGGTGCGGCAGTCCCGAAAGCGTAATCGACAGCGGCGTGCCGGCGTTCACCGCCGCGCCCGCGCCGATGACGACCGCGGTGCCCTCCGTGACCGTGTCCTGCACGCGGTCCAGTTGAGGCGACGCCAGCGACATGTCCCCTTCCTTCTTGGCGAGCACAATCGGCTGGGGCATGTTCGCCGGAAACACCTGCTCGAAGGAGATGCTGCCACTCGTCACAGGGAACTCGGCGGCCACCTGAATGGCCGTCCTGCCAGGGGGAAACGGACCTGCGACCGTCACCTCGCGCCCCTTGTTGCTCGCGAGCGGCGACGACCCCTGGATGACCGTGGTGTTGGTGGCGGCGGCCGGCATCGTGAACACGAACGGCCTCTCGGGATTCACCGGACTGCTCGATGCGTTGATGATGTCGAGAATGTAGTAGACCGACATCGTGCCGTCGCCCGGTTCGATCACAATGCGCGATTCGCCAGCGATAGTGACCGCCCCGGTGACGGCCGGCACCGGTGGCGCCGACGCCGCCTTCGCGGCTCCCGGATCAACCGCGACCAGCAGCATACGAACGCCGCCCTGCGGCTGCACGTTGAACGGCTGCGAGTCGATCCGTTTCCCGTCGACCACGGTGGAGAACGTCACGGGGCTGCCCGGAACGATGCGGTCGAACTGCGCGCGCCCCTGGTCATCAGTGTTCACGGTGGTGACCGCGTCACCGACCCGCATCTCGACCGGGTTGCCGACGATGGGGTTCGACAGGTCGCCCCGGATGACGCGCACAGAAACGGACCCGACCGGAAGATCGTCGACCGGCCTGGGGATGCCCGACATCTGCGCCATATCCGGCATCTGCGCTGAGGCGGTGCCAACCCCCAGGACGACGGCAAGAAGGCACGCGACGGCCAGCGGCAGTGAGCGCAGGCGAGGATGCGGTAAGGTCGGGTTCACGCGAGACGCTCCCCGCAGTTTTTGCAGAAGCGCGCGTCGGTGTCGTTCGACGTCGAGCATTTGGGACAGGAGCGTTCGGCGCGCGCAGAGGCTTTTGCCTCGCCAGCTGCGATGAGGCGCTTCAGCACATCGGACTCGATCTTCGAACGGTAGCCGGTGCCGGCATCGAGCTGCTTGATGAGACGCGCGGCGCGGGCGCGGAGCCGGATGGACATCTCGTTGAAGTCGCCCTCCGACATCTTGTTCATCGCGCGGTCGAATTCGAGTTCCTTGATCGTGCGCAGGGTATTCGCCTTTTCCTGCTCGAGCGCCGCACGCGTCCGCTCGCCGATGACGACGCTGCGGTCGTCGTGCTCGGACACCAGGGGCCGCAGCGCGCGCAGGGCAGCGATACCAACCAGTGTCGCCGTGGCCATCAGCAGCGAAAGCAGCAGGACAGCCATGACGCCCTGTCCTCGGATGAGGAAGGTGACGGCTATTGCACACCCGAGACCGGCGAGGACGAAGAATTGCCAGGGATGCATCCCTGGCTGGGCGGGAACATCCGGGCGGTGCCGGTGCTCAGTCGAGGTTTCGGAGCTCATCGTCGAGGCGATCGTTCAGTGCAGGATCAGAAGACTCGGGCCCGACCGGGTCCGAGTCTTCCGTCCGGTTATTTCTGGACCAGCGGACCGCAACCAGGCCAACCGCTGCGGCGGCGCCAACGCCCACCGACCATGGCAGCAGCCAAGCCAGGCGGTTGAAGCCCTTGTCGATCGGCGCGCCAAGCGCTTCCTGGCTGCCGTAGCGCTCGACCGCCCAGTCACGGATCTGGTCGCGGTCTTTGCCGAGGGCAATCTGCTGCGACAGCTCGCCGCGCATCGTCGCCGCCGTGCCGCACGTACACTCGGACAACGGGTAGTGTGCACAGTCGCCGCAGATGCAGACCAGTTCCCGTCGCATCTGCTTCTCGAGGTCCGACGCCGCCACCACTGGCGCCGTTGACGCGCTCGGGTCGTGCATCGATTGCGCGAACGCCGGCGTGGACGCGAGGAAGACCATCAGCAGAATCGTGGCCGTGGCACCCGCGATGTCGGCTGGGTTCTTCGCCAGAGCGAAGGAGTAGGCACGTTCCGGCAGCAGCGCGATGCCCGTGCCGAACGCCATCAGGCCGAAGCCGAGCCAGATCCAGTTGACCAGCGGGTTGACGACAATCTGCAGCGTCGCCGTCTGCGCAGCCATCATCGTCGGGTCGGTCGCCGGCAAGACGATGTAGAGGTCCTCCCACATGCCGCGGCGGATCGCCACCTCGGTCGTCGGCGAATCCTCGTGGCGATGGAACACCCAGCGCGCCGGATAGAGCGTGTCGATCTGCTTGCCGTCCACCATCACCGAGATGTACGCCGTGGTCATCTGCTTCTGACCGTCGTCGCTTACCTTGATGCCGTCGTTGCGGAAGGTCCACTTGCCGACGTCCGTCGACTGGCCCTGCTTCAGCAAGACCTGCTCATCGAGCTTGTACGCCCCGCCGGCAAAGCCGAGGAACATCAGCACGATGCCCAAGTGCACCACGTAGCCGCCGTAGCGGCGCTTGTTGCGCCCGACGAGGCCGACCATCGCCGTGAACACGTCGGTGCCGGTGTTCTTCCTGCGGATGTTGGTGCCGCGCCAGAACTCCTGCGCGATGGTGCCGAAGACGAACGCGGCGAGGGCAAAGCACAACCCGGACGACCACACATGCAGCCCCATCGCGTAGAGGCCGGAGCCCGTGACAACCGCCGTCACCGTCGGAATCATGAACTGATCGCGCAGGTTCGTCATCGTCGACTTGCGCCACGCGAGCAGCGGACCGATGCCGGTGAGGAACAGCAGGATGAGGCCAATCGGCGCCATCCACGTGTTGTAGAAGGGGCCGGCCACGGTGATGCGCGTGCCGGTCACCGCTTCGCTCAAGGTCGGGAACATCGTTGCGAACAGGACGAAGAACGCAGAGAACAGCAGGATCCAGTTGTTGACGAGGAACGCCGCTTCACGCGACACCCACGAGTCGAGTTCGTTGGTGCGTGCTCTCAGCATCGGCATGCGGTAGATCACCAGGCCGAAGCTGAAGGTGAGGATCACCACCATGAATACGGTGAAGAGCCACGCCAGCGTCCTGTCCTCGCCGAATGCATGCACCGACTGCACGATGCCCGAGCGGGTCATGAACGTGCCGAAGATCGTCAGGAAGAAGGTGACGATCACCAGTGACACGTTCCAGATCTTCAGCATGCTCCGTCGTTCCTGCACCATCACCGAATGCAGGAACGCCGTGGCCGTGAACCACGGCAGCAGGGCGGCGTTCTCGACCGGGTCCCAGGCCCAGTAGCCGCCCCAGCCGAGTTCTTCGTACGCCCAGATCATGCCGAGCGTCAGACCAAAGGACAGGAACAGCCAACTCACCATGGTCCAGCGACGCACGGCGCGCAGCCAGGAGTCGTCGAGGTGTCCGGTGATCAGCGCCGCAATGCAGAATGCGAACGGAATCGTCATGCCGACGAAACCGGTGTAGAGCGACGGCGGATGAATTGCCATCCAGTAGTTCTGGAGCAGCGGATTCAACCCCGTGCCTTCCGCCGGCACGTTGGTCAGGAAGGTGGTGAACGGGTTCTTGTGGACCACCATCAGGTACAGGAAGAACATCTGCACCGTCGAGATCGTGGCGATCACGTAGGGAATCAGTTCCCGGTAGCGCTCGCGGTTCACGTAGACCGCAATCGAGCCGAACACCGACAGCAGGAATACCCAGAACATGATCGAGCCGTCGAGACCACCCCAGTAGGAGGTGATCTTGTAGAAAATCGGCTGGATTGAGTCCGAGTAGTGCTGGACGTACTTGATGGTGAAATCGTTGAGCAGGAAGGCGTTGATCATGACCGCCGACGCGCAGGTCATGAGTGCGCAGACCAGATAGAAGGCGCCGACCCCACTCTCAATCAGCCGTCGCGACCGTTGCCGGGCGCCGACGACCGAGATGACGGCGGAATAGGCGCAGACGACAAAGGAGGCATACAGCAGGAAGGAGCCGAGGGATGCCATCTACCCGACCTGTCCGAGCTTTTTCTCAGCCTCGTACTTCGAGGGGCACTTGGCCATGATCCCGTTCGCCTCGACGGCGAAGCCGGCATGGCTCAACTGCCCCTTCAGCACGACTTCGGCTTCCTCGCCCGGACGGTCCTTGAACGTATCCGGCACCACGCCCTTGTAGGTGGCGTCGATGACCTGACCGTTGTTCTGGACCTTGAACTTGTATTCGAGGGTATCGGGCCTCACGAGAATCGAGTTGGTGACCACGTGCCCATGCAGTTGCAGACGCTTGCCCTGCCACTGCTGCGCGTTAGACGTCACTTCGTCCACGTGTTTGTAGTACTCGGTCCCCTCGCGGAGAGTGGACCACAGCATCCCGGTGAAGGCGAGCACCAGGACGACTGCGGTGATACCTATTTTCATATATCGGTGTGTCATAAGGACTTCCGGGACTTTTGGTTGCAGCCAGAATAGCTCGACTAACCGGCCGATGCAAGGAAACGCAATCGTGATTCCGCCCTGACCAGCAGCTCAGCCACGACCGCGACCGGCAATCCGACGACATTCGAATACGAGCCGTCGATACGCGGAATGAACCGTGCCGCCAGCCCCTGAATGGCATACGCGCCGGCCTTGTCGCGACCTTCCCCGCTCGCCACGTACCAAGCCACCTCGTCCGCCGTCATCGGCTGGACGAAGACCAGCGTCTCCTCCACCGCATCGAGCTGCAGCCGCCGCGCACAGAGACTGACACCCGTGAGCACCCGGTGCGGTCGTCCTGCCAGGCGCCGGATCATTCGCGCCGCATCGTCGTCGTTCTCCGGCTTTCCGAGAATGTTGGCATCGACGACCACCGTCGTGTCTGCTCCGAGTATTAAGACGTCGTCGCCCAGCGGGTTGGTCCGTTCGAGGACAGCTCGGGCTTTTTCGGTGGCCAACCGCTGCACGTAGTCCTCGGCCGCCTCCCCCGGCATGACCCGTTCGTCGATGTCCGCGCTCTGCACCTCGAAGCGGTATCCCGCCGACGTGAGCAGTTCGGCACGGCGGGGCGAGGCAGACGCGAGGATGAGGCGCATGCTGAATGATAAGATTTCCCGACGTGACGTGGCAGCCGATTGGACAGGTGTTACCGGGTGCGCTCGCCCAGATCGTGCGGGACGCGCCCCTGTCGGCCGGCAAGGTCGACTTTGCCTGGCGCTCGGCCGTCGGGACCCAGATGGCGAAGGTGAGCGCCGTGCGCCTCGAAGACGGCGTGCTGCTCATCGAGCCCCAGACTGCACAGTGGGGCGCGGCCATCATGCGCGCGTCCGGCCTCATTCTCTCCCGTCTCCGCTCGATGCTCGGCGCCGACGCCGTTCGCGAACTCAGAATCCGTCGATAGCCCGGCACCCATCGCCGGCCCCTGGCACCGACGCTGGGGCTGCAGTCGAGGCCGCACACCATGAACGAAGCCGTCATCGTCAGCGCCGTTCGCACCGCTACCGGTAAGTTCCAGGGTTCGCTGAAGAGCCACACCGCCCCGCAACTCGGCGCGCTCGTCGTGGCTGAGGCCGTGCGCCGCGCAGGCATCGACCCGGCATCGGTCGACGAATGCATCCTCGGCAACGTGGTGTCCGCGGGCCTCGGTCAGAACCCCGCTCGCCAGGCGGCACTGCGCGGTGGATTGTCCAACCACGTCGGGGCCCTCACCATCAACAAGGTGTGCGGCTCGGGACTGAAGGCGGTGATGCTGGCTGCACAGGGCATCGCCACCGGCGATATCGAGATTGCCGTCGCCGGCGGTATGGAGTCGATGAGCAACTGCCCTTACTTGATGCCGAAGGCGCGGGAGGGTGCGCGGCTCGGCGCTGCGCCGCTGGTCGACTCGATGATCAACGACGGCCTGTGGTGCGCCTTCGAGAACTATCACATGGGGAACGCGGGTGAGGTGGTGGCCGAGCAATTCTCGGTGACGCGCGAGGCACAGGACGCCTACGCCGTGCGCAGCCACCAGAAGGCCGCCGCCGCCACGACAGACGGCGCCTTCACCGACGAAATCCTGCCGGTGTCTCTGCCCCAGCGCGACGGCAGCGTCACCCTGTTCGACCGGGACGAAGCCATTCGCGCCGACACCACCGCGGAAGCGTTGCGTGCCCTCAAGCCCGCCTTCAGGAAAGACGGCACGGTGACGGCCGGCAACGCTCCGCCCGTCAACGACGGCGCATCGGCACTGGTGGTGATGTCGGCGGCGCGGGCGCAGGCACTGGGGCTGACGCCGATGGCGCGCATCGTCGGACAGGCGACCAGTGGGCTGGCGCCGAAGCTGGTGTTGATGACACCGGTCGAGGCCACCCGACGCGTGCTCGCGAAGAGCGGCTGGTCGCTCGCCGATGTCGATCTGGTGGAACTGAACGAAGCCTTCGCGGTGCAGGCGCTGGCCGTGATGCAGGAACTCGACCTCGACGAGCGCCGGGTGAACGTCAACGGCGGCGCCGTGGCGCTGGGCCACGCCATCGGCTCGAGTGGTGGACGCGTACTTACCACGCTGCTCTACGCACTGAAACACCGTCACCTGAAGCGCGGCATCGCCACCCTCTGCCTCGGTGGTGGCAACGGCGTCGCGCTTGCCGTCGAGATGCTTTAGCCCCTCGACCCTCGCATCGACCTCTCTGATCAAGGACCGGATTACAGCGATGAGCCTGAAGACAATCGGCGTAGTGGGTGCGGGGACCATGGGCAACGGCATCGCGCAGGTGTTCGCCCAGGCGGGCTACGACGTGAGGCTGGTCGACGTCGCGCAGCCGATGCTGGAACGCGCGCGCACCGCCATCGACAGGAGCCTCGCGAAGTTCGTCGAGAAGGGCACGCTTGCGGCGGCCGACCATGAGGCCACCCTGGCGCGGCTTGGTACCTTCTCCTCCATCGATGCTCTCGCCGATGTTGACTACGTCGTCGAGGCGATCGTCGAGAACGCCGAGGCCAAGCGCGAACTGTTCGCCCGTCTCGATGACCTCACACGGCCTGAGGTGATTCTCGCGTCGAACACGTCATCAATCTCCATCACCCTGCTCGGCGCCGCAACCCGAAGGCCGGAGAGGGTGCTGGGCATGCACTTCATGAACCCGGTGCCGTTGATGAAGCTGGTGGAGCTGATTCGCGGACAGTCGACCTCGGACGAGGCGATGCAGGTGGCGAGGGAACTGTGCGCAACACTGGGCAAGAACGGCGTCGAAGCGGCTGACTACCCGGGGTTCATCGCGAACCGCATCCTGATGCCGATGTTGAACGAGGCGTTCTTCGCGGTGATGGAAGGCGTGGGAACCCCGGACGCCATCGACGCCGTGATGAAGGGTGGGATGAACCACCCGATGGGCCCGCTCACACTGGCAGACTTCATCGGACTCGACATCTGCCTGGCCATCCTCAACGTGCTGCACGAAGGGCTGGGCGATCCCAAGTATCGCCCCTGCCCCCTGCTGCGCCGGATGGTCGCGGCCGGACACCTCGGACGGAAATCCGGTCGCGGCTTCTACGTCTATGCGTAGCTTTAGTTCAACACGTCGAACTGGTGACCGTACTTGATGATGAACGCCCGGCTCACCGGTCCCAGCCCGTTGAACGCCTCGGTGTTGTTGTAGACGACGTAGAGTCCGCTGGCCGCGGTGCGCAGCCAGTTGAACCGCAGGTTCGTCGACCAGCGCTTCGTGCGGTCGTTGTACTGCAACAACCCCGACGCATTCACCAGCGTCGAGAAGTTGTAGGTGGCGCGCGCGGTGGCGAGGTTCGTGACGAAGGCCCCCTGCGGCAGGTTGATGTCGTTCCGCGTCCAGCGCAGCGTCGACGTCAGGCGGCCACCGCGACGGATGTTCAGCGATGGCCCCAGGCTGATCTGGCTACCCGAGAGGAATCCGCCCAGATTCGCGCTCAGACCGGCCGAGATCCACTTGCGCCGATCTGTGCTTGCCTGCGTGAGGAAGTACGGGCTGCGGTAGCTGCCCGCCGGCACCACCACGCCGGGGAAGACTTCGAACGGCTTGCGCAGCCCCTCGAACTGCACGTTCAGCGCGGTCGACGTCAGTGAGTAGCCTTTCTCGAAGTCGAGCCGGTTGTCGATGTGGAGCGTGGCGGTCTCCTGGTAGCCATCGAAACCCCAGTAGCTCTCGTAACTGGCATGCGGCTCGATTTCACGCAGCCCCAGCTTGGCGAGACCAGGCGTGCGAATGCGCCGGCGAAGGACGATGCTCGTCTGCCGATAGCCGTCCTCGCGCTCGAGGAAGCCGACCTCGGGATTGAAGTCGTCGCCGACTTCGGCGTAGCTGGCCGTCGCCTCGTACTTGCGCGTGCGGAAGTCGAACGCCGTCGAGACCGCATAGTCCTTGCCCTCGAGCCCGGGTGTTTCGGTCTTCGCGACAAAGCCGCTGAGCGTAATCGCCTCCTTGATGCCGTACTTGCCGTCGAGGCCGAACGTGCGGTTGTAGTTGTCGGTGCCAGCGCTGTCGCCGGTACCCGTGCGATTCACGACGATGGCGCCGAATCCCGAGCGGCTGCCCAGGTCCTTGCTCACGCGTGCGGCCGTGAAGTTGTTGGCCGACGTGTTCCCCACGCGCTCGGTCTGCATGTTGAGGAAGCCGATGTTGGCCCCCCTCGCCTTGCCGCTCAGACGTGCACCCGCCTGAATCGGGATGAGGGTGCCTGCGTTGTTGATGCCGATGCGGCGGCTGAAGAACAGGTCGATCTCGCCCGGCCGGCCCACGGCGAAGAGGCCACGGTTTTCGAGGAAGAAGGGACGCTTTTCCGGGAACAGCAGGTTGAAGCGTGTGAGGTTGATCTGCTGTTCGTCGACTTCCACCTGGGCAAAATCGGTGTTGTAGGTCAGGTCGAGCGTCATGCTCGAGGTGACGCCGATCTTGCCGTCGATGCCGAAGTCGCCGGTGCGGTCGTAGGCGGTCTCGGTCTTGTTGGCGAAGTTGCGGTTCGCCGACCCGACGACGTAGGGGATGAGCTTGAAGTCGCGGGGAGCCGGCACGTTCAGCCCGCTCATCTCACCGGCCGACGACAGCCGCGTGATGCTGTAGATGCGCGACACCGGCGACCAGTAGACAATCTCGCGCTTGCGCTCGATGACGCGCGAGAAGTTCACGCCCCAGGTCTGCGGCGGCGGTCCGTACCGCAGCGTCTTCAACGGAATCGCGAACTCGGCGACCCAGCCCTGTCCGTTCACGGTCGTCTTCACGACCCACGAGCCGTCCCAGTTGGTGTTGATGCCGGCGCCCGCGCCGCCGGTGTTGCCGCCGCCAAGTCCGGTCGGAGGGCCGCCACGCAGCGTCTCGCCCTCGTTGCGTACCTGCGCGTCGTACTGGATACCGAGCGAGTTCGTACCGAAGATGAAGCCGTTCTGGCGGTCGTGATACGTGTCGAAGATCATCTGGAATGAGTCCTGACCGGACAGCGCGGAGTCGCGGCGCGAGTCGGTGGTGACGATCTTCGTCGGGTCGCTGTCGAACAGATGCACGCCAACGTAGAGCGTCGACGCGGTGTAGATCATCCGTACTTCGGTGCGCTCGCTGGCAGGCTGCCCTTCGGCCGGTTCGATCTGGGTGAAGGTGTCGACGACGGTGGCTTGTGCCCACGCGGCATCGTCGAGCACGCCGTCTACCGTGGGGCCTTCGGCCACCTTCGTGGTCACAGCGCGGTGACTGGCCGCGGCAGGCGCGCCGGACCGTCCGCCGGGGCGGGGCTGGGCAAGGGACACGGCGGCGACGGCAAGAAACGCAAGAGAAAAAGACAGGCGGTGGAGATACGGTCTCGGCATGGTCGCCGAAACTTTATCATCCGGCGGCTACGTCGGGATCGACGATTCGAGGCGGCGCCCAGCGGGGTCGAAGATCCGGTAGTGTCGGAGCCGTCGACGCTGCAGCGCGCACTGGACCGACGTGCCCAGCACGCCCAGGCCGTAGGTGACGCTGCGACGAAAACTGATCGACGACGCCTCCGGGAAGTACTTCGTCGGGCACGACACCTCCCCCACCCTGAAGCCGAAGTAGAGGCACTGTGTCAGCATCTGGTTGTCGAAGACGAAGTCGTCTGAGTTCTCGAGCAGCGGCAGTGTCTCCAGTACCTTCCGGCCGAACGCCCGGTAGCCGGTGTGGTACTCCGAGAGCTTCGCGCCGAGCAGCCAGTTCTGCGACGCGGTCAGCAATCGATTCGAGATGTACTTGTAGAGCGGCATGCCGCCCGAACGTGCCGTGCCGCCGAGGATGCGCGAGCCAAGCACGACGTCGTACACGTCATAGGCGATCATGCTGGCCATGGCCGTCACCAGCTTCGGCGTGTACTGGTAATCAGGATGCACCATCACCACGATGTCGGCGCCAACCCGGAGCGCCTCGTTGTAGCAGGTCATCTGGTTCCGGCCGTAGCCGTAGTTGCCGTCGTGCACGAACGTCGTCAGCCCCAGCTGCCGCGCGACGGCGACGGTGTCGTCCTTGCTCCCGTCGTCCACCAGGATGCGGTGATCGACAATGGACGGCAGTTCGTCCACGGTGGCCTTGAGCGTGGCGGCCGCGTTGTACGCGGGCAGCACCACCGCGAGTGTCTTTCCATCGATCATCGTCGGTTGTCCGCCGTCATTTCAGCAGGTAGATTCTCGCTGAACGATCCGATCGCCACGGCACCAGTTGCTCGGGATGCGCGTCCATCCTGGCTAGCCGCGGCGCACTCACCTTGTTCGGAAACACGATGACGTGGGTGACGCCGAGCCCCTTCAGGTAGGCGAGCGTGTCGCCCTCGGGAAACGCATCGAGGGCAGCAGCCGATCGCGTGTAGCTCTCGGGCATGAAGCTCGAGTAGCCATTCACCAGCGGCTGCCAGAACTGCGTCGACGCCAGCATGCAGTCGACATTGTGGAACGCTTCACGTGGCGGCGGAAACGGATAGCAGGCGACCAGCGCGCCCGCGGGCGCGCCTTTCAGCGTCGCGAAGATCGGCGACAGGCCGTCGAAGGCCCGGTAGTTGATCGGGGCCCGCAACGCTTCGACGTGGGCGCCTACCAGGAACAGCAGGCCGAGCGCGGTCGCGCGCGACGGCACACGCCGCTGCAGGTGCGCGAGCCCGAACCCCGCCAGTATGGCGATAGCGGCGAGGAAGAGCTGTCCGAACCGGGAGGCGCCACGGATGCCGGCCATGATCGGGAAGAGCCGGGTCACGAGTTCGTAGAGCGGGAACCCGGGACCGAACGACAGAGCGCAGGCGACGGCGCCGAAGGCAATCGCCATGCGCGCACGGCGGTCGCGCCAGGCCACGCCGGCCACGAGGGCGGTCACCGTCAGTCCGGCGCCGACGAGGCCTGGGAACAGCCCTTCCCGGTCGAAGAAGTTGTGGCTCCACAGCGCGAAGTGGAGCCGCCCGCCTGTACCGAGGTAGTCGGTCCAGTGAGCGGAGAACATCGCCACTTCGTCCATCGCGCGTGAGAACCCCTGCCCGCGGCTCACCCGCAGATACGGCAGCAGGAACGGCAGCAGCGCCGCAACCGACACGCCGCCGGCAAGCAGCAGCAGCGGCGCCACCTTGCGGAAACGGGGGCCGACCCAGTCCGCCGGCCGCACGAGGACGGCGGCAATGAACGCGAGCGAGGTGAACGCCAGGAGATAGCCGCACGTCAGTGCCTGCAGGACAAACCATCCAGCGAGTTGCAGCGCGTGTCGCACCCTGGGTGTCTCCAGCAAACGGTCGAGCGCGGCGAGCGCCAGCGGGAAGAACGCCAGGTACTGATCCTGTACCTCCGCGAAGCGCGTCAGCGTCATCGCGTTGAACGCCATGAGCGAACCGCTCAGCAGGCCGGCGAGCTCACTGCCGGTCCACTTCCCTACCACCAGGCTCGTCGTCCAGCCGGTGAGGATCAGGCCGATGACGAGCACCAGGTTGTAGGTCAGCACGGGCGAGGCTCCGGCCCAGATGAACGGCGCCCCGACGATGCCCTGCACGATGATGTGATCGGAGTACGCCAGCGTGTCGCGCTCGGGATAGAACGTGTTGGTGTCGAACAGCCCGAGGGGGTTCGTCGCAAGCGCGTGCGCATCCCACGCCAGAATCCACTCGTGGTGGACGGTGTCGTGCGTGTCGTTGCGCGAGAGTCCGGCAGGGTTCGTCGCCAGTGGCCACGTGTGCGCGATGGCGAGCAGTACGAACAGCGCGAAGGTCGCGACAGGCGAGAGTCGACGAGCGTATTCGGTCACCGCGACTGCGCCTCAGTGCCCTCCGGCGTCACGCCGGCAGCTGCGCTCTGCCGGCGCCGGCGGACCCATGCCACGAGGGCGATCGGCCCCATGATGAGCAGTTCCCACGCGGCGGCATAGGCATTCACGGTGAACGCCTCCGGACGCAGCAACCGGCGCTCGACTGGCGGAAACAGGTCGACGCCGGAGTAGAAGAAGTGAGGACTGAACGGCCACAGCATCTGCAGCCCTGGCGGCGGAAAGCGGTCCGTGCCAAGCCAGTCGAGCAGCAGATGCGTGCCGTGCGCGGCGGTCAGGGCCAGCGCCAGCGTCCAGGCCGGATGGCGTGTGACCTTCCCTGTCACGGCGGCCACCATAATCAGCAACAGGACGGTGGCGGTCACGCTGTGCGTGGCTGTCCGATGAAAGTGCGGAATGAGCAAGTCGGCGTCGGGGATGGCCGCCACGAACGCGCACCAGAGCACGAACGGCGTCAGGTTGTCGCGCAGGCTCCGACCGGTCGAGGGGCGCGCGGGTTCACTGAGCCAGCCGACGGCGAGGCCGGCAAGTGTGTGGCCAATTGGGCTCGGCATCGAGGCAGACATCATCGCAGATTCTGCGCGGGCACCGCACGGGGGCGAAAGTCAGCTTGTTTCGCAACACATTGATAACGTTGGTGTTCCACAGCCATAACGCATCTGACGACGCTTGACTTTCGCTCGGCACGACCCTAGAATAGCTCCGCTTCGTTCACGGAGCCATTCTCGATCACCACAGGGCTTACAAACGGAGCCCGCGCGCGCACCGTCGGGAACGGCGCCAATTCAGAAGCACCAGTCCGGAGATGCCGGACCAGAGGGCGCCCCGTCTGGGGGGCGCCAGATAATGAGGAGCAGCATGCCGCCAGTAGTGGACAAGAACGACGACCGTCAGGACAAGGAACGCCTCAAGGCTGTGGAGCTGGCGGTCGGCCAGATCGAGAAACAGTTCGGCAAGGGCTCGATCATGCGCCTCGGTCAGAAGGGCGCCATTCAGCCGATCGACTCGATCCCGACCGGCGCCATCAGCATCGACTACGCCCTCGGCGTCGGCGGCGTCCCGCGCGGCCGCGTCATCGAGGTGTTCGGTCCCGAATCGTCGGGCAAGACCACGTTGGCGCTCCAGATCATTGCCGAGGCGCAGAAGCTGGGCGGCATGGCGGCCTTCGTCGACGCGGAACATGCACTGGACGCTACGTACGCCCAGAAGCTTGGCGTCGACCTCGAGAACCTGCTCGTGTCGCAGCCGGATAACGGCGAGCAGGCGCTCGAAATTGTCGAAGTGCTCATCCGCTCCAACGGCGTCGACGTCGTCGTGGTCGACTCGGTCGCGGCCCTCGTGCCGAAGGCCGAAATCGAAGGCGAGATGGGCGAAGCCCAGATGGGTCTCCAGGCGCGTCTCATGTCGCAGGCGCTGCGCAAGCTCACCGGCGCGGTGTCGAAGAGCAAGACCTGCCTCATCTTCATCAACCAGCTTCGCGAGAAGATCGGCGTCATGTTCGGCAACCCCGAAACCACCACCGGCGGCCGCGCGCTGAAATTCTATGCTTCGGTCCGCATGGACATCCGTCGCATCGCCGCCATCAAGGACGGCGACGTCGTCGTGGGCGGTCGCACACGCGTCAAGGTGGTGAAGAACAAGGTGGCGCCGCCGTTCCGCGAGGCGGAGTTCGACATCATGTACGGCGAGGGCATCTCGCGCACCGGCGACCTGCTCGACCTCGGCGTCGAGAAGCGCATCATCGAGAAGAGCGGTGCGTGGTTCGCCTACGGCGGCGAGCGTCTTGGCCAGGGGCGCGAGAATGCGAAGCAGTACCTGAAGGACAACCCGGCGGTCTTCAAGGCGGTCGAGGAAAAGGTCCGGAAAGAACTCGGGCTCACCCGCGACGCTGGCGAAGCGGTGGGCGTCTAAGCGGCCGTTTAACTGGCGACGACAAAAACAAAGGCAAACAGCACACATGGTCCTGACACAGCACGAACTGATCGGCGCGTTGCAGCACGAAGTGAACATCCTCCAGCATCTCTGCTCGAAGGTCGAGCCGTCGATGCTCACCTATCGCCCGACGCCGAAGCAGCGCAGCACGCGCGAACTGCTCGACTACCTCGCGGTGATGGGACCGGTGCTGGTGAAGTCGGCGCTGACCGGCGGCTTCGCGCAGGACGCATGGATGGCGCGCGCGAAGGTCACGTCGGAGCTGAGCTTCGATGATCTGGTGAAAACGCTGGCAGCGCAGGCTGGCGAGTACACGCAGTTGCTCGCCAACGAACCTGACGCCACGTTTCGCAAGGAGATCGAGATGTTCGGCGGCAAGACGACCGTCGGTTCGTTCATTGTCTCGATGGTGCTCGGCGGCGCGGCTGCATATCGCACGCAGTTGTTCTGCTACCTGAAGTCGTGTGGACGCGAGGAGCTCGGCACCGCCAACCTCTGGCGCGGTGTCGACCCGGCTCCCGCGCAGTAGCTCACTACTCACATCGTTCGAAGAAGCCGATCGTTCACACGGTCGGCTTCTTCGAATTCACGCGCCGGACCTCTTCACGCTTCCAGCCCAGCATCAGCGCGTGGTATCATCTTTTTCTCTTTACGGTCCTGGCTTCCTCGCCTTGACCGCGCGCTTTTCTGACGTGGCGAGATAGCTCAGCTGGTAGAGCACACGATTGAAAATCGTGGTGTCCCCGGTTCGATCCCGGGTCTCGCCACCAACTTCCCTTTTGTTTTCACCGACTTAGAGAGGCGCTCGCGGAGCGCTTCAGCATCGGTGACCCCGTTTGTCCCCGTAATTGTCCCTGTCAGCGCTTGGAGCTTGCGCGATGCCTCGGCGAGGTCCTCTTCGCTGGTGATGTCGTAGCGGTCGAACACGCTGCGCGTCTTGTGGCCGGTGATCTTCATCGCCACGGTGTCAGGCACACCCGCCCGACTGAGGTTCCGGACGGCTGTACGGCGGAAGTCGTGCGGGATGCGCCCCGGACAGCCCGCCTCGATGCACGCGGCCCTCCAGCGCTTCCAGAACGTCAGGATCGGCTGCCCCTTCTGCCGGCAGAATACGAGCGGCGTTAGGATGCCCGCCCGTTCGAGCGCCTGGTGTCTCAGCCACAGCCCCTCAATCGCTTCCCGCAGTTCATCCAGCTCGGCGTACTTGAACACGCGCCCGTCGCGGTTCTTCGTGGTCTCCGGCTCCAGCCGGATGACGCCTGCGTGCCGGTCTATCTGGCGCCATTCGAGCGGCAGCAGTTCGCTCCGGACGCGCCAGCCGGTGTAGTAGGCCAGCGTCACCAGCGCCTGATAGGTGGCCGGTAGCCGGTTACGCACCGCGTCAAATTGCGCGCGCTCGAAAAACCCCTTTCGGACGTTCCGCTCAGCCAGCATCGGGATGTGCGGCCGCTGCAGCAACTTCCCCGCCTGAATCGCCAGCGTGTACATGCGCTTCAGCGCGGCCAGTTCGCGGTTGATCGTGGCGTTGGCGTAGCCCTGCGTCTGTCGGTCAGCGACATAGGCTCGCACGTCCGCGGTCGTGATTGACGCCATGCGGCGTCCACCGAACCACGGCGCCAGCGCGCCCTCGACTACGGTCGCCTTCACGTTGTCGTGCGACTTCTTGCCGTTCACCTTGTAGTCGTTGAGCAGGTCGGCCGCGGCATCCTCGAAGCGCAGCCGGCCCACCTTCGCGCTGATCGGGACGCCCTTGGCGATGTCGCCCTCTCGCTGTCGCATCAGGTCGCGCGCCTCTTCCTTGACCTGTGTGCGTGCGCTTTCCTCTTCGCGCTTACCGTTGCGGTAGTAGCGAATCCACCAGATGCGGCCGCGCTTCAGCAGTTGACCCATATCCTAATCTCGGAAGACGTGGAACCTCTGAAGGGCTGCAACGCAGTCGTCGCTGATGTGAGCGAGCAAAATCTTTTCGCCGAAGCGGCTCCTAACCCATGCTTGGTCACCCTCGGACATCGCCTTCGCCGATCCGTAGCAGATGCAGCCGCGTTGCGCGAAATCCGGCGCTATTCCGAGACGGGTTAGGTTATCTCGCTGGTAGCTGAAGCCAAGGAAACACAGAATGCTCGCGTGCTCGACTGCCGTCAGCGCCGCTGATCGCGTCGCTTCGTCGATGGAATCCATCACCACGTTGACCGTAGAGGGCGCCGACTTCAGCCACTGCACCCAATCGATGTCGACCGCTCCACCGTCCGTTTCCGAGTACATCTTTGGAGACTTCGGCGTCTCTGGCAGCTTGCCGTGAAGGTGGATAACTTTCACCGCTGAAAGCACCTTCTGAGTTTGCGCCTCGGAAGCGCCGTAGATCCTCGCTGCGTAACTGGCTAATTTGTCCTCCACGATCGAGTCGAAGTTGAAGGTGACAAACGTGACGCCGCTATTGAGCGTGGCGAACTCCTCGACTGTGGCCGCACCGGGCCTCATCTTGTCCACGATGAGGTAATCGAGCCAGTCTGTCCTCGAGTCGGGACTCTCCCCTCGAGCAGCCAACAGGGCTTCGCCCATGGTGGCAGCTATGACGGCACGCCCGACTCGTATCAGCGCCTCGTCGTCTTGACGCGTTTCCAGAAATGCGTCGATTGACCGTAATGGGGTTTGCCTGGCGAGTTCGAGAAATCGCAGCAGCTGAGTCTGGTCGGTGCCGGACGCGATTAAAAGATTGAAGAGACCTACGGACATCTCACGAGCCGCGTTAAGCAAGCCGGACCCAACGGGCAGTCCGTATGGGCAACTGGCACCAGCTCCAATGACGAACGTTGTTGGTGTGATAATCATCGCCGCTCTTCACATCACAAAAGGCTCGGCTGGTGGTAGCTTCGACCGCACCCACCGCGCCTGACTCGCCAGTTCACGCAACGAAGTGCCGGCCCGCTTCGCTTCATCGGCCGGCAATGTGCCCGCCTCAGCCTGGTCAAAGAGTCGAGCGGCCGTATCCGAAGCAGTTGCAGTTGGTCGTTGGTCATTCCTGACCGAGTCACGACACCCGCACTCGGGTGAACCAAGACGCCTCGAGGCAGCCTGGCTGCTCGGCCGATGGCACCAGCTGCACGCGCGGGTCACCGATGGCCAGAGCTGAGCGGAGGCGGTCAGCGTCGGCGATCTCGTCGATGCTCGGCACCGGATCGCCCTCGTCAATCACGAGCAAACAAGTGTCGCGGAAGACGACGTAGCGCTTCATGCGGCACCTCCGAACATCAGGGCTCGGTAGAAAGCGATGCCCACACGGTAGGCGATCTCCTGCTGGATCCATTCCATCGAGGTGCGGCGGTTCTGATACTCGAGGAACACCCGGCGCAATTCTGGCGACAGCGCCTCGGAGATGGCGATCTCGTCGGCGCTGTTCCGGTCCTCGATGTACTTCGCCGAACGCAGGTCGTTCGCATCTGGCGCAACGCGTTCACGAATGAAGGCATCGACAGCGGCGTTGTTGACGGCCACGTCCCCGAACAGGTCGGGGAACGCCGGGAGGTGGTCGCCAATGGCTGGAACCACTGTTCGGGCAATGTGCTGGTTAAGGGAGAGGGCTCGGACGCGAGCCTTCTGTGACGCGGTCTGAGGGGACTGATTCTTTGCCATGCTGCGATCTCCTAATGCGGAGTCGCGAATGCTACCCTTGCAGTAGCTCGCGGCCCGCCTATAACGGGTTGCGTGTTAGGAACGCTTGCGGGTGACAGCCCGCTTGCGTTCCGATTTGATGACGCCTTTCGTGTCGAGCCACATCGCGATTCCCCGTCGCGCCTGCTCGGCCACCGGCACGCCATCCCGCTCTTGGATAGCCTGCAGTTCTTCGAGCATCGATGGTTCCATGCGGACGTTTAACACGGCATTCTTGGGATTGTCGCTACGTGGTCGCGGCGTCATGGTGGTGTTTATGTCACTCAATAACTACATTTGTCAAGCAGCTAGCCAGAACGTATTGAAACCCAGCAACTCCTGGGTATAAGCTCTGCCAGTTATGGCCGACGACGAGTTGAAACCGACGACCGCACCACAAGTGCAACCCGCCCAGACGACGCCGGAACGCCTGCCGCAGCGCCAACCCGACACGATCACGAGAGGCCTGCCAGGAGAGAGGCTGCCGTCGCGGATGCCTGACATTCGCACCCTGATTCGAGACCCGATTAAACCGTCATCTAACGACGACTAGCACGCCGAGGCAGATCACGGCCAGGAGTAGGCACAACTGAGACACGCGCGCGTGCTCTCCTTTGATCATGTTCTGCCGGTTGTGCCGCTGATGAGTTTCAAGCATGCCGAGGACGTGATAGACGCGAAGTTTTGTCGGGTCGGCAAAGAGTTCTCCGCGAAACCAGTCGCGCTCGCTTGAAATTGACCAGTCATCGACCTTCAAGGCAAGGCCCGCCCGCATAGCCGCAATCATCGAGAGAACGAGGGCGGTGGCAGTTACGAAGCCGACAAGCCAAGACTCCCAAGAGCCCCGACTATCAAAGGTCAGAAACGCCAGGACCCCCGCCGACCATCCGAGCAGGCTGGTGGCCTTCGCGTCGATCTGTGCCGTTCTGTCGAGGACCTCGTCCACCATGCGCTCGCCGAAACTGTAGGTCTCGTCCAATAATTCCTTCGAAGGCTGCAGCGTCAAGAGCGCCTCGGCGTCGTCAGCCGAAATTTCATTAAGCTGAATTTTCGACCTAAGCTTCTGCATAAAGGACGTGAGCGCCATATCTTCGTCTCCTCCAAGTGATGCCGACCGACTGTCTCGCCACTCCAAGAACACGGTGAGTTGCCTGCGGGTCCACGACGAACAGGCGAAGCGGCGGCAGCGAGAGCGGCGGCGGGGACAGGCTAGCGGTTCCGGCAAATTTACCGGATCCGTCGAAAC
>JBKJMH010000116.1:0-15642 GCA_046596625.1 Vicinamibacterales bacterium | reverse complement strand
ACCTTCATCACGCGGGCGTGCCAGAACGCGAAGCGACGCGACTTTCGCGTGCTGACCGAGTTCTTCCTGAACGAGGCACGGTTCGAACTGCCACACCTCTTTCCACTCACCGACTAGAAGACACGAAGGCGCACCTAAAGGTGCGCGGCTACGTCCGGCCAGCGCCTTGCGTGCTCGCGGCTACGACCGGTTGCGCCGGTCCGTGCGTAGCTGCCGACCTCCAGGTCGGCCAATCGCAATCTGGCGAGCAAGATTCGCGGTTGCGTGCGCGGAGCCACACGCTCATGCGAACGGTTGCGGGCGGAAGACCGACATCACCTCGGCGAGCATCGCCTCCTGGCTCGCATAGCGGCTCTCGTCGTAACAGCCGAGCGGGTGCTCGACGACGTGCACCAGGCACTTGTTGCAGTAGGTGCACGGACGCTCCGCGCGGTCGCGCCCCGCCTGGAACTGCTGAACAAGATCGTTGTTGGCGACGAGCGGCCGGGCCATGCTCACCGCGTCGCAGCGGCCGCTGGTGATAGCCGTGCGGATGACGGACGCGGTCTGGAAGCCGCCGGTGCAGATGATCGGCACGTCGACCGCCTGCTTGATGGCTGCGGCATCGGGCAGGGTCAGGCCCTCGATTTTGTCCGCGTCGACGCCCGCATCAAGCCACGCCTTGCGGAACACCGCACTGGTGACGTCGTGGTGGAACAGCAGCAGGTTGCGGAACGTATTCGTCCCGCTCGACGCCAGCTGCTCGTAGGTGTGGGAGAGCAGATCGACGTCGAGGTCGCTGCCGGCCGGGTTGCGCGGGTGCGGGAACGAACTCCCGGTCGACACATGGACGGCGTCGACACCGGCTTCCACCAGCCACTTGCACACCTGGACCGAGTCATGGATGGTGTTGCCGGCCCCTTCGCGCTTCGTGAACAACAGGGCGTCGTTGAACTCGGTGGCGCTGATCTTCATCTGCAGGTGGAAGTCGCGGCCGACCCGCTGGCGGATGGCTCGCACGATCTCCAGCACGAAGCGGGCGCGGTTCTCGAGCGAGCCGCCGTACTCGTCCGTGCGATCGTTGATGGCCGAGCTGAGAAACTGGGTGATGAGGTAGCCGTTCGCGCCGTGCAGCTCGACCCCGTCGAGCCCGGCGTCGCGCGCCCGCCGTGCGCTCTCGGCGAACGCCGACACCACCTCGCGAATGTCCCCGATCGTCATCCGCTCGCACTCGAAGCCGTGCAGCGGATCCTTTTTCGATGTCGAGCTCTGCCCTTTCGGATACTCGAGGTCGGGCACATCGCGCTGCCGGCCACCGTGACTCAACTGCAGGATGAAGCGACAGTCGTGCTCGTGGACCGCAACGCCAACCGCCCGCCAGAAAGGGATGCGGTCGTCGTGGTGGATGGTGGCATAGTTCGGGATGATGCGTCCGCGCGGGTGCACTGGGACAAACGAGGAGATGATGGCGCCAACACCGCCGCGCGCGAACTTCGTCTCCCAGTTGATGCGGGTCTGCGTGCCCGTACCGTCGTAGTTGTCGAACCGGCCGGCGATGTTCGACCGGAACACCCGGTTCTTCACCGTGAGGTTGCGAAAGCTCAGCGGCTCGAAGATCACATCAGACATCTCGGCTCCCTCCGCCCTACGCATGCTACCGGCGTTCAGAACGCCGCGCGATCGGCAAACGAACGCGGATGCGGCCGTGTTCCCTTTCGCTTCGCGAGACGTTTACGAGCCTGTGCACTTCTCCAGGAGACTACGGACTATGGCACGAATGAGACGACTGCTGGCGACGTCGACGGCGCTGGCAATCGCAACGCTGACGCTGGCAGCCTGTGGCCCGCGCCCCCCGAAGCCGGGCACGGTTCCCGATGAGGCGCTGCGCGCAAAGCGAACAGCGGCCTCGTTCCCGGCGGCCGGCGAGGACTACTTCCACGACATGGACGGCGCCATCCCCTTGTCTCCGGACGAGGTGAAGGGACGCAACATGTGGCTTGTCTGGACGGGCGGTAACGATCGCCTGTGGGACGTGCTCTCGCGCGAAAGCCTCGGCTCACTCGACTTCCTGAAAATCCTGTCGTCTCACCCCACGTTGCCCGCTTCGCGCGACAACCGGTGGCGCGATCTCGGCCTGGTCAACGAACCGTGCTTCCGGAAGCCCACTGGCCCCGACCCGAATCGCTACGGCCTGTGGTTCGACCATCGCGACCCGTCGTGTGCGCCCGACCCGTTCGCCGACGAAGCGGCCTATCCCGGCGTGCCGGTCGGCGCGCGTGGCAAGACCGTCGGTGTCGGCTCGTACTATGGCGAGCCAACCGGGGTGGTTGGGCTGCGTCTCTTCCCGAACCCTGCGTTCGACGCACAGGCGCGCAAAGTGTGGGACGCTGAACGGTATTACCGCGACGCGTCGTACTACGAACAGCGCGACCTCGTGAAGCCGTATCGAGTCGGCATGTCGTGCGCCTTCTGCCACGTCGGGCCGAGTCCGGTCAGGCCGCCGGCCGATCCCGAGAACCCACGCTGGGACAACCTCGCTTCGAACGTCGGAGCACAGTACTTCTGGTGGGATCGCGTGTTCGACTGGAAGGGGAAGACGAACGGCCGCAGCTTCCTGAACCAGGCGCTGCGCACCTCGCTGCCCGGCACGCTCGACACCTCGCTCGTCTCGAGCGACAACATCAACAACCCGCGCACCATGAACGCGATCTACTACCTCGGACCGCGCATGGGCGTAGCCAAACGCTTCGGCAAGGAGACGCTCGCTGGCGGCGAACTCGACAACCAGCAGTTCAACGACGTGCTCCCGGCCGGCCATCCGCTGTCGCAGTTCTTCGAGAAGCCCGATACAACCTGGACGCCGCGTGTGCTGAAAGACGGCTCCGACTCCGTGGGCGCGCTCGGTGCGCTCAACCGCGTCTATCTCAACATCGGCCTCTTCAGCGAGGAGTGGCTGCTGCACTTCCAGCCGCTGCTCGGCGGGCGCCCCATCACCCCGATCAGGATCGCCGACGCGAAGAAGAACTCGGTCTACTGGCAGGCCACTGAACGGCAGACGCCATACATGGCGAGCTTCTTCCTCAAGAGCACCGACCCGCACCTGCTGAAGGATGCCCCGGGCGGTGCGCGCTACCTGGACGCCGATGCGCCCGCGCTCGAGCGCGGCAAGGTGGTCTTCGCCGAGCGCTGCGCCCGTTGCCATTCGAGCTCGCTGCCCGTGTTGCCGGCCGGGCTCGATCTCGAGAACTGCAACGGCAAGGATTATCCCGGCTGCTGGGACCGCTACTGGGCCTGGACCAAGACCGACGCCTTCAAGGCGCCGATGCGCCAACTGGCAGCGGCCGACGGCTTCCTGCGCGACAACTTCCTCTCGACCGAACTGCGGGTGCCCTCCACGCTCATGCAGACGAACGTCTGCAGCCCGATCGCCACCAACGCCATCGCCGGCAACATCTGGGACAACTTCTCGTCGCAGTCCTACAAGGCGCTGCCCTCGGTCGGCACCGTGTCGCTGCGTCACCCGCTGAGCGGCGCCCCGTTCGACTACACGCTCCCCGGCGGCGGCCGCGGCTTCACACGGCCGGCCTCCCTCGTCAGCCTCTGGTCCACCGCACCGTTCCTGCAGAACAACTCGGTCGGACACTTCGAGTGGAGCCCGTCCGTCGAGGCACGCATGCGCGCCTTCGACGACGCCATCGAACAGATGCTGTGGCCGGAGAAGCGCGACATCGACCCGTTGTTCGATCGGCTGGGCATCACCGGCGCGGGCGTCGGCCTCATCCAGCGCACGTCAGAAGAGAGCTTCATCCGCGTGCCGAAAGGATATGTGCCGGATGGCCTGCGGCCGCTCCTCGGCATCGGCCAGCGGCTCTTCCCGATGTTCATCCGCGACGGCGAGGTGGTGATCGGTCCCATCCCGAAGGGAACACCGGTCAGCCTGCTGACCAGCCTCGACATGACCGGCGCCGACCTGCCCGATGCCGAGCGCAAAGCGCAGCGCAAGAAGCTGCTGCGCCTCATTCAGCAGATTAAGCGCGAACTGAAGCGTGGAACGGATATCTTCAGTGACCGGAACATCATGGAGAGCATGCTCGCCATGAGCAAATGCCCCGATCTGGTGATCAACAAAGGGCACTACTTCGGCACCGATCTGTTTCCGGAAGAGCCCGGGCTCAGCGATGCCGACAAGCATGCGCTCATTGGGTTCCTGAAGACCTTGTAGCCAGAGAGCGGAAGCCAGCGAATGAGCACACCACGAACAACCCCGCGACCTGCCACCTTCGACGCCGACTACATCGTCGTCGGCTCCGGCGCCGGTGGCGGCACGCTGGCCGCGCGGCTGGCGGAGTCGGGCTATCAAGTGCTGCTGCTGGAGGCCGGAGGCGACCCGCGCACGTCGATTGGCGACACGCCGCAGGCGCCGCAGGTGAACAGCCTGCCCGACGACTACGACGTGCCGGCCTTCCACGCGCTGGCCACCGAGAACTCCGGGATGCGGTGGGACTTCTGGGTGCGGCACTACGCGGACGACGCACAGCAGTTCAAGGATCCGAACTTCCGCACCGAACACGACGGACGCGCGGTGAACGGCGTGCTCTACCCGCGCGCTGCCACGCTCGGCGGTTGCACCGCGCACAACGCGATGATCCTGGTCTACCCGCACAACGCGGACTGGAACCAGATTGCCGACCTCACCGGGGATGCGTCGTGGCGGGCCGAGCGGATGCGCGCCTATTTCGAACGCATCGAGCGCTGCGCCTACCGGCCAGACGAACGCGCCACCGGCCTGGCCGGCGTGAACCCGAGCCGCCACGGCTGGGACGGCTGGCTGCAGACCGAAACCGCACCGGCCGACCCGATCGTGAAGGATCGCGACCTGCGCAAGACCATCGTCGAGACGGCGCGTGCCGTGCTCAGGGAGCCCGACCTCGCCGTCACCGCGGCCGACAGGAACGCACGGCTGGAAAGCGCGCTCGACCCCAATGACTGGCGCGTGATCACCGACGACGCGATCGGCCTGCGCTATACGCCGCTCACTACCGACGACCACCGCCGTGTCGGCTCGCGCGAACGCGTGCTCGACGTGGTGCGCACGCACAAAACGCGGCTCAAGGTGGTGCTGGATGCGCTGGCCACCGAGGTGTTGTTCGACGACACCGGCCGCGCCATCGGCATCGAGTACCGCGTCGGCGCTGCGCTCTACGGCGCGCATCCACGTCCCAGCCACAAGCCTGGTGTGGTGAAGCAGTGCTTCGCGGCGCGCGAGGTGATTCTGGCCGGCGGCGCCTTCAACACACCGCAGCTCCTGATGTTGTCCGGCGTCGGGCCGCAGGAGACGCTCGATGCGCACCGCATCCCGGTGCGGGTGGCGCTGAAGGGGGTTGGCCGCAACCTTCAGGACCGCTACGAGGTGGCGGTCGTGAACCGCATGCACTTCGCGGCGTGGGAAGTGCTCGAGGGCGCCACGTTCACGCGGAAGGACCCGCAGTACGTGCAGTGGGCCGAGCATCGCCGCGGTGTCTACGCCAGCAACGGCGCCGTGCTGTCAGTGGTGGCTCGCTCGAGCCCGTCCGCGCCGTCCCCGGATCTGTTCCTGTATGCGCTGCTCGGACGGTTCGAAGGGTATTTCCCCGGCTACTCGTCGCTGCTTGCTGAGAATCCGAACTGCCTCACCTGGGTGGTGCTCAAGGCGCACACGAACAACACCGCCGGCGAGGTGACGCTGCGCAGCGCCAATCCTCTCGACCCGCCAGCCATCAACTTTCACTACTTCGCTGAAGGCAACGATGCGCGGGGCGACGACCTGAAGGCCGTGGCAGCGGGGGTGCGTTTGGCGAGGCGCCTCGCCGCGCCGCTGCGGAACGACCACCTCATTGCGCGCGAAGAACTGCCGGGCGACGACGTGCCCGACGAGGAACTCGACGACTTCGTGCGCGATCGCGCCTGGGGCCACCATGCCTCCTGCACCTGCGCCATAGGGCATCCCGACGACGGCGGCGTGGTCTCCAGCGACTTCAAGGTGCACGGCGTCGCCGGCCTGCGCATCGTCGACGCGTCGGTGTTCCCGCGCATCCCGGGCTTCTTCATCGTCAGCGCGGTCTACATGATTGGTGAAAAAGCCGCTGACGTGATCGGCGCCGAGGCTCGCACCGCAGTCCCGCTCGGTCCGGTGACACCCTTCTGAGGAGTCCGATGCCCACGTCGCTCCGCACCGTCCTGCTGCTCGCCCTGCTCGGCGGCGCTGGCTGCTCCACCGTCACCGCCATCCGCGAGAACACGAAAGCCATTGGCGGCAGCACCCAGAACATCCAGAACAACACCGGCGCCATCGAGAAGTCGACCGTCGGGACCACAGCGCTCGTGCCGGCGCTGCAGGGCGTACAACGCCTGGAAGGGCCAATGCAATCGCTCGCCAGGCTCGATCAGCCGATGCTGAGCGTAGCCGCCCTGTCCGGCCCTATGGCGAGGGTTGCCGCGCTCGATCCGACGATGCGGTCGGTGGCTGAACTGGCCGGACCAATGACTCGGCTCGAAACGCTGGGCGGCAAGATGGAAGCAGTATCGATGCTCAGTGGTCCGATGACGCGCGTGGCCGATATGCGCCAGAGCCTGGAGGCCGTGGCGGGACTGCAGCCCTCACTCGACCAGGTCTCGCAACTCGAGCCGCGTCTGGCCGCGGTGGCGGACCTGCGCGGGCCGATGGAACAACTCAGCGCGTTGCGCGGGCCGCTCGAACAGGTGGGAACGCTCGCCGGACCGATGGGTCAACTGGCGGCGGTGACGGCGCTGCTCGAGCGTCCGATGTTGCTGCTGCTGATTGGCGTCGTTGCGCTCGGGGCGTGGGGGCTCGTGACCTTCGTTGCGGTACGCATGGCCATTGTCAGCGCACGCCGCGCCGATGCGGCGCGCGTGTAACGTGAGTCGCCCGGGGCCGACCTGAAGGTCGGCAGCTACGGCCTGTGCGGAACGTAGCCGCGGACCTTCAGAGCCGCCGTGACGAACGTAGCCGCGGACCTTCAGGTCCGCCGTGGCTAGTCGGACGACGACAGGGCGGTGCGCACCATGCCCTTGATGCGCTCGACGTTTGGCTCGCGGATCGGGCAGTTCGGGTCGGTGGAGACGCACTGGGCGAGGCCGAGACCGCAACCGCAGGAGCAGCGCGCGGCGTTGGCCTCCTCGAGCGCCGTCTGCTTCTGGTCGGCGGTCAGTCCCTGGAAGTTGACAACCTTGATGTCGTCTTCGTCGAACGCCACGCTCGACATCTGTGAGACGCCGTAGCCGGCCGCGCCGATCACCGCCGCCACAATCACCCATGCCAGCCAGCCGGAGCCGCCGCTCTTGCGCAGACCGCCCTTCTGCCGTTGCCCCTTGCCCACCCGGAACTCCTTCTGCTCGACCTGACGCCCACGCGTCGTGTCCGGCTTCAGCCGGACCGCAGGATGTTTCGAGCGGCTCAGTCTACCGCGGTCCTCTACTTCGACCGAGTGACGATGAACCTGGTCACTTCCGGGTTATTGGGGAACAAGACCGTCAGGCGCTTCGCGCTGTCGAGCGCGTCAGTGAAGCGGCGTTCGCGCACCTGCATGTCCCATAGCCCGAACAGCGCCTCGGCGCGGTCGTAGAAATCGCCCGAAGCGTCGGCCGCCTCATGCATCACCGCCATCGCGCGCTTCTTGTTGCCGCCGCCGAGCAGCCACCCCGTGCCCCACGGCATGCGGGTATCGACGATGTAGTCGATCCAGGCGCGGGCGACGCGGGCCCGCAGGTGATTGGGCTGCAGCACCAGGGCCGCGTCGAGCGAGTGGCGTGCCTCCCAGTATTCCTCCCACCCCGTCCGGCGGCCGAGGGTGCCGAGCACGAGCCAGACGTAGTTCAGATCGAGCTTTCCGAGGAAGAACATCGCATTCGCATCGTCGGGGTGGGCCTTCAGTACCGCTCTGGCGTCCAGCTGGCCAGCCTTCAACTGCGTCATGAAGTCGGCATAGAGCCCCGCGCAGCGCTGACACGCCTTGAAGGCTTTCTCCTTGTCCTCGGGCTCACCAATGGCACGGCGCAACTGGAACAGCAGCGCGGCCGTCCGCAGTTCGTGAGCGGCAAGGTCGGCGTCGTCACCAACGAGGCTTTCGGTGGCTTCCGCCGCCTCGGCATACTGACCGTTGTAGAACAGCGACTGGGCGACGGCAAGAGCCGCGGCCGCAGGTGGCTCCGCCGCGGCGACGGCCGACCCGCAACCAGACAGCACAAGCGCCAGCAGCATACCGGTGCCCGCATGCTTGCTGGCGTGAATGATCCGACTCGGTTTCAGGTTCATACAGGGAATCCGTGAGTTCATGAATGCTCTCGGCTCAGAACCGCTCAGCGACCGACAGGCCGCTTTTGCTGAAGAAGCGCCCGATCGCCGAACCGGCGCGGGCCGCCGTGCTGCCCGTGGCGCGACCCACGCGCGACGCTCGAACGCCGATCGCGTCGGTGAGTGAAGACGACGTCCCGTCCGGCAGGGTCATGTCGATGCGCACCTCACGACGGGCGGGCACGTCGAGCGTGTCGACCGCGACGGGTGCGTCCTGCAACTCGACTCTGGTAGCAGCCAGTTCGGTGTCACGCGAGTCTGCTGCCTCCCCTGGCGCGTGTTCGTGCTGCACCGGAGCAGCCTGAAGAGCGACCGGCAGGCCGGCGGTGACGGAGGTGCGCACAGCGCGCGCCTGCAGCGCCATCCTGGGCCTCGGCCCGACGATTGTCGGCTCCGGCACGTGCCGCATCGGAAGCGGGCCGGCAACCAGCCGGCCGAGCGCTTCCACCGGCGCGTCGCGCGAGCCGATCACCACGAGCGGCGGCAAGGCGGCGACACCCGCAACAGCCAATGCCAGCGTCGTGAGAGTGACGACAGCCGTGACGCGAACGCGGCCGGGGCTCGGCTCAGACTTCCCGCATAACAGGCGCACGACGCGAGCGTGCAACCCCGCACCAGCCATTACCGCACCAGGGGCCATGCGTGGCGAGCGGCCGACGCCCGCCATCAGCTCGGCAACCGTCGTCAGCGCGCGCGCGTAGCGGTGCGGATCGCCGGTCTGTTCCACCACACGCCGATCGCACGCGGCTTCCCGCTCGGTGTCAATCTGACGCGAGATCCATCGCACGGCTGGATGCAGGCCGGCCACTGCGAGCACAAGGCGCTGGAGGAGACCGAGCCAGTCGTCGAACCGCTCGAGATGGGCGAGTTCATGCCGCACGATCGACTCGAGCGCCGCCGGCTCGAGCGACGAAGCCAGCCGCGACGAGACGATGACGCGCGGGGCGAAGAATCCCGCTGCGCAGGCGCCGGCCAGGTCGTCCGAGACAACGAGCTGCGTACCGCGCAGTGCCGCGGCGGTGGCCCGCAGTTCGTCCACCCTGTGCGAGCCCGGACATCGAAGCGGCCGCGCGCTGCGCTTCATCCGGCGCAGGGCGTGGAGATCGGCGAGGAGCCGCAGCAGTCCAACCGTCGCCGAGCCCGTCCACATCATCAGGCACGCGGTCCACAGCCAGGCTGGCGGCGCCGTCACCTCCCACGCGAGCGCGTGTGGCGACGGCACGAGCGGGGCGACCGTAGCCAGGGTGGCCACCGGCTCGGGCAGCGCTGGCACCCACGGCACCGCCATCACCGCGGCCAGCGCCAGCCACCAGAAGCGGTGGCGCAGGCGCGGTGAGGTGGGCGGAACCAGCCGCACGACGGCCGTCGCGACCACGGCGATGGCCACGCCCTGCATCAGCCACTGCAGCACCCACATCACGGCCGCCTCCGTCTCGGAGCCGGGGCCGGCGTGTGGCGGTCGAGCAGCGCCTTCACCTTCTCGATCTCGTCGACGCCGACCTCTTCGTGCCCGAGCAGATCCATGACCAGCGCCTCACGCGAGCCGTTGAAGAAACGCGCCAGCACCTGGGTCAACGCACCGCGGCGTGCCTGGAGCCGGTCGAGGAGCGCGGAGTAGACAAACGCCCGTCCGTCCTTCTCGTGCGTGACGTAGCCCTTCTTCTCGAGGATGCGAAGGATGGTCAGCACCGAGTTGTACGCCGGGCGTGATGGACCGGCCATTCGCTCGACCACGCCACCAACCGTCGATGCGGGATGGTCCCAGAGCACATACATGATGCGATGTTCCGCGTCGGTGAGCGACGCCGAGCGAGTCCGTCCGGCCATGCTGGCGACGATACGCCGGTGCCTGGAGAGCCGTCAACTAATTACTTAAGAGTTCGTCGAGCCAGTGCCGCTCCTGTCGAATGCCTTGACATCGATGGTCGACCCGTCCACAGTGGCCCGAGAAGGAGAACTCATGCCGAAGACCACCACGAAGAAAGCCGTGCAGGACCTGGCCCCGAAGAAGGCTGGCAGCGTCAAGGGCGGCGGCACCCGCCTCGCCTAGCAACCGTCGAGCGGGGGACAGGGGCGCCCGCCCTGTCCCGCGCTCATCCCCACCAGGCACTCCCCGAGTCGCCGTCGCGACGCTCCCCATGACCGCCGACCCGCGCTACCTTCGCAAGCTCACCGCCATGCGTCTCGCCCTGCGCGACACGTTGACGATCGGCGTCACCGGCACCAAGGGCAAGACCTCCACCACTGAATTCATCGCCCAATTGATGGAGTCGCGCGGACTGCTCACCGCAGTCAGCACCAGCGACGCCTCGCGCATTGGCACCCGTTACCAGGAGGTGGGCGGCTCCACTTGGGACCTGATCGACTTCGCCCTGCGCGCCAAGCGCGCCGGCGTTGCCTGCATCGTCGTCGAGTTGCCGTCGATTGCGCTGGCGGCGGGAATCAACCACGGCTTCGACTTCGACATGTGCGTGCTGACCAACATCGGCACCGACCACATCCCTACGCACGGCAACCGCCGCAACTACCTCGCTGCGAAGCAGCGCATGTTCCGCGACCTCGCCACACTGCCGCACACGCCGGCGCCGGTCGCCGTGCTGAACGCCGACGACCCGGAGTCCGATGCGTTCGCCCGCTGCCTGCGTCCTGAGGTGACACTGGTCACCTATGGCCTGACCGCCAGGCGCGTGAACGCCCGCCGTGCGCAAAGGCATTTGCAGGCGGTCCACATCAGCTATGACCTACGGGGCACGTCGTTTACTGTGCTCGGGCTTCCGGACGGTCCGACCGTCTGCCGAACCGCGCTGTATGGGGTCTTCAACGTGTCGAATGTGCTTGCGGCGCTGGCCTGCGCCGTGGCACAGCCCACGACATCGGCGCGGCTCGCACACGCGCTGCGGGACTTGCGCGCGCCGTCCGGCCGCTTCCATGTCGTGGAGTCGCCCTCCTCGAGCCAGCCTGGCGTCGTCGTCGACTACGCCCATACACCGGAGAGCGTCGAGTCGGCGCTGGCGGCGGCACGGAGCCTGGCGGCGCACCACCAGGTGCACGCCGTGTTCGGCTGTGGCGGCGGCATCTATCGGCGCAAGCGGCCGATGATGGGCGAGGCCGCAGCGCGCCTGGCCGACGTCGTCACGATCACCACGGACAATCCGCGCCTCGAAGCACCAGACGTCATCGCGCGCGACGTCCTGCGCGGCATCGCCGTGTCGCAACGAGCGCGTGTGCGGCTGGAGCCCGACCGGACGCGCGCCATCACCGCGGCCATTACCACCGCCGCCTGCGGCGATGTGGTCGCGATTCTCGGGCGAGGCGCCGACCGGACGCAGGCTATCGGTGGCCGCCAGCGTCCACTGTCCGATCTTCGCGTCGCACACGCCGCGCTGGACGGCCGCGGCCGTCACACGTTACGCACCGGCGACGTCGCGCTGAGCGCGGTCGCGGCGGTGGTGTTCGACCCGCTCGACGATGTGGCGGTGTTCGACAAGCGTGCCGACCGCGTCCGGCCAACCGCCAGCCTCGTGAAGCTGATGACGCTGCTGCTGGCATTCGAGGCGATTGCCGATGGCCGCCTCTCGCTGCGTGGCACAGTGACCCTGAGCCGCTACGCCGCCACGACGCCACATCCGCGCCTGAACTGCCGCGTGTCGACCGAACTGCCGCTTCGCACGCTGCTCGAGGCGGTCGCCATCAGGTCGTCGAACCTCGCAGCAACGGCTGTGGCCGAATATGTGGCCGGCAGCGAGGCGGCGTTCGTCACCGCGATGAATCGCCGGGCGCGGGCACTCGGCCTCCGCTCGACTCGGTTCGCCACTCCCCACGGTCTGCCGCACCGGCACCAGTTCAGCACGGCACTCGACATGGCGCGCCTGATGGCGCACCTGGTCCAGCAGCATCCGGTCGCGGAAAGGATGCTCGGACGCAGCGCGTTCATCTGTGGTGGGAAGGAGTACACCCGACGGGCACCGCTGCTCGCTGGGGCGCTTTCAATCCGGGCGCTGAAGACCGGGTTTACGTGGGAGGCGGATTACAACGTGGCCGTGGCCTCAGGGGCGGGCCGGCGGCTGCGCACAGCCGTGGTGCTGGGCGCGGCCACCCGCGCGCGGTCGTTCCGCGACGTGGAGCGCCTGCTGCAAGCGGATGCGGCTCTGCGCGGCTCGCGTTGAATCGGAGCAAGGAACGGGCGGAGCGCCCGCTCCCCTTGCGTGAGCCGACTATCGGCCGTAGAGCGCGGTCATCGTCGCGCTGCCAATCTTCGCGCCGTTGATCGAGAAGCCGGCGAGCGCCTGCGTGGCATTCGGCGGCAACTGCACCTTGTCGGTGTTCAGCGCGTAGAGCGTGAACACGTAGCGGTGCGGCTTGTCGCCGGCGGGCGGGCAGGGGCCGCCGTAGCCAGCGGCGCCGAACGACGTCGTGGCCTGCGCGGCTCCCGCCGGGAGCGCGCCGTTTGCACTGCCGGCGCCCTTGGCGAGCGCCATCGCCGTGGCGGGAATGTTGTAGACGATCCAGTGCGTGAAGCCGCCGACGCCGGTCGGCGCGTCGGGGTCGTGCACAATCAGCGCAAAGCTCTTCGTATTCGCCGGCGCGCCGCTCCACGACAGCGCTGGCGACACGTTCGCGCCGCTGCAGCCGAAGCCGTTGAAGGTCTGCTCCGCCTTGATCGCCGCACCCTCGGCGACGTCACTGCTGGTGAGCCTGAATGCGCCCTGCGCGAATGCGCTGGACCCGGCAAGAACGAACATCGCGACCATCGTGGCAATACGCTTCACTGCACCCTCCGTCAAAACGGTTTCCGTCCCACGATTCTGGCACGCGCGCGGGCGATTCTGCGATTCACTGGCGCGTGTCGCTGGAGTAATCTGGCGAACATGCTTCGAACCGTCATCCGCGCCGCCCTGGGGCTTGCCCTTGCTGCCCTCACCGCGCTCCCGCTCGGAGCCCAGACCAACGACGAGTGGACACGCCCGTACGCGCCGTTCCGCATCGTCGGCAACATCTACTGGGTGGGCAGCTACGACCTGTCGACCTACCTCATCACCACTCCTGCCGGCAACATCCTCGTCAACACCGGCGTCGGCGATACCGCCCAGCAGATCGCGAAGAACGTCGAGCAGCTCGGCTTCAAGCTGTCGGATACGAAAATCCTGACGGCCACGCACGGCCACTACGATCACGTGGCGGGCCTAGCCGAGTTGAAGAAGATGACCGGCGCCCGCATGCTCATCGCGGATCAGGATCGGTCGCTGCTCGAATCCGGCGGCAAGACCGACTTTGCTTTCGGCAACTCGCCGGGCGCGCAGTTCCCGCCCCTGCAGGTTGACGGCACGTTCAAGGACGGCGACACCATTGCGCTCGGCGGCACGACGCTGACCGTCCATCGGCATGCTGGCCATACCCGCGGCGCCACCAGCTTCACGACCACCGTGGTGGAGAACGGGAAGACCTACCGCGTCGGCATCGTGAACATGGGCTCGATCAATCCTGGCGTGCGGATGATCGATCGTCCGAGCTATCCAGGCATTGCCGACGACTACGCGAAGACGTTCCTCGCGCAGAAGGATCTGCGGCTCGACATCTTCCTGGCCTCGCACGCCTCGCAGTTCCGCATGCACGAGAAACATGCGCCTGGCGACGCCTACAACCCGGAGCGATTCGTCGATCCGAAGGGCTACCTCGAGGGCGTGCAGCGCCTCGAGCGGGTGTATCTCGATCAGGTGGCGAAGGAACGCGGCGGAAAGTAGCGTCCCGCTGACGCGGTCTATTTCCTGACTGTCGCCGCGACCTCGATCGGCAGGCCGAGTTCGGTCTTCAGCGTCAGGTAGACCTTGTCGCCTTCCTTGAGTTCCTTCTTCAAGTCCGACAGGTAGATGTGGATGCCGTTGGCGACAAGGTAGGCGTCGCCGTAGGCCGGCACCGTCACGTCTTCCTGCACGGCGTCCGCCTTGCTCGTATCGCGGAACTCGAGCTTGCCGGCCGCGTCGGTCGTGCCCGAGATCAGGTAGATCGCATACATGCCTGGGTTGTTCACCGTGGCAAAGGCCACCGTGCTTTTCGCCCCGGCCTCCGGTAATTTCACCCACGCATCGGACGCCGTCACCGGCTTGTCCTGCGCAGTCGCCATTCCGTGTCCGAGCAGCACGCACATCGCCGCCAGCACGCCCATCCGCATCAGCTTCGCTACGTTCCTCATCTCGACTCCCGTTCGACAGGCGCCGGGCCCCCGGCGCGCGCCCTTTACTCTAACCCGCCCGAGTCGACATGGAGCAGGAAGTCGCGCCGGCGGTTCAGTGCGCGCTGCCCGGTGGCTGGCTTCTGGACGACAATGAACCTGGCCGATGCCCCAACCGACTCCCGCGCAGTTCACCACAGCCCTGACCTGGGTCGGCCTCACCCTGCTGGCCTACCTGGTCTTCGTTGTGGTTCAGCCGTTCCTGATTCCGCTCGGCTGGGCCTGCGTCATCGCCGTGATGCTGTACCCGGTGTTCGCCAGGCTGGCGGTCACGATGGGACGCGGGCGGGCCGCCGTCGTGGCGACGCTGGCCGCCTCCATCCTCCTCATTGCCCCGGCGATCGCACTGACCAATGCCTTCGCCAGCGAGATGGTTGGCATCGCCCAGACGCTGCAGGACGCGTTCGCGGGCGGTGGCAGCTCACCCTTCGATCGGATGTGGCAGGGCGTGATCGCGCGCATTCCGCTGGCGGCACGCATCGACGTCAGCGCCGTCGCCTCGAGCGCCCTGCGCAGCACGGCCGCGTTCCTCGTGTCGCAGTCGGGCGCCATCGTGACCAACATCGCGGTGTTCTTCGTCGACCTCGCCCTGGCGTTGTTCGCCACGTTCTTCCTGCTGCGCGATGGCGACGCCATCATGCACGGCGTGCGGCGCCTGTTGCCAATGGCGCCGGCGACGCGCGAAGTGTTCATCCGGCGGACGGCCGACCTCATTGCGGCCGGCGTCACCTCGTCGGTGATCGTCGCCAGCCTGCAGGGGGCGCTCGGGGGCATTGCCTTCGCCCTGCTCGGGCTGTCGGCGCCGGTGTTCTGGGGTGTGGTGATGGCACTGGCGTGCCTGCTGCCGTTCGGCGCTGGGGTGGTGTGGCTGCCTGCCGCCATCTACCTGATGGCGACCGGGTCGGTCACAAAGGGTGTGGTGCTGATCGCCGTCGGTGCCGGCATCGTCGGGATGGTGGACAACGTGCTGCGGCCATTGCTGCTCAGCGAACGGGTGCAGATGAACGGCCTGGTGATCTTCATCAGCCTGCTCGGCGGCCTCAACGTGTTCGGCCTCCTCGGCATCGTCCTCGGCCCGATCGTC
>JBKJMH010000064.1:0-6950 GCA_046596625.1 Vicinamibacterales bacterium | reverse complement strand
CTTCCGCCGCTTCACGTACGCCACTCTGCTTGCCGCGGCGCCGATTGTGGCCCTGTCGGCCCAGAGCCCGACCGGCGCGATCGCCCGCACGGCAGACGGTAAACCGAACCTCACCGGTATCTGGCAAGCCATGAATACGGCGAACTGGGACCTGCAGGCACACGAGGCGAAGATGGGGCCGGTGGTGTCGCTGGCTGCCGCCCTTGCCGTGCAGCCGGGCCCCGGCGTGGTCACCGGCAACGAGATTCCCTACCTGCCAGATGCGCTCAAGAAGAAGCAGGCGAATGCCGCCAACTGGATGGCGCTCGACCCCGAGGTGAAGTGCTACATGCCCGGGATTCCGCGCGCCACCTACCAGCCGTTCCCGTTCCAGATCGTCCAGTCACCCAACACCGTCGTCATGTCGTACGAGTTCGGCAGTGCCAGCCGCATCGTCCGCATGGAAACGAAGGAAGAGAGTCCGGCGCCGGCGTGGATGGGATGGAATGTCGGCAAGTGGGACGGCGACACGCTGGTCGTCGACGTCACCGATCAGATGGAAGACACCTGGTTCGACCGGGCCGGCAACTTCCACAGCGACGCGCTGCACGTGGTGGAGCGCATCACGCCGATCGACGGCAACACGCTGAAGTACGAAGCTACCATCGACGACCCGAAGGTGTTCAGCCGGCCGTGGACCATCAGCATGCCGCTCTACCGGCGCCGCGAGCCGAACGCGCAACTGATGGAATACAAGTGCGTCCCGTTCGCGGAAGAGCTGATGTACGGACACCTCAGGAAGAAGCCGACGCGCTAACGCGAGTAGTCGGCAAGTCGCAGGTCGGCACGTCGTTGGTCGGTTGGTCGTGGACTGACGTAGCTGCCGACCTTCAGGTCGGCCGGAGTCTTGCGCACCTGAAGGTGCGCGGCTACGACAGTTGGGGCCTACGGCCTGACGCCGGAGCGCGTGGTCGATGTGGTGCAGCTGGAGGCAATCCAGGCCAGTGACCCGGCGTTCAGCACGTACTGACCTGCGGGCGTGGCCGGAGCGGTCAGCGTCCCCGCCACTTCCACGGTGTGTCCCACGTGCGGCGCCAGCTGCGCCGCGTCGCCCTGAATGCGGTACACCGTCGGCTTCTCGCCTCGGGGATCCGTGAGCACGAACCGGGGGGCTGCAGCCGTCCCTTGCCGTGTCAGGCAACCGATCGCCATGTAGCGTGTGAGCGGCGTGGCCGCGGTCTGTCCCAGGACAATGGCGGACAGACCAACGACCAGGCCAGCGGTGAGAGCGGAGACGTTGCGCATAGAGGTGCAGTGCGTCGGCTTCAGGCTGGCCGGAGCCGGAAGCCCGAAGCCTGTGTTTACCGCGGCGGTTCGGTGCCGTCGGCGCCGTCCTTCGGGGCACCAGTACCGGACGACCCCATGAACAACGTGCGGCCGTCAGGGAACGTGATGTTGCGTCCGTTCGCGCGCATCGTGCCGTCCTTGGCCTGGTAGCCCTCGACCACGATGACCGTGCCGATGGCGACGGTGTTCCGCGTGATGCCGCGACGCTGCAGGGTGTTCGGCGTGCCCCCCTCGACCGCCCATTCCTCGACCTTGCCGTTGGGTTTGGTCACCTTCATGTGAATCCAGGCGTGCGGATTGATGAGCTCGACCTTGATGATGGGGCCTTGCAGTTTCACGGGCGCGTTCGGGTTGAACTCGGCCGAGAACGCATGATGGGCCACGAGCGGGGTACCTGCGAGGAGCAGCAGCCCGGCTGCGGCACCGAAAAGTCGCTTACGCATGAATCGCCTTCCTTCCCTCCGCGGCGAGTCTACGCCATTGCCGCAGGAATTTGAACTTTGGGCTTTCACTTTCCCCGCTTTCCTCTTACCGTATGCCTTCTGACGAGGAGGAATGACGTGAGGCAGGCATTAGCGGTTGTAGTCGCGCTCGGACTCGCGGCGGTCACGGTGGCCGCGCAGCAGGGAAGCTCTGCGTGGACCCCGCCGCGCACCGCCGACGGCCATCCCGACCTGCAGGGCGTGTGGGCCAACAACGGCATCACGCCGATGACGCGCCCGACGCAGTGGAAGGACAAGGGGCCGTACCTGTCGTCCGCCGACGTCGAGGATCTCAAGCAGACGCTGGCGAAGTTCGTCGATCAGGGCGGCGACGCCATCTTCGGCAACGTCATCCAGATGGCGCTGAACGCGAAGGACACCGGCAAGTTCAACCAGACCTCGTACGACCCGACCACCGGGAACTACAACCAGTTCTGGATGGCGGACCGCGACATCGACAACCGCACCTCGCTCATCATCGATCCGCCGGATGGCCAATTCCCGCCGCTGACGGCCGAAGGGACGGCCCGCCGCGCGCTCGGTCGTCGCCAGGTGGTGGTGGAGGGGTCGGAGGGTGGCGAGCGCGGACCGGCTGACGGCCCCGAGGATCGTCCGCTGTCGGAACGCTGCATCTCGTACGGCGCGCCGCGCCTCCAGGCGAACTACAACAGCTACTTCCAGATCATCCAGTCGCCGGAGACCGTTACGGTCTATCAGGAGATGATTCACGACGCCCGCATGGTGAACATGAGCGGAGCGCCGCACCTGCCGTCGAGCGTGCGCCAGTTGCACGGCGACCCGCGTGGCCGCTGGGACGGCGACACGCTGGTGGTCGAGTCGACGAACTTCGTCAATGGCTTCCAGGGGTCGACGCCCGACGTGAAGGTCACCGAGCGCTACTCGCGCACTGAAGCCGATCACCTCAACTGGCAGATCACCGTCGACGACCCGAAGACCTGGACGAAGCCGTGGACCTTCATGATTCGCCTGAAGCTCACGCAGGATCAGATCTACGAGTACGCCTGCCACGAAGGGAACCACTCGATGATCGGCATCCTCGCCGGCGCCCGCGCCGACGAAGGTCGCGACGCCGCCGCCTCAAAGCGTGCGGTCGCGAAGGCTGCTCCGGCGAAGAAGTAGACGACTTCACGAAGGGCACGAAGGCCACGAAGCTTTCAAAGTTGGGGCTTCGTGCCTTCGTGTCTTCGTGATTGTGTTCCACCTGCCCGACCTGCCCGACCTGCCCGACCTGCCCGACCTGCCCGACCTGCCCGACCTGCCCGACCTGCCCGACCTGCCCGACCTGCCTGACCCGCCCGACCTTCCTGCTATCCTGAACGGCCATGACTTCGCCCGTCGCCGCGCCCACCCGTCCGCTCAACAGCCCGGCGCAGGTGCTGTTCGCCAGTCTGATCGGCACCACCATCGAGTTCTTCGACTTCTACATCTACGCGACGGCGGCGGTGCTGGTCTTCCCGAAGCTGTTCTTCCCGTCGACCGATCCGGCGTCGGCGACGCTCGCCTCGCTCGCCACATTTGCGGTGGCGTTCTTCGCGCGGCCGATCGGGTCGGCTTTTTTCGGGCACTTCGGCGACCGCGTCGGGCGCAAGGCGACGTTGGTCGCCGCGCTGTTGACGATGGGGGTGTCGACGGTGGGAATTGGTCTGCTGCCAACCTATGCCTCGATCGGCATTGCCGCGCCGCTGCTGCTGGCGCTGTGCCGGTTTGGCCAGGGCCTGGGCCTTGGCGGCGAGTGGGGCGGGGCGGTGCTGCTGGCGATCGAAAATGCGCCGCCAGGCAAGCGCGCCTGGTACGGCATGTTCCCGCAACTCGGTGCGCCGATCGGCTTCTTCTTTTCCGGCGGCATCTTCCTGCTGCTGTCGTCCGTGTTCAGCGACGAGCAGTTCTTCGCCTTCGGCTGGCGCCTGCCGTTCCTCGCCAGCGCCGCCCTCGTGGTGGTCGGACTCTACGTGCGGCTGACCATCACCGAGACGCCGGTGTTCCAGAAGGTGCACGAGAGCGAGCGCGTGAAAGTGCCGGTGTTCACCGTGTTCTCGTCGCACTTCGGCACCCTCGTCGCCGGCACGCTCACTTCGCTCGCCACGTTCGTGCTGTTCTACCTGATGACGGTGTTCACGTTGTCGTGGGGGACCAGCGCGCTCGGCTACACGCGCGACCGCTTCCTCATCTTCCAGTTGTTCGGCATCCTCTGCTTCGGGCTTGCCATTCCCGTCTCGGCGAAGATCGCCGAGCACGGCCGCCGCCGCACGATGATCTGGGTGACTGTCGCGATTGGCCTCTTCGGCTTCGTCATGGGACCGCTGTTCCAGGCCGGGACCGTCGGCGCCGTGCTGACGCTGACCATCGGCCTCACCTTGATGGGGATGACCTACGGGCCGCTTGGCACGGTGCTGTCCGAACTCTTCCCGACGTCGGTGCGCTACACCGGCAGTTCGCTCACGTTCAACCTCGCCGGCATCTTCGGTGCGTCCCTGGCACCGTACATCGCCACCTGGCTGGCCACACACTGGGGGCTGCCGTGGGTGGGCTACTACCTCACGGCGGCCGCGGCGCTGACGCTCGTCGGCCTGCTGGCGATGAAGGAAACGAAAGACACCGACCTGCACGGGGTCTGAACGCTGGCACGCCTCTGCTGCATGGCGCTGCCAGTGGCGCTATACGAATTTGGGAATTGGCGTTTTGGCGCGGTGCAAGGCACACTGCTGCGTTCGAATTGACGATTTCCTTTTGAGGATGCCGCCCCTGCGCCCCGTGACTGTCCTGACTCCTGCTCCCAGGTCCGCGCGCCTGTCTGTCGGTCGACCACTTGCGGCTGCGGCACTCGCCGCCTTGCTGCTGTGTCCGTCCGTCGCCAGCGGGCAGGCGCCGCCATCCTCCGGTCCGCCTGCCCCGGAACTGCCGCAGACACTGTCGCGCGACGATGAGGGGCGAGCGACGATTCGTGCCGTGCGGGCGACGCAACCGCTGCGCGTCGACGGTCGGCTCGATGAAGCGATCTACGCCAGCGTACAACCGGCTTCCGGCTTCATCCAGATGGAGCCGAACGGCGGCGAGCCCGCGACCGAAAAGACCGAGATCTGGCTGTTCTACGACAAGGACAACGTCTACGTCAGCATCAAGGCGTGGGAGAGTGCGCCCGAGCGGACTATTGCCAACGAGATGCGCCGCGACAGCAACAACATCCGGCAGGGTGACTCGGTCGGCTTCGGCTTCGACACCTATCGCGACCGGCGCAGTGCGTTCCAGTTCGAGGCCAACTCGCTCGGCGCCCGCACCGACGGCCAGAGCACGAACGAGCGTCAGTACAGCGCCGACTGGAATCCGGTCTGGAACCTGGTGGCGGGAACGTTCGACGGTGGCTGGACGATCGAGGCGGCGATTCCGTTCAAGTCGATCCGCTACGCGCCGGGCACCGTGCAGGACTGGGGGTTCCAGGCGCGCCGCACGAACAAGTGGAAGAACGAGATCGCCTACCTCACGAAGGTGCCGCCAGCGTTCGGCATGGGCCGCGCCGACTTCTCGGCCTCGCTCTACGCCAGCGTCGTGGGGCTCGAGGCGCCGCCGCTGACGCGCAACATCGAGCTGAAACCGTACGCCATCGGCAGCCTGACGACCGACAACGTGGCGGTGCCAGCGCGCGCGAACGAGCTCGACGGCGACGTCGGCGTCGACGCGAAGTACAGCATCACCCAGAACATCACCGCCGACCTCACCTACAACACCGACTTCGCGCAGGTGGAAGCTGACGAGCAGCAGGTGAACCTCACGCGCTTCAGCCTCTTCTTTCCGGAGAAGCGCGACTTCTTCCTCGAGAACCAGGGCATCTTCACCTTCGGCAACAACTCGGGCGGCACCGGCAACAGCGCCACCTCCGATGTACCGCTGCTCTTCTACAGCCGGCGCATCGGGCTGGCTGGCGGACGCGAAGTGCCGATCTGGGGCGGCGGCCGTGTCACGGGCCGCGTCGGCCGATATCAGCTCGGCGTCGTGAACATGCAGACGAAGGCGGGCGAGGGGCTGGCGGCGCCCTCGACCAACTTCTCGGTCGTCCGGGTGAAGCGCGACCTGCTGCGTCGCAGCAGCGTCGGCGTGCTGGCGACGTCCCGGTCGCGTTCGCAAGCCGGCATCGGCTCGAACCAGACGTATGGGGCGGACGGTACGTTTGCGTTCTTCACCAACCTGACCATCGCCACCTATTTCGCGCAGACCCGCACCGACGGGGTATCCGACGACCGCTCCAGCTACCGCGCGCAAATGGAGTACTCGGGCGATCGCTACGGGCTGCAGCTCGAACGGCTGACGGTCGATCCGAATTTCAACCCCGAGGTCGGCTTCCTGCGCCGGACCGACATGCGGAAGAACTACGGGCAGGTGCGCTTCAGCCCGCGTCCGGCGTCGATCGCGGCGGTGCGGAAGTTCTCGACCATCGGCCAGTTCACCTACATCGAGGACGGGGCCGGCCGGCTCGCCACGCGGCTGGCCGACGCGGAGTTCGCCATCGAATTCCAGAACAGCGATCGCTTCCAGGTGGGGATCGTCGAGGACTACGAGCTGATCACCCGTGCGTTCTCGGTGGTGCCCGGCGCCCGCATTCCGGTCGGGGGTTACGACTTCACCGTCGGACGCGTCGGCTACAACCTGGGGCAGCAGCGTCCGGTTTCGGGCAATGTGCTGCTCGAGCGCGGCGAGTTCTACGACGGCACGCGGACGGGCCTCACCTTCAACCGCTCACGCATCTTCTTCTCGCCGCGACTCTCGATGGAGCCGACGGTCACCCTCAACTGGATCGACCTGCCGGCCGGTGCGTTCTCGTCGACGCTGCTCGGTTCGCGCGTGACGTTCACGGCCACGCCGTTGTTGTTTGCCAGCGCCCTGGTCCAGTACAACTCCAGCACCCACACGGTCAGCGCCAACGCGCGCCTGCGCTGGGAGTACCGACCGGGAAGCGAGATCTTCGTGGTCTACAACGACGAGCGCAACAGCGACGCGGCCACGGGCATCCCCGGCCTGCAGAACCGCGCACTCATCGTGAAAGTGAACCGCTTCTTCCGCTTCTGACCGTCGCTGTGGCGGTACGCAGCGCCACCGCTCGGGCGTAGAATGCCAATTCCACGTACGAGA
>JBKJMH010000164.1:0-12565 GCA_046596625.1 Vicinamibacterales bacterium | reverse complement strand
AGGCCTCGTCCACGAGCTGCCCCAACTGCTGCATCCGCTCACCACCGAGACACGCCGACATCTGCTGCTGTACGGCGCGCCACGAGCCGACCGCGCGGTTGAATCGTTTGCGCCCATCGGGCGTGATGCGCACGCGGCGGCTGCGGCGATCGGCGCCGCTGTCCTTGTCCACCCAGCCGCGCTTCTCGAGCTGCGCGAGGTTCCTGGTGAGCGAGCTTGGTTCCATGCCGAGCGCCGCGGCAAGCTGTCCCTGCGTCGCCATCGGCAGGTGCAGGAGCGTCGCCAGCAGGGTGAACTGCCCAACCTCGATGTCGTGTTTTCGCAGCGCCTCATCATAGAGCCGCGTGGAGAGGCGCGCGAGGCGGCGCACGTTGGCGCACAGGCACGGGAGCGGCAGCCAGGCGGACGTGAGCGCGACTGCGGTTGACCGGCTGGACACACTACGTGTATATACAACCGTCACGCGCCCGTCAATTGCTGTCCGCGACATATTGAGACACGAACCGTCCGACTCCGCGAGTAGGCTGTGCTCGCCACGCGGCCGTGTCACGCAGTTCCGATCTGACCAATGATGCACACCTTGCCGACGGTTGTTTTCACCCTCGCCCTGGCCGCCACAGTGGCGGCCGTTCCCGTGTCCGCCCAGCAGCCGCCGCGGCCGGGCGCCGCCGCCGTCGTGCAGGGGCCGCCGCCGCCCACGCTGCCCGACACGCTGTCGCGCGACGATCAGGGGCACGCCACGGTGCGCGCGGTCCGCGTCGCCACGCCGATGCGCGTCGATGGGAAACTGGACGAGGCGATCTACGGCACCGTGAACCCGTCCTCCGGCTTCATCCAGATGGAGCCGCGCGCGGGCGAAGTCGCCTCTGAAAAGACCGAAGTCTGGGTGTTCTACGACAACGAGAACGTCTACGTCTCGTTCCGCAACTGGGAGAGCGACCCGAGCCGGACGGTGGTGAACGAGATGCGCCGCGACAGTGGCAACATCCGCCAGGGTGACTCGATCGAGTTCTCGTTCGACACGTTCCGCGACCGGCGCAACGCCATTCTGTTCGAGGCCAACTCGCTCGGCGGACGCACCGACCTGCAAAGCACGAACGAGCGGCAGTTCAACGCCGACTGGAACCCGGTGTGGAGCCTGGTGGCGGGCACGTTCGACGGCGGCTGGACCATCGAGGCCGCGGTGCCGTTCAAGTCGATCCGCTACGCGCCTGGCACGGCGCAAGACTGGGGCTTCCAGGCCCGCCGCACCAACAAGTCGAAAAACGAAATCGCCTACCTCACGAAGCTGCCGCCGTCGCTCGGTCTTGGACGCGCCGACTTCTCGGCTTCTCTCTACGCGAACCTGGTCGGGCTCGAGGCGCCGCCGGCATCGCGCACGCTGGAATTGAAGCCGTACGCCATCGCCGATCTCACCACCGACAACGTCTCGTCACCCAAACGGGCCAACGACCCAAGCGGCGACATCGGCGTCGACGCGAAGTGGGCCATCACCCAGAACCTCACCGCCGACCTCAGCTACAACACCGACTTCGCGCAGGTCGAAGCCGACGAACAGCAGGTGAACCTCACGCGCTTCAGCCTGTTCTTCCCGGAGAAACGCGACTTCTTCCTCGAGAACCAGGGGCTCTTCACCTTCGGCAACAACAGCTTCTCCGGCGGTGCCTCGGCGAATTCGTCCGATCTCCCGCTGCTCTTCTACAGCCGGCGTATTGGCTTGTCGGGCAACCGCGAGGTGCCGATCTTCGGCGGTGGCCGCGTCACCGGCCGCGTTGGGCGCTACTCGATCGGCTTGGTCAACATGCAGACGAAGGACGAACCGACTGCCAACGCCGAGTCGACGAACTTCGCGGTCGTGCGCGTCAAGCGCGACATCCTGCGCAAGAGCAGCATCGGCTTCCTCGCCACCAACCGGTCGCAGGCACAGGCCCGGCCCGGCTCGAATCAGGTCTACGGCGTCGACGGCACGTTCGGCTTCTTCAGCAACCTGACGTTTGCCACCTACCTCGCCAGGACGCAATCGGAGGGCGTCGACGGCGACGACATGAGCTACCGCGCCCAGATGGAGTACGGCGGCGACCGCTACGGCCTGCAACTCGAGCGGTTGTCGATCGACAAGAACTTCAATCCTGAGGTCGGCTTCCTCCGCCGCGCTGACATGCGCAAGAACTACGCGCAGGCACGCTTCAGCCCGCGCATCCGGCGCTACAAGAAGATCCGCAAGCTGTCGAGCATCGGCCAGTTCACCTACCTTGAAGACAGCGCCGGACGGTTGAGCACACGCATCGGCGACGGCGAGTTCGCGGTGGAGTTCCAGAACAGCGACCGGTTCCAGGTGGGCGTGAACGACGACTACGAGTTGCTGGTTCGCCCGTTCACGATCGTGCCGGGGGCGCGCGTGGCAGTGGGCGGCTACCAGTTCACGACCGGTCGCATCGGCTACACGATGGGCCAGCAGCGCAGGCTGTCGGGCACGGCGCTGTTCGAGAAGGGGTCGTTCTACAACGGCGATCGCACGGCTATCACCTTCAACCGCTCGCGCATCAACGTCTCGCCGCAGCTCTCGCTCGAACCGAACGTGTCGGTGAACTGGATCACGCTGCCGACTGGCGACTTCCGGACCACCCTGGTCGGCTCGCGCGTCACCTACACGGTGACGCCGCTGGTCTTCGCCAGCGCGCTCGTCCAGTACAACTCCAGCACGCATACCGTGAGTGCCAACGCCCGCATGCGGTGGGAATGGCGTCCCGGCAGCGAGCTCTTCATCGTCTACAACGAAGAGCGCGACAGCGACGCGGCGATTGGCGTGCCGGGCCTCTTCAACCGCGCCTTCATCGTGAAGGTGAACCGGTTCCTCAGGTTCTAGACTGGGGCAGGAGGGCGGGCGGGGCGGGCACAGCGGGCAGGGCGGGCGGGAACGGCAGGAGGAACGGGCAGGGCCGTATAGGCTCCGGATCCGCCCGAGGCCCAGAGCCCGACGCCCAGAGCCATTTCAGTACAATCCCCCCGTGCCGAGCCAATTCTCTACCCTGGGTTTCACGGTCGCATCCGGCGAGGACCTCGCCGCGCTTGCCAGCGCCGTCGCCGATCGCTGCGACACGATCGACGCCGCCGACGGCCAATACCTCAAGTGGGCGCCGCCCTCGGGTGAGCAACTGTGGCTGCAGGTGCGCCGCAACGGCGACGCCCTGGGCATGAACCCGCATTTCGAGGGGAAGTCGGCCGTGCGCGTCGGCCTCGAGGCGCGCGTGACGCGCCACACGCACACCGCGCTCGACGGCACCTTCCTCGCCTGGGCCAACCCACCCGAAGGCGCCGCCACCGGAGGCGACTACCCGTTTGCGTTCGATTGCCCGGACGCGGCGGTGCATGCGTCGCTACAACTACCAGTCGTCGTGCAGGCGCAGATCGCAGCCTTCGCCCAACAACTCACGGTCTACGCGTCTGAAGCCGCTTACGTGGCGGCACAGGCTGCCCAGGGGCTGGCGTTCGGCTCGCGCGCGTTCATTCCGTCCGGTCTCATTTCACCGACGGGTGAACCGGTGACACCGCCCGAGCCGCATGCGTTGATGACGGGGCATGTCCTCGAAGCCGAACCCCGCCGCAACAGCGTGACCGGCGAGGTGTTCTGCTGGGCACTGCTCGACACCGAAGGGGGCACCTTCGACGTCGTCATCGACCCGGCGCTGCTATCGGGGCCGGTCTTGCCAGGCCATGTGCTGTCGGGGTGGTTCTGGCTGTCCGGACGGCTGCGCGCCGGCAACCAACCGTTTCGCAGTTGGTTCCGCACGTTCAGCGGCCGCACGTAGCCGCATGCGAAGCCGACCTGAAGGTCGGCAGCTACGTCATTCCACATGTAGCCGCGCACCTTCAGGTGCGCTTGTATTCCACATGTAGCCGCGCACCTTCAGGTGCGCTTGTTCGGCTCAGCTCGCGCGACGGGCAACCGGCAGCGGGTGCGAGCCGGTGACCGGCACGAAGGCGGGCGGATCACTCGCAGGAAAGGACTCGTCAGACGCCTCGTCCACCTCGTCCTTGCCATCGACTTCCTGCAACCATGATCGGTCGTAGTTCAGCTTGAGAAGCTCGATGGCATGCATCACATCCGACGACTGCCTGATGTGAAACGATACCCAGCCGGTGTCCGGGAGGATATGGTGCGGTTCGGCACGGCCCTCACGCACGAGCTGCTCACGAATCCGCACCGGGAACGGCAAGTCGAGAAGCCGTTCGCCATGCAGATGGCCCAACTCACGCCGACCGACACGGAATTCGCGTCCGCCGAACTGATGCGGCACCGATTCCACACCTTCCCACGTCAGCACCACCGCCTCGATCTGGTTCACTCTCCTGGCCACGATGTCCCCCTTGCCCTGGTCCGTGCCCTTACGACAATGCAAGACCCGTCGCATGTATAGACGCCGGTGGACCAGGGTCGGTCGCTGACGCTACTTGCTACAAGCGGATGAGCCGACTGGTCGCGCGGAAGCGCCGGTCCCTCAGCGGGGCCGCCCTGCACCCGCCCATGCCGCTCCGCCCATCGTCGCTGAGCAGATCGACATGAAGACCGCCTGGTTCGTCGCCAATGACCAGCAGCTCTTCAGGGTTCAGCTCGTTCAGGCCCTCGACCGTAAGCTCGACTGCCGGATCGTGTACGCCGCCCGCCCATCGATAGATGGCGAAGTTCCTGGTGTCATCGAACGCGCCGGCGACGATAAGGTAGCCGCCCATGGACGGGACAAATTCGAACGCGCGGATGCCGCGACCGCCGAGGTCGAGGTGACCACCCATCACGACGCGCGCGACGTCGTCCTTCCCGTCAATCAACTGCACGGGGTTATCGATCCGAACGATGAGGGCGAGTCCGTCAGGCACCGGATTGCGGAATCCGACCAGCAGCGCCCCGTCGGGCGCCGCTGCGAGCCCTTCCATGTTGAGGCCACCGGGGTCTTCGGGCTTCCGCAACGAGGCCGACGCCAGATCAAATCTCCGTAAGGTGGGCGCCGCCATCAGGTCGGACAGCAAGCGCACGTACGGCGCACCGGCCGGCACCAGCCTGACGACGCCGTCGCGGCTGTCCACCGCCGTGGCGAACAGGCGCTGACGAATCCTCCGCTCCTTTCCCTTGCGGCTGCGGCCGTGCGACCCGATCCAGTAGATGCGATCACCGAGCAGCGCCGCCCCCTCCAGGTCGCCTTCGGGGTCGTCCGGATCGTCCGGTGCGAGAAACGCGGTCACGTCCGTCCGCGACAGCGGCGCCCCAGGCGCACTGCGGTCGTAGATACGCAGCACGTTGTCTTCATCGCTCGCGGTGGCGAACTGCGTCGAACTGCCAAGTCGCACCGCTGCCGACGCGTCGCACGCTTCGTGAAAGTGTCGGATGTTCATGGCTGAGCTCCGATCGTACATAAGGGGGATATACCATGCAGCGACGCACGGCACGTAGCCGTGCCAGAGGAGGACACCATGACCGGCACCGACCCCTTCGAGGCATTCAAGGCACGTCAACGCCAGATGTGGAGTTCGTTTGCACCCACCGCGGTTTTCACCACACCGGTGGCGGGACGGCTGGTGGCGTTCGGCGGCATTGCGGCAGGCGAGCAGGTGCTCGACGTGGGGACCGGCACCGGTGTGGTCGCGATTACAGCAGCACGCATCGGCGCGGAGGTAAAGGCGCTCGACCTGACGGCCGCGCTGCTCGACGAAGCGCGGCACAACGCGCGCATCGCGCGAGTCGTGGTGGAATGGCAGGAGGGCGACGCCGAAGCGCTCCCCTATCCGGATGCCTCGTTCGACGTGGTCACCAGTGAGTTCGGCCACATGTTCGCGCCGCGGCCCGACGTGGCCATCGCGGAGATGCGACGCGTGCTGAAGCCGGGTGGGCGCGTGGTGCTCGCGACCTGGCCGCCCGAACACTTCGTCGGCCGGCTCTTCGCCTTCATCGGCCGCTACTCCCCGCCGCCCCCTCCGGGCGCGGCGCCGCCGCCACTGTGGGGCAACCCGGCGATCGTGACCGAGCGCCTGGCGGCGGGGTTCGAGCCACCGTTCTTCATGCGCGGCGCAATGCACTTCCCCGCTCTCAGCCTCGATCACTTCCGCGAGTTCATGGAGCACTCGGTGGGGCCGATGCAGAACCTGGTGGCCACGCTCATGGCCGAGCCCGAGAAGCTTGCGGCGGTGCGTCACGAGTACATGGAGCTGGCGCGCCCGTACTACAGCGAGAACACCGTGCGACAGGACTACCTGTTCACGCGCGCCGTCGCGCGCTGAGACAGCAGGCCGACCTGAAGGTCGGCAGTTACACCACAAGTCCGGCCCGGCTGGACCGCAGCGTAGACGCGCCGTTACTGGATGACGATGTTGCCCTGCAGCGAGACCGTCGAGGGCTGGTTGTGGTCGTGGAAGCCGCACGTCCGCACAGTGCGGAAGGCGTTGGTCGACTTCGTCTGACCGGGCTGGATGAAGCCGACCCCGTTCATCTCCGGGCAGTCGGTGTGCTGCGGATGGGGATCGGACGACATGTCGTGCGGCTGACTGTCGTTGTTGATGAAGGTGACCGAGCTGCCCGACGCCACGGTGACACTCTTCGGGCTGATGCCGGCTGAAGTAATCGTGATGGTGGCGCCGGTCGTGGTGCTGCCGCCGCCGCTCGTCGCGCCGCCGGGGCTGCCGGACGACGGGCTGGACGGATTGGCACCGCCGCATGCGCCGCACAACAGTGCGACGCATGCAGCCACGGCGATGGACCTGAACCGTGTCAGGCAGTGCACGGTGTCGTTCCTAGTTCTGCTTCAGCACGAGGCGGCCGCGGACTTCACCGCCGGCATTCACCGTGCTGTGTACGTTCACGTAGGTGTTGTTGCCGAGCAGCGCCTGGATGATGTCCTCACCCGACCGGAGGCCCTGGTCCGGACGCAAGATCCACTGCGCCTCGGGCACGGTGCCGGCATAGGCAAAGTCGTTCGAGGCGTTCAGGGGCGGCGCGAAGTTGATGATGACCGGGCCGGCCGTGCCGACGCCGCCGACGTGAATATGGCTGGCCGTGACACCGCTCGGCAGGTTGAAGACGTCGACGCGGTAGCTCACCGTGCGAGCCGTCGTGTCGAGCGTGATCGTCGCCGAGCCGAAGGCGCCGGTATTGAGGCCTGGCGCCGGCGTCTCTTCGATGCCGGTCAGTGTGGCTGTGAGCGTGTAGACGTCGGCGTGAGCCGACGCGACGCCGGCGCCGAGCGCACCGACCGTCATTGCGAGTGTCAGGAACAGTTTCTTCATCGAGCTCTCCTCAGGGTGTTAGGCACCAGACAATTGACCGCCCGGGTTTAGCGCAAGGCCGATGCCGCCTCGGCTGTGCGCATTCAGGCCAGATTCGGCGTCGCGCCTCTGCCGGCGCTTACGACTTGCGTGGCGCCTTACGTAGCGCGTGCGCGTTGACACGCCCCGGCCGCCTCTGTTTAGCTCAGCCCACGCCCTATGTCCGCCGACTTTCCGATTCGGCTCGCGACTGCGAGTGATGTTTCCGCTGTCGTCGCCCTCGTCAACTCCGCTTATCGCGGCGAGAGCAGCCGGGCCGGCTGGAGCACTGAAGCCGATCTGGTTGGCGGCATCCGCATCGACGAAGAGCGGCTCGCCACCGAGATTGCCACCGACGGCAACGTCGTCCTCGTCCACGAACAGGGCCGCGCCATCGTCGCCTGTGTCCAACTGGAACGGCAGGGCACGAACAGCTATCTCGGCATGCTCACGACCCAGCCAACGCTTCAGGCAAAGGGCACCGGCCGGCGCATGCTCGAGGCAGCGGAGGCGTGGGCGCTGGCGCACTGGCAATCGCACGAGATGCACATGACCGTCATCGTGCAGCGCGAGGTGCTCATCGCGTGGTATGAACGTCGGGGCTACACGAAGACCGGAGAGACGAAGCCGTTCCCCTACAGCGACGAACGCTTCGGGGTTCCGAAGCGGGCAGACCTTGAATTCTACATCCTGAAGAAACCGCTTCGGCCGTAGCTAGACGTCGATCACCTGACCCGGGCCGGGAGGCGGCGGGTCGTCGTCGATGCGCGCCTTCCGGGTGCTGATGACCAGCGCCACGCAGGCCGTCCAGGTTGGCAGCATGTCGGTAACCGGCAGGAACTCGAGCAGGAAGGTCGGCAGCAACAACGGGTGGAACCCGAGGAGCCGGTACTGGACGGCGGCGGCAATCACGTCGAGCACCTGGTCCGCTCCCGCCCACCCGAGCGGTCCGAGCCCGAACTGCACCACGTCAGTGACGATGGCCACTGCGTATGAGGTGTAGACGCGGTTCCGCGTGAGAGCCGGAACCTGCGCAGGGGTCAGGAGCCGTGCGAGAAAGCCCGTCACAACCGCTGCGCTCCATCGAGCTTTCCGAGGTGGCGGTCGAAGGTGCCGAGCGGCTGGTGCCCCGCCTTGCGGGCGATTTCCACCATGAGGCAATCGGAGAACTCGACTCGTGGCTGCTGCCGAAATTGCGCCACGGCCGCCGCGACCACCTCCGCGTCCTGCACGGTGAGGTGCTCATGGCTCAGCAACATCTCCACCGCCGTCGCAATCGCATCGGCATCGCAGTCGTAGACCGACGACAAGACCCACGTGGTCTCAGCGACCGCCAGGTGCGAGACCCACGCCCCCTTGGCGACGAACGCGTCGGCTGCGGACACCTGCCTGACATCGTCGCGGGTGATGAGTCGGACCAGGACGTTGGTGTCAACGGCTCGCATGCCGCTTCTTCATGTAGCGCGCAATTCCGGCCTTGAGCTGCTCGAGGGTTCGCCGCTGCGGAGCCTTGGAAAACACGGCCTGATGAATGTCTTCGGACGAGTACCGGCCGGCCTTGCGCACGATGACGCGGTCGCCCTCGTCGTGCCACTCCAGCACCGATCCTGGACCGACGCCGAGTCGTTGCCGCACCTTGGCTGGAACTGACACCTGACCTTGAGCCGTCAGTTTCGAATGCGCAAGCGCCATGCGCAAAGATTACCACGGTAATGGACGTAGCCGCCGACGGTGCGTCCGCTCAGGTCCGAACGAGCCTTGTGCCGTGGCGCCGTGCCGTCTCCCCCTACCGCACCGGCTGCACGGCCTCGACCAGCATGCCCACCGCCCGGCGCGTCGCCCGGCCAGCGGCCTGCACACCCTTGTAGTGGCCAAGGCGCACCACGGCGAGTTGGTGCGACGGGATGATCATCACCTGCTGTCCGCCAACGCCCGACATGAAGTACATGTCCTTCGGCGCGGGCCAGGCACCGTCGCCGTTCACCCAGAATAGACCGCCGTACTGCGGCCGGTTGTCGGCCACCCAGGCCGGCGCCAGCGTGCCGACGAACTTCGCGTAGCCCTCGGGCAGGAGGCGCTCGCCGTTCCACACGCCGTCCTGGAGATACAGGTTGGCGATGCGCGCCCAGTCGCGGCCCGACGCCGACTCGTAACCGTGCGTGAGGAAGTTGCCGTAGGGGTCGGTGTCCATCACGAAGGTGCGGATGCCAAGCTTGTCGAACAGGTTGCGCTGCGGCCAGGCGTGATAGTTCTCGCCGCGCTTCTCCACGGCCAGCCGTGTCATGTAGTTGGTGAGCACGGGGTCGGTGTTGCGATAGCGGCCGACGGTGGCCGGTGCCCACTGCTGCGGACGCGTCGCCGCGTACTTGAACGAGTCGATCGAACCCGTGTAGTAGTAGAGATGATCCGGGTAGGTCCCCTTCTCGTCGTAGTCGGGGTCGTTCGGCGAGATAATCCGCAGGCCGCTCGACATGTTCAGGATGTCGCGGATGCGAATCTTCTGGCGGGGGTCGCCCGGCGTCTGCCATTCAGGAATCGGCGCCGGCTGATCGAGCGTGTAGACACCCTGCTTGATGAGGATGCCCATCAGCGTGCCGCTAAGGCTCTTGCCCATCGACCAGCTTTCGAGCGGTGTGGTCGGCGTAATGTTGTCGCCGTAGCGCTCGGCGATGATGCGCCCCTTGTAGGTGACGACGAAGGCGCCGGTCATTGCGGCGGGATCGAACGCGGCCTCGACTGCCGCCAGCACCTTCGCCGCGTCCACACCCGCGGCTGGCGGACCACCAGGCAGCAGGTCGCCCATCGGCCACGCCGTCGTCTTTGGGTCGGGCACCTTCGGCGTCACGACTGAGGGCGTGAAGAACACGTCGGTCTTGCCAATCGGCAGCGTCACGCACCCCTGGCTGCCGACGTGCTTGGCGACGCGCACGGTGCCGTTGGGCATGGTCACTTCGACCGTCTGCTTCTGACGGTCGATCTTCGGCGTGCCGAGTTCTTTGCGCGACTCGTACGGCGCCGTGAAGTAGCCGACGTTCTCCGCGGCAAAGGCCGGGTCGAGGCCCGAGACGAACACCGCCGTGCACATGATCTTGGCGTAGCCCGACGCGTAGTGTTCGATCTTCTCGCCTGGTGGCGGCACGTACGGAGTGCCAAGGTCGAGCGACTTGCCGCGGGCGATCAGCGCCTGCCGCGCCACCTCGCGGTCCTGCGCGACGAGCACGCCCGACAACACACCAGCGAGTGCCACTCCAACAACAGCGAGCGAAGTCTTCGTCATGACGCCGGATTATAGCGGCGAACCCGGCGGTGCAACACGGGTGCGCCACGAATGTCGGCTCTTCTCGCGAGCCGACATTTTCTACGCGGCGCGGCGCACCAGTACGTAGCTGCCGACCTTCAGTTCGGCGATGCAAGGCGCACCTGAAGGTGCGCGACTACACCAATAGGCAAGGCCTCACTACGCCGCTAGCGGGCGACGCGATAGACCGACTCCTTCGGGAAGGTGGCCTGGGCGTCGATGAAGCGCCGCATGTCCTGCGCGAGTTGGAGGTTTTTTGCCAGCATGATCCAGTGGTCGTCGTCCGGGTAGAGCTTCACCCAGAGGTGCGGCACCAGCTTCTCGAGACCACTCAGGTGACCAGTGAGAATCGCCGAGTCCTTCATGCCCCAGATGACCAGCGTCGGCACCTGCAGAATCGTCGACTTCGCCCCCTTCAGCATCTCGGTGGCGGACCACGAACGCGGAATCGTCGAGGCGGGATGCGTCTCGTTGAACGGCGGGTTGCGGTGGTTGGCGCGGTAGTAGTTCAGGCCCGCCGTGGTGGAACCGGGCTGCGACCAGGCGTCGATCCACGCCTGACGGTCGGCTTCGGTGTAGCGCCCGGCTTTCACCTCCGCCTCGACGAAGCCCGTGTGCGCGCGGCGCGTTGCGGTCTCGACGGTCGTGCTCTCGTCCACCGGTTGTTCGCCAGCCGCCAGGTACTTGTTGAAGACGAAGAAATAGTTGCTGGCGTAGCGCTGGGCGGGGTTCTCGCGCAGTTCGCGTTCGGAGAGAATCGGGTGCGCGCCGTTGACGATGATCAGCCGGTCGAGCATCTCGGGATGCATGATGGCGAACACCCACGAGACATTGGCGCCCCAGTCGTGCGCGACAAGCGTGAACTTCTTTCCCTTGCCGGCAATCTTCTCCGCGAACTGCCGCAGGTCCTCGACGAGGTGGGTCATCTCGTAGGGTTCGAGCCCTTCGGGTCGCGACGACAGGTTGTAGCCGCGCATGTCGAGCCCCACGGCGAGATGGTCCTTCCCTATTTCGGCCATCTGGTCTTTCCACTGGTACCAGAACGACGGGTAGCCGTGCAGGAACAGCACGAGGTCGCCCTTGCCGATGCTGGCGTAGTGCAGCCGCTGGCCGTTCACGTCGGCGTAGTTGTCCTGGAACATGGCCTTGGTGGCCGCCTGTGCCTGCACAGGCGCGGGCAGGCTCGCCGTCAGGACTCCGATCACGAACGCCGCGTAGCGCAGATATCGCATGTGAGAACCCCTCAATGATTCGGGGCGTATGTTACGCGGGAACGGCCGGCGCCCTCACGCGAAATGGCGCGGTAGAATGACGCGCATGCCGGCACTACCGATTCGCGTCCTGATCGGGCTCGTGCTCGGCTTCGCCCTCGGGTCGATGCTGGCAGGCAATGGCTCCCCGGCGGCAGTCGCCGTCCTCGCCGTGCTTGGACCGATCGGGACGGTCTTCGTCAACCTGGTCCGGATGACGGCCATTCCTCTGGTGACGTCGCTGCTCGTGGCCAGCATTGGCTCCGCGTCGGCGTCGGCAGGCCTCGGTCGCACGGCCGTCCGCGCACTCGTGATCTCGCTGGTGCTCTTGACCGTCGCGGCCGCTGGCAGTGCCGTCGTGTCGACGTGGATGTTCGCGGGCCTCTCCATCGATCAGACCGCGGCGATGGCGCTGCGCGGCACGACCACGGCGGGCTCGACTGTCACCGCTGCGGCGCCTTCGCTGGGCGGATGGTTCATCGACCTCGTGCCGCAGAACCCGATCAAGGCGGCAGCCGACGGCGCCATGCTCCCGCTCATCATCTTCTCGGTGCTCTTCGGGCTGGCACTGGCACACATCACTCCCGGCAAGCAGGACCCACTGCTGCGCGTCGTCGAAGCCATCGCCGAGACGATGCAGCGTCTGGTCGGTCGCATCCTGGTGCTGGCGCCCGTGGGCGTGTGTGCACTGGCCGTTACGCTGGCGACGAAGCTTGGCTGGTCCGCC
>JBKJMH010000075.1:0-5808 GCA_046596625.1 Vicinamibacterales bacterium | reverse complement strand
ACGACGAGCAGGCGGTCCCGTCGGACATCGCCCTTCGCGTCAAGGCCCTCGAATCGCTGCTGATCGAAAAGGGCATGGTCCAATCGTCGGCGCTCGATGAGATCGTCCAGATCTACGAGCACCGCATCGGTCCCCGCAACGGCGCGCGAGTTGTGGCGCGTGCCTGGACCAGCTCTGAATATCGACGTCACCTCATGACGGACGGCTCTGCCGCGATCGCCGAACTTGGATACACCGGCGCCCAGGGCGAGTACATGGTCGTGGTCGAGAACACGCCGACGGTACACAACATGGTCGTCTGCACGTTGTGCTCGTGCTACCCCTGGCCGACCCTGGGCCTGCCACCCGCGTGGTACAAGTCCTCGGGCTATCGCTCGCGTGCCGTGATCGATCCACGTGGTGTGCTGCGCGAGTTCGGCGTGGATCTGCCGGACGACGTCGAGGTGCGCGTCTGGGATAGCACCTCGGATGTCCGGTATCTCGTGCTGCCACAGCGGCCGGCTGGTACCGAAGGCATGTCGGAGGAAGCGCTCGCGGACCTGGTCACGCGCGATTCGATGATTGGCGTGGGCCTGGTGCACGCACCAGCAGGAGGCCGACCTTGAACGGCATCCACGACATGGGCGGCATGCACGGGATGGGACCGATTGGACACGATCCGGACCAGCCGGTGTTTCGCGAAACCTGGGAAGGACGCGTCTGGGCGCTGAACCGTGCCACCGGCCCATACGGTCGAGGCATCTGGCGAAGTTTCCGGTTCGAGCTCGAGCAGATCTCTCCCTCCGAGTACCTCCGCATGCCCTACTACGAGCGATGGTTCACCGTCACGGTGAATCGTCTCGTTCGCAGCGGCTACATCACCCGCGATGAACTGGCGAGCGGGCGTGCGGATACCTCGAGGCCGAAGCCAACCATTCCCCCTGCACCGCCGCCGGTGCCGGGCGCTATTCCAGGGACTACGCGGCTGAACCTGCCGGTTCGTGCGGGCTATCGTGCGGGCCAACGGGTGCGCGCGAGGAACGTTCACCCTGAGGGGCACATACGGCTTCCCCGCTACGTGCGCGGCAAGCGCGGCGTCGTCATGAAGGATCACGGCGTGTGGGCGCTGCAGGACACCAACGCGGCAGGAGAGCCGGTGGGTAAACCTCAACACGTCTACACCGTGCGCTTCGCGGCGCGCGAGCTCTGGGGGGCTGCTGCGTCTCCGCGCGACTCGGTGTTCGTCGACGTGTGGGAAGACTACATTGAGCGCGCCTGACGCTGCGGCCACGGACGCCGCGCTGGCTGCACTGCCCTCGCTCCCTCGAGACGAAGGCGAGCCGGTGTTCGCCGAGCCATGGCAGGCGCAAGCCTTCGCGCTTGCTGTGCGTCTGTCGGCGGATGGCCACTTCACGTGGAAGGAATGGGCCGCCGCACTTGGCGATGAACTGGCTGCGGCAATGAGTCGCGGCGAACCCGACGATGGGTCGCATTACTACCATCATTGGGTAGCGGCACTCGAGCGATTGACCACCGAGCGCGGATTGGCTGTAGCCCCGGCGCTCGAGGCCCGCAAGGAGGCCTGGGCCGAGGCGTACCGGAACACGCCGCACGGACAGCCGGTCGAGCTGAAGCAGACCGGCGACCGACCGACGTTCCGCGCGTCAGTCATGCGGACCGACGGTCACGAAGTGCACATCGTCCAGCGTCGGGCGCACGTGTCCTATTGCTACGGCAGCTGCTGTTGTGGAGATGTCGAGCGCGGCTACGCGCCAGTTCCTGTCGATACGTTCAAGCAGGAATGGGTACGACGACGCCTCAAGAAGACCGTGCACCTGACCAAAGGCGGCTGCCTCGGCCCGTGCACGCTGGCGAACGTCGTCAGTCTGGTGTTCGACGGTCGGTCCGTATGGTTTCACTCGGTGAACACACCTGATGTCGCCAGACTGATCTTCGACTACATCGACGCGATGATCGTCGCCGACGGTTATCTGCCGCCGCCACCGCCGCTGACGCAGCACGCATTCAGTTTCTATGACTGGGAGCGCCGTACGCCTCGGTTCAACTAGTCGAGGACGTAGCCGTCCGCGATAAGATTCCGCCAGCCTTGACACCCACCGTGCTCACGCCAGGCACGCGCCTCAGTCCGTTCGAGATCGTGTCTTCCTCGGTGAGGGAGGAATGGGCGCGCGACGGGCGCGATCCCGCTTGGCGAAGCGCTCCCCATTGCGAAGCAGGTCGCTGAAGCCCTTGAGGCAGCGCACGAGGAGGGCATCATCCATCGCGACTTGAAACCCGCGAACATCAAGGTGCAGCCGGATGGCACCGTGAAAGCCGCGGACCCTCACCTCCGCCGGCGGCGGTCGCGGCGGGACGTGGAATGCGGCGACGTCATCCTGTTTGGTACCGCCAGTGGACCGCTATCCCGGATCGCCGCTGCCGGCGGCCCCGTCGAGTCGGTGACGACGCTCGACCAGCAGACCTTCCACCGCTTTCCCGTCTTCCTAATCCTCGTAACCGCGCGACCGGGCTAGAATTGCGCCGGTATGTCTTCCTTGACGGTCACTGCTGGAACTCGCTTCGGTCCGTATGAAGTTATCGCACCGTTGGGTGCCGGCGGTATGGGCGAGGTGTATCGCGCGCGCGACTCGAGGCTCGGGCGCGACGTCGCGGTCAAGGTTCTGTCGGATCACCTGGCGGGCGACGCGGCGGCCATGGCCCGCTTCGAGCACGAAGCCCGCACGGTGGCGGCGCTGTCCCACCCCAACATCCTGGCGATTCACGATTTCGGCGTGCAGGAGGGGATGCCCTACGCGGTGACCGAACTGCTCGACGGCGAATCGCTGCGCGACCGGGTGACGCGCGGAGCGCTGCCGTGGCGGGAAGCGGCCGCGCTCGGTATCGCTGTCGCCGACGGACTGGCCGCCGTGCACGCCCTCGGCATCGTCCATCACGATCTGAAGCCGGAGAATCTGTTCCTGCTGCGGGACGGCAGAGTGAAGATCCTTGATTTCGGCCTGGCGGAGCAGGTCATGGCGCCGGGCCCCGCCGACGCGCATCTCACCCTCGGGCCCGGGCGGGAGCACGGCCTGGTGGTCGGGACACTCGGCTACATGTCGCCCGAGCAGGCTCGCGGCGGGCCGATCGCTCCGACCAGCGATGTGTTCTCGCTCGGCTGTGTCCTGTATGAACTCGTCTCCGGGAGCCGGGTGTTCAACTATCCGACGGTCGCCGAAACCCTGTCGGCCATTTTGCGCGAGGACCCGCGTCCGATCGCGGAGAGCGGCGCGCAGGTTCCGTTCGAGGTAGCACGGGTCATCCTCCACTGTCTGGAAAAGCAGCCGGCCGCGCGGTTCCAGTCCGCGCGCGATGTGGCACTCGCGCTGCAGGCGCTCCTTCACGACACGTCGGTGCGGTCGCTGGGTCGGGGTGGGCGGCCTGGCCGCGGCGCCACGAAAGCGGTGGCCGTCCTGCCGTTCGTCAACGAGAGTGGCGACACGGAGCTCGAGTACTTGAGCGACGGCCTGGCCGATATCCTCATCAACGCTCTCGCCGAGCTTCCACGCCTGCGCGTCGTGCCGCGCACGATGGCACAGCGGTATGCGGGTCGCGCGTTCGAGCCGATGCGCATCGGCGCAGAGCTGAACGTGAGCGCAATCGTCACCGGCCGCCTCGTGGCGCGTGGCGGGCAGGTGAGCGTGCAGGCCGAACTGATCGACGCGCCCACCAACGCACAGCTGTGGGGACAGCGGTTCGTGCGGCCCGCGACCGAAGTCTTCGCGCTGCAGGAGGCACTGGCGTCAGAGATCGTGGACGCGCTGAGCCGGAAGCTGGGCGGAACAAGGAAGCCGGCGCGCCGGACCGCGGCGGCACATCTGCCCGCTCCTGCGGCCTATGAGCACTACCTGCGTGGACGACACGCTTTCCAGCAATGGGGGTCGAGAGCGTTCGCCAAGGCCATCGAGCACTTCGAGCAGGCCATCCTCGCCGATCCCGACTATGCGCCAGTGTGGGCGGGGCTGTCAGATACGCTCGGGGCATCCGCCTACTTCGGCTATACCGATCCGGCCACCGCCATGGCGCGCGCCGGCACGGCCGCCGAACGCGCGCTCGCTCTCGACCCGAACTCCGCTGAAGCGCACGCCGCCCTGGCGCTGACGCTGCTGTTCGGCGCGTGGGACCTCCCGGCTGCAGGCGCGGCATTCGCTCGCGCGATTGCGCTCAACCCGCGCCTCGCGACCACCCGTGCATTTCATGCGCTTTACCTGTCGGCGTGCGGCCGGTCGGACGACTCGGTCGCGGAGGCGCGCACTGCCGAGGCGCTCGACCCGGTGTCGCCGCTCACCGTGCTGTCGGTCTCGTGGGCCTGCTACTTCACTGGGCGCACCGACGAGGCGCTGACACAGCTTCACCGCGTGCTGGACGTCGCGCCAGGGTCCGCCGCCGCGTACGCCATGATGGCTGGGCATGCGGAGAGCCGCGGTGACTACGCACAGGCGATCGAACGCGTGGAGACCGCGCTCCGTCTCGCACAGCAATCGCTCGACCTGGCCGAGGCGCTGCGCAAGGGCTGGGCCTCGGGCGGCGAACGTGGCTACTTGCTGGAGAAACTGTCGGCCGTCCAGCAGGGCGCCGGTCTGTTCGGGACACCGGAAATGGCGGCCGCAGCCGTGCTCACCAGACTCGGCGAGCACGACGCGGCCGTCGACGTATTGGAGGCGGCCTGCGAGGCGCGGCTGAGCGGCGTGGTGCTCATGGGGGCGGACCCCTGCTTCCAACCGCTGCACTGCCACGTTCGATTCGAAGCCTTGCTCGCCCGCGTCGGGCTGCCCGCCTCAAGACGGGCCGTCTGAATGCTCTGATGGGATCGTTTGGCATCCACCGTGAACGGCTTCTGCGGAAAGTTGTGCGGATGCGTCAGCTGCCGGCGCCAGAACTCGCCTCGATCGATCAAGGCCTCGCACTGTTTCTCGACTTGCAGCCGGCGCACGGACGACGGCGGTCGGCGCGGGCGCAGGCCTTTCACGCCACGCCCTTCTTCCGCGCTTACTCCCTCTCCAGCGGCGCGAGCGTTGCGGTTGACGGTCCCCGCTGCTGCTGCAGCCTCGCCGCCACCTGCTCGGCCGCCGCCAGGACGCGAAGGATATTGCCGCCGCTGATCTTCTCGACATCGGCATCCGAGTAGCCGCGTCGGAGCAGCTCGGCGACGAGCGCCGGGTAGGTCGAGACGTCCTCCAGCCCTGCCGGCGCCTGGCCGTCGATGCCGTCGAAGTCGCTGCCGATGCCGATGTGATCGATGCCGGCCACCGTGCGGATGTGATCGATGTGGTCGGCGACTTGCGCCAGCGTCGATCGCGGCGGGTTGTCCCGGGTCCACGTGTCGATGGCCGTCTGCGCCGCCTTCGGATCCTTCGGGAACTGCAGCCGCAACCGCTGCTCCGCCGCCGCCGCCCGCTCGCTGTACTGCAGGCAGTCGGGCGGAACGAAGCCGTTGTAGAAGTTGACCATCACTACGCCGCCGTTCCGTGGCAGCCGCCGGAGGATGTCATCGGGCACGTTGCGCGGCACGCCGCAGATGGCCCTGGCGGACGAGTGCGAGAACATCACCGGCGCCTCGGTCACATCCAGCGCTCGCGCCATCGTCTGAGCCGAGACGTGGGAGAGGTCCACCAGCATGCCCAGCCAGTTCATTTCGCGCACGACCGTCTCGCCGAACGGGGTGAGTCCGTTGTGCACCGGCGTGTCGTTGGCGGCGTCCGCCCACGGCGTGTTCGAGTTATGGGTGAGCGTCATGTAGCGCGCGCCGAGCGCATAGAACATCCGCAGCGT
>JBKJMH010000014.1:0-3997 GCA_046596625.1 Vicinamibacterales bacterium | reverse complement strand
TGCGGCGCATCCGTCCCGGTGTTCGGGTCGCTCGGAAACACGGGCTCACCGGGCGAGCCATTCCCCATTAGAGTTGATGCTGTGACAACGCCCGATTTGAGCCTGAGCGGCGCCTCCGTGCTGGTGGCCGGAGCCGGCCTGGCTGGGCTGGTGGCCGCCCGCGACCTCGCCGCCATGGGCGCCGCCGTCACCGTCGTCGAAGCGCGCGACCGGGTCGGCGGTCGGGTCTGGACGCTGCGCGACGGCTTCGTCGACGGCCAGCACGCCGAGGCCGGCGGCGACATGATCGACGAGGAACAGCGGGCAATCCGCTCCCTCGCCGACGAGCTCGGCCTGACGCAGGTTCGCATTCTGGTCAACGGCTTTGGCTACGCGCGTCCCGACAAGACCGGTGCGGTGCGCCTGGTGCCCCGCAGCGCGGCGCGCGGCTGGGAGCGCGTCGGCCAGGAGCTGGCCGGGCTCGCCCAACGCTACGTCTGGAGCGAACGCCGGTGGGATTCGCCCGTGGCGGCCGAGATGGGACGCCGCTCGGTGGCGCAGTGGCTCGACGACATCGGCGCCAACAGCGAGCTTCGAGAAACCTGTATGGGCCTGCGCGGCTTCTTCCTGGCCGACCCCGAGGAGCTGTCGCTTCTCCAGCTGGTCGATCAGTTCTCGCAGGACGACGCCACGGCTCCGGGCAAGATGTTCCGTATCGAAGGCGGGAACGACCGCCTCCCCGCCGTGCTCGCCGCACTGCTTGGTGAACGGCTGCACCTGAATACCGAACTGCTGGCTGTGTCGCAGCGGGGCGGCACCGTTCGCGCCTCGCTCCGCAACGGCCGGTCGCGCACCCAGGTGCAGGCGGACTACCTGGTGCTGGCCCTGCCTGCCCCACTGCTCCGCCGCATGCCCATCACGCCCGCGCTTCCGGCGCAGCAGCACGAAGCGGTGGCGTCGCTCCCCTACGGCCGCGGCACCAAGACGCTGCTGCAGTTCACCTCGCGCTTCTGGCGCAAGACCGGCCGGCCCCGCGCGTTCGGCTCGCCGCTGCCGATTGGCGCTGGCTGGGAGGGCAACGAGGAACAGCGGGGCAAGCCGGGGATTCTGGCGCTGCTGGCCGGCGGCTCCGCCTCCGATGCCACCTCCAGCATCATGGAGCGCGACGGGATTCAGGGAATTGTGCGCGGACTGGACTGGCTGGGCGCGATGCAGACCGACCTGGTGGCGTGGCGGCAGACGCGCTGGGAGTCGGACCCGTGGTCGCGCGGTGGCTACGCGATGTTCGATTCGGCCTTCAAGCCCAGCCTGCGCGGCTGGCTGGCGCAGCCGTGTGGACGTTTGTTCTTCGCCGGTGAACACACCAGCCTGCGCTGGCAGGGCTACATGAACGGTGCGGTGGAGTCGGGCCATCGCGCCGCCGCCGAAGTACGCGCCGTCCACCTGATGGGCAGCGGACAGTGACGCCATTGGCGTAGCCGCGAACCTTCAGGTTCGCTGATCCGGGCCGACCTCAAGGTCGGCAGCTACGACAGTTCTGACTCCTACTTCCTACTTCTTCCCGACTCGCAGCAGGCTGTGCATCACACCGATGCACGCGTCCATCACCACCATGAGGCCACCGGCTGCAGCGCGCGCCGCCGTCTCGTCGTTGCTGATGCCGGACTGCAACCACAGCGCACGGGCGCCAATCGCCACCGCAGCATCGGCAATCGGCGGCGTGTCCTCGGCGCGACGGAAGACGTCGACGATATCGACGTGTTCGGGAATATCCTCCAGCCGCGCATACGCCTTCTCGCCGAGCACCTCGGTTTCCTTCGGGTTCACCGGAATGACGCGGTAGCCGACACTCTGCAACTTCCGCATGATGCCGTGCGCGCTCCGCTCGGGGTTGCTCGACGCCCCCACCATCGCCACCGTCGTCGCTTCGGTCAGTAGCCTGCGCAGGTCGTCGTCGGACGGATTGGTGTGCATGGGAGTCAGAGTTGCGCGATCGCCTGTTCGAGTTGCGTCACCAGATCGTCGAGTTGCTGCACCACGGCCTGCACCGTTTCCGGCTGGCTGAGGTCGACGCCGGCGCGCTGCAGCAGCGCCATCGGATGGTCGCTGCCGCCCGCCTTCAGCAGGTCGAGGTAGCGGCTCACGGCCTTCGGGCGGTCCGCATCGGACGCGCCGAGGATCTGCTTGAGGATCTGTGCGCTCGACGCGTAGCAGGTGGCGTACTGGTAGACGTAGTACGGCGTGCCGAAGAAGTGCGGGATGCGCGCCCACGTCACCGCCGACAGCTCGTCGTAATCGAACGCGTCACCGTGGTAGGCCTTCAGCAGGCCGAAGTAGAGCGCGTTCAGCACGTCGGCGGTGATCGGCTTGCCGGCTTCCACCAGGCGGTGCGCCTGCAGTTCGAAGTCGGCGAACATCACCTGCGTGTAGAACGTGCCGACGATGCCGTCGATGGCGTGCTGAAGGAGGACGATGCGCTGCTTCGGGTCAGTGGTGCGCTCGAGCATGAAGCGCAGGAAGAGCGCCTCGCTCAGCGTGGACGGCACTTCCGCCACGAAGATCGTGTAGCCGGCATAGGTGAAGGGCTGGTGCGCGTGCGCCAGCACGGTGTGCATCGAGTGCCCCATCTCGTGCGCCAGCGTGAACGCCGAGTCGAGCGTGTCGTTGTGATTCAGCAACATGAACGGCGGGCAGCCATAGACCGGTGCCGAATAGGCACCGCTCCGCTTGCCGACGTTTTCGAACACGTCGATGCACTGGCCGGCCAGCGCCTCGCGCATGCGCTGCTGGTAGGCCTCGCCGAGCGGCGCCACCGACTGCGGCAGCCACTCGAGTGCCTGGTCGTACGGATATTTCTCGTCGAGGTCGACGAGCGGAATCGCCGAGTCGTAGCCGTAGTACGTCTCGAGCCCCAGCACGCGGCGGCGCAGCCGCTGGTAGCGCTGCAGCGGCGCCACGCCCGCCCTGGCCTGCTCGACGAGATTCTCCACTACGGCGGTCGGGATATTGTTACCGTGCAGCGCCGCGTCGAGCATGGTGGCATAGCCACGCGCCTGCGCATGGAACCAGTCGCGCTGGAGGATACCGTTGTAGAGCGCGGCGTAGGTGTTGATGTTCGCCTGGTAGGTTTCGTGGAACGCCCTGAACGCCGCCGCGCGGTCGGCCTGGTGCCGGTTCGTGGCAAGCAGCGCACGATACTGGCCGTAAGAGAGCGTGGCCGTAGCCCCGCTCGGCAAGGTCACCGTCGGCGACTTCAGGTCAGCGGTGGAGAGCGACGAGTAGGCGTCGTACGGTGCGGATGAGAATCGGCTCGACAGCGACAACAGGTGTTCGCCCTTCTCGTCGAGCACGTGTTCCTGTTGCCGGTAGAGGTCTTCCAGCGCGAAGCGGTAGACCGCCAGCGCCGCATCGTCGTGCATCCACTGCTGCACGGTGGCGAGTGGAATGGCCAGCAATTCCGGGTCGAACCACGCCGAGGCCTGTGCCGCCTTCGCGAACAGGATCTGCACCTGCTGCCGCTTCCCGTTGATCGCATTGTCGCGCTGGTCCTGGTCGTACCACAGCGACGCGAAGTACCACACCCGATACGACAGCTGCCCGATGCGATCGCGCAACTGCAGCGCGGCCAGCAGTGCGGCGGCACCGCCGGCCAGCGAGCCCTGCCGTTCGGCAAACGCGCCGATCTCGCGGTCGAGCTCGGCATACGCCCCGTCCCATGCCTGCCAGTCGGGAAAGATGCTCTGCAGGTTCCACTTGTAGCGGTCGTCGATGTCTGCACGTTCGCGGAGCGTGGCAGCGGCGGGTGCATCGGCAGGTGCGTAGAGGTCCATTCGAAAAATCATACTTCGACGGCGACGATCTTGCTCTCCGGTGAGTGCGCGATGCCGCGCAGACAACCGGAGGGTAACAGGTGAATCATCCGCTTCCGTGGCTGAGATACGTCGATGCAGACCGTGTCAATGCAACCAACCTGGCGATCGACGGACTGAAGGTCCGCAACGATGCGATGGAGACGCTA
>JBKJMH010000423.1:0-7494 GCA_046596625.1 Vicinamibacterales bacterium | reverse complement strand
GCGAGCACCTCGCGCGTCACCTCGATCGCATCGAAGGCGAGCCTGGCCGGGATATCGGCCGGTGCCATGGTGATGTCGAGGATGTGATGCCGGTGCGTGTTGTCGAACGGCTCGAAGAACGCGGTCGAGCCGTCGACACCGCGCGCTCCGATTACCGAGATCTCGCGTTCGAGATCGATGAACGACTCGAGCACGCACTCCGCACGACCGAGTTGGTCCCAGGCCACCAGCGGATCGGTGTCCGGCCCGAGCGCCACCTGCCCCTTGCCGTCGTAGCCCAGCGCCGCGGTCTTCAGCACGGCCGGACGTCCGATGCGGGCCACCCCCTGCAGCAGGTCGGCTTCGCTGTGCACCTCGACATACGGCGCCACCGGCAGTCCGCGGCTCGCGAGGAACCGCTTCTCGCGGACGCGGTGCTGCGCCACTTCGAGCGCCGCGCCGTTCGGACGCACGACCGCCGCCTCGGCTGCCGCCGCCACCGCCGCCGCTGGCACGTTCTCGAACTCGAACGTCACCACGTCCACGGCCCTGGCGAAGGCCCGCACCTGATCGATGTCGTCGTACGACGCGACGATCTCGACGTCGGCAATCTGTCCGGTGGGCGTATCGTGCTCGGGCCCCAGCGTGTGCACGCGGTAGCCGAGGCGGCGCGCCGCCATGGCGAACATGCGTCCGAGCTGGCCGCCGCCGAGGACGCCGATGGTGGAACCGGGAACGATGCGGGAGGTGTTCACGACAGCTGGCTGTTCATCGCCGCGTTGGCCATCTCGACGCGGTAGGCCCCGAGCTTCGCGCGCAGGTCGGGCCTGGTGGTCGCCAGAATGGACACCGCCAGCAGCCCCGCGTTGGCAGCGCCGGCCGGGCCGATAGCCACGGTCGCCACCGGAATGCCCTTCGGCATCTGGACTATCGAGAGCAGCGAGTCGAGGCCGTTCAGTGCCCTGCTCTGCACCGGCACGCCAATCACCGGCAACACCGTCTGCGCCGCCACCATGCCCGGCAGGTGGGCCGCACCACCAGCGCCGGCAATGATCACTTCCAGCCCGCGGGCCACCGCGCTGGTCGCGTATTCGGCCATCAGGGCCGGCGTGCGATGCGCCGACACCACCCGGCACTCGTGCGCCACACCGAACTGCGTAAGCACATCGTCAGCCTGCTTCATGGTTTCCCAATCCGACTGGCTGCCCATGATCACCCCGACGAGTGGACGCATCTCCGGCATGCCCGTATTTCATCATAGAATCGACCGATGAAGCTGGTTGTAGCCGCCGTTCTCGCTCTTCTGCTGCCAGCGTCGCTCACGGCGCAGCCCGCCGCGCCGCTGCAACTGCCCTACACCCAGTTCACGCTTGCCAACGGCCTGCACGTCATCCTGCACGAAGACCACAGCACGCCGATTGTCTCGGTGAACGTCTGGTACCACGTCGGATCGGCGCGCGAGTCACCCGGCCGCACCGGCTTTGCCCACCTCTTCGAGCACCTGATGTTCACCGGCTCCGGGCACGTGGCGGAGGGCGAGTTCGACACGCTGCTCGAAGCGGCCGGCGCCGACAACAACGGCTCGACGGAGAACGACCGCACCAACTACGTGATCGATATCCCGTCGAACGCGCTCGAATTGGCGCTCTTCCTCGAGTCGGACCGCATGGGTTTCCTCGTCGACTCGATGAATCAGGCTCGCGTCGACCAGCAGCGCGACGTGGTGAAGAACGAGCGCCGCCAGAGCCTGGAGAACAGCCCCTACGGCGTGGCCGAGGGCCAGGTACTCACCGAGCTGCTCTACCCTGAAGGCCACCCCTATCACTGGCCGGTGGTCGGCTACATGGCCGACCTCACGGCGGCCAGCTACGACGATGTGGTGAGCTTCTTCAAGACGTACTACGCGCCCGGCAACGCCAGCCTGGTGCTGGCCGGCGACCTCGACCCCGTGAACGCCCGAGCACTGGTCGAGAAGTGGTTCGGCGACGTCAAGGGCGGCGCCCCGGTTGTGCCGATCGCGATTCCCGGCGTGATGCTCACCGCCGTGACGAAGCAGACGATCACCGACCGTGTGCAGTTGCCGCGCCTCTACCTGGCGTGGCTGACGCCGCCCGCGCTGGCCCCGGGCGACGCCGCGATGGACCTGGTGGGCTACGTGCTGGCAGGCGGGAAGAACTCGCGCCTCTACAAACGGCTCGTCTACGACATGCAGATTGCGCAGAACGTCGTCGCCTACCAGAACTCGCAGGCGCTCTCGTCCTACTTCCTCGTCCGCGCCACGCCGCAGCCCGGCCACACCGTCGAGGAACTGCAGGCGGTGATCGACGAGGAGATCGAGAAGCTGCGTGACGAACCGCCGACCGATCGCGAAGTGCAGCGCGCGCTCAACCAGATCGAGTCGTCGTTCTACAACAGCATGGAACGGGTCGGTGGCTTCTCGGGCAAGGCCGATCAGTTGAACAACTACTACACGGAGACGGGCAATCCCGACTGGTTCAATGAAGACCTGTCGCGATACCGGTCGCTGTCGCCCACCGACATCCGCGCGGCCGTCCAGACCTTCCTGCCGCGTGACCGCCGGGTCGAGCTGACGGTGGCGCCGGAGAGCACGCCGTAACCTCCCTCACAAAGACACGAAGACCACGAAGCAGACATCTCTGGTTTGCTTCGTGCCTTCGTGAAGTCCGACACGTCTTTTACAGGTGACGTCTCCCATGCGCATGCGTTTGACATTTGCGGCGATCGTCCTCACGGCCGCGGCTTCGCTCTCGGCGCAGGCGCCCGATCGCACGAAGCCACCCGTCCCGGGGCCAGCACCCGCGTTGACGCTGCCGGCCATCCAGAAACAGCGGCTCTCGAACGGGCTGCAGGTCTGGCTGGTCGAACAGCACGAGGTGCCGGTAGCGCAGGTCAACCTCGTGGTCCGCAGCGGCAGCGCCGACGATCCGGCGGGTAAGTTCGGCGTCGCCAGCCTGACGGCGGCCATGCTGATGGAAGGTGCGGGCTCGCTGTCATCGCTCGAACTCGCGGACGCGGTCGACTTCCTCGGTGCCAGCCTCAGCGCCGCCAGTTCCAGCGATCTGTCCGCCGTGCGCCTGCACGCGCCAGTGGCGCGACTGGCCGAGGCGCTGCCGTTGATGGCCGACGTCGCCCAGCGCCCGGTCTTCGCACCAGCCGATCTCGATCGACTGCGCCAGCAGCGCCTGACCACGGTGCTGCAGGGCCGTGACGATGCAAACACGATTGCGGCGCTGGCGGTCGCGCGCGCCCTGTTCGGCACGACGCACCGCTTCGGCACCGCCACCATGGGCACCGCCGCCACGCTGCGCGCCTTCACCGTGGACGACCTCCGGGCGTTCTACACAGCGGCATTCCGCCCCGACAACGCCACCCTCATTGTCGTGGGCGACGTCACGGCAGCCGCGATCGTGCCGCTGCTGGAGAAGAGCTTCGGCGGCTGGAAGGCAGGAGCGGGTGTGGTGACACACGTGAAGCAGCCGGCGCCGCCGGCGCGCACGCGGCGCGAGGTCTACCTGGTGGACAAGCCTGGCGCCCCGCAATCGCAGATTCGCATTGGTGTCGTCGCCGTGCCGCGGTCGACGCCCGACTACTTCCCGCTCGAGGTGATGAACACCATTCTCGGTGGTTCGTTCTCGTCGCGGCTGAACCTGAACCTCCGTCAGGAACACGGCTATTCCTACGGCGCGAACTCGTTCTTCGACATGCGGGTGGACGCAGGTCCGTTCACGGCGTTTGCCGGTGTGCAGACAGACAAGACCGCGGAGTCGCTGAAGGAGTTCTTCAATGAGTTCACCGGCGTGCTGCAGCCGGTGCCGGAGGATGAACTGGCGCGCGGCAGAAACTACGTCGCGCTGGGGCTGCCCAGCGGCTTCGAGACCACGGGCGACATCTCGCGCCGCCTGGAAGAGACGCTGGTCTACGCACTGGCCGACGACTACTTCTCGCGATACGTGCCGAACGTGCAGGCCGTGACGACGGCCGACGTGCAGCGGGTGGCGCGTGCCTTCATTCGTGCCGACCGCATGGCCGTCGTGGTGGTTGGCGACCGGAAGGTGATTGAGCCCGGCATCCGCGCGCTGAACCTCGGCCCGGTGAACATCATCACCATCGACCAGATCTTCGGCGCCAACTGACGCGGCGAGCACGGCAACCACGGTGGCCGGCTCCGTTCCAGCCCAACGGATTCGTAATTCCGGTGTACCAGAACGGCACGTCGCAAAAATCGACGGCTTTCACCGAAGTCACGTCGGGCGCCCAAAGTCGCAGAAATCAGCCGTAAACAGCCCGGAACACTCCTTGCCACTGCCGGGGTGTGCGTACTGTCACCCGTCAGCACGGGTTCTCCACTCTCGAACTGCTCGCCACACTCGGCATCGTCGGTGTCATCGCCGCAATGGTCGTCCCCTCGACCGGCCGCACCCTGGCCGACCTGAGGCTGAGCGGCGATGCACGCAGCGTGCACAATGCGGTGGCGCTCACGAAAATGCGCGCCGCGGCGCACTACACGCGCGAGCGCCTCTACGTCGATCGCACGACCAACACCTTTCACCTCCAGTTCTGGGACAAGGCGGCAAGCAGCGGGTCAGGTGACTGGGCCGATGAAGTCGATCCATCCGTCACGCTGCAGACCGGGGTGAACTTCGGTTTCGGTGCCATCGCCGCGCCGCCGCCCAGCACGCAGTCGTCGCTGGCCATGGCCCCGCCGTGCAAGACCCGGACGGGTACCGACATCTCCAACACCTCGTGCATCATCTTCAACTCGCGCGGCATTCCGATCGACGGGACCGGCAACATCACCGGTAACTCCGCGCTCTACGTGACCGACGGTGCGGCGACCTGGGGCATCACGCTGTCGGCGACGCCGCTCATCCGGTTGTGGTGGTCGAAGGCCGACGAAGCCAAGTGGGTGAAGCGATGACACGCCAACACGACTCGCGCGACGCGGCAACGCCGCGCCGCCACGAACACGGCTTCAGCCTGCTCGAGACGGTGATCGCCATCTCGCTGTTGATGATCGTGTCTCTCGGCCTGCTGCCGCTCGGCGTGATTGCCACGACGAACACCGAGAACCAGGGTCACCTGATGGCCCGCACCACCGAGTACGCGCAGGACAAGATGGAGCAACTGCTCGCATTGTCCTTCGGCGACGCGACGTCCGACACACGCGCGTTCCCGGCCACCGAAACCGGCGGCACCGGGCTGGCCGTCGGCGGCAGTTCGAACCCGGTGGCCCCGGCCGCGAACTACGTCGACTACCTCGACGTGAACGGCTCGCTGCTTGCGGCCGTTGGCACAACCGCCCCGGCGAACTGGTACTACAAGCGCGTCTGGCGTGTCGAACTCGTGACCGGCAGCACCACGCTGAAACGCATTACGGTGACTGCCAAGGTCAAGAGCGCGGTCGGCAGTTCCGGGCGCATTCCCGAGGCGACAGTGACGTCGCTGAAGACGTATCCGTTCTAGGTCAGGTGTTGTGATGAGGAAATCAGACGCCGGATTCACGCTCATCGAGATGCTCGTCTCGATCGTCATCCTGATGATCGTGTCCGGGTCGGCGCTCGAGGGTGTGTTCCGGCTCACGAAGGTCAGCCGGACGGTCTCGAACCGGACCGAGATGCATTCAGGTGTGCGCAATGCCACCGAACTGCTGCAGCAGGAGGTGGGTCAGGCGGGCCGGATTGCGCTGCCCAACCTCGTGCAGATGGGTACGGCCGTCACCTCGGCCGCCGTCCCGGCCACGGTCCTGGTGAATGCGGTGAACAGCGCCGGATCGGTGCTGTCCAGTGTGAACGGCACGTCGGGGATGTTCATCGGCGAGAAGCTGGTGGTGGACACCGGCTCGAACGAGGAGACGGTGGTGTTGACCGGGCTGAACAGCACGAACAGGCAGTTCACTGCCACGTTTGCGCTGACGCACGCGGCGAACGTCCCGATCAATGTCTACGGCGCCTTTCGCCAGGGCATCATCCCGACGACCGTCACGAATGGTTCAACCGGCGCCATCATGAAGATGGTCGGCGACATCAACAGCGACGGCAGCCTGCTCTACGTCGAGTACAAGTGCGATACGGCGGCCGGCAATCTCTACCGCCGGACGATGGCGTTCGACGCCACGTCCAAGCCGGCTATCACAGCGGACATGACGCTGTTGAACAACATCACGGCGAACCCGGACGGCACGGCCTGCTTCACGTATCAGCAGCGCACGCACAACAACGAGCCGTATGTGGTCGACGTCGCCATCACCCTCACCGTCCAGACCACGGACCGCGACGCGTTGACCGGGCTCTACCAGACGGAAACCAAAGCCCTGCTGAACGTCTCGCCCCGCAACGTCTTCAACGTGTGGCAGATGGCGGGCCTCGGCATCAACAACCGCGTGCAGCCGCTCCCAGCGACGGTCACCACGCTTATCGGACTGCCATGACCATCCATTCACGCCCCGCGCGCAACGACGAGCAGGGGATGGCCATCATCCTCGCGCTCTTCATGATGCTGGCGATGACCGTGCTCGGCACGTCGCTGATGTTCGTCTCGAAAACCGAGACGCTCTCGAGCCACAACTACCGGCTGATGTCGCAAGCCCGGTACGGCGCGGAATCGGGCATTCACACTGCCGCGAACTATCTGCTGAGCGGCACCTACACTGCCGCGGCGCCAGGGATGCCGACGGCAAGCGACCCGCTCACCAACTACATCACCACGACGTCACCGGTGAAGCTGGTGTCGAACGGTCAGCCGGTCGTCCTGTCGTGGAATGCAACGGCTTCAAACTACCCGGTCCAGGCGGTCAAGACCGCATTCGCCGCCGCGGCGCAGGGCACGCTCGACGTGAAGGACGCGCCGGTCACCTACAAGGCCACGGCGACGTTGAAGTCGATGCGGCAGATCAACGACAGTTTCACCGGCAGCCTGGTCACCCTGCAAACCTGGGACGTCACCGCGGAGGGGAGCATCGCTGGCGCGCGCACCGCCACGGTGGAGGTGTCGTCGCTCATCGAGCGTCAGACCTCGCCGATCTACGCCTACGCGGCGTTCGCTACTGACAGCGGCTGCGCGGCGCTGTCGTTTGCGGGCGGCGCCACCACCAACAGCTACGATTCGCAGGCAGCGCTGTCGGGCGGCTTGCCGGTTATCGGCAACTACGGCGGCAACGTCGGCAGCAACGGCAACCTGACCGAGGTCGGCAACACAACGGTGGTGCAGGGCTCGCTGTCGACGCCGCGCCAGGGCGTCGGCGCCTGCACGGCGAACAACGTGACGGCGCAGACCACCAGTGGCGGCGCCACCGTCACGGCCGGGTTGAACCAGCTGTCGCAGAACGTCACCTATCCGACGCCGCCGGCGCCGAACCCGCTGCCGCCCACCACGGCCACTGACTTCAAGAAGACCACAGGCTGTCCGTCAGGTTACGGCAGCGTGTGCGCGAACAGCAGCAACGGTGCCACCTTCACGCCGGCCAGCGCGTCGTCAGTCGTCACCATGGGAAACGTC
>JBKJMH010000410.1:0-5487 GCA_046596625.1 Vicinamibacterales bacterium | reverse complement strand
GCACACCGGTGCGACTCCAGCATCTGCGGTGGATAGCGCGCTTCCCACTCGTAGGCGTAATCGAACGTCAACTCTTCACCCAGCGCGATGTCGCGGGCGGCATGGATGTGCACCCGGTCGCCCTGGAGCTCCACCACGCAGTTCGGCTCGCAGGAGTGGTTGATGAACCGCGACGCGTTGCCGCCTGCACTGCCGTCGATCACCAGATCGGCCGACACCTCGAAGAACATCGTGTGATACGGCTCGCCGGGCACCCAGTCGACGCTGCGCGCCTCGCACTCGGCGTCGCTGAGGAGTTCGCCGACGTACTCGATGATCCACTCGCCGCGCGCCAGGGCACTCGACGCATACACACCCTGGCCATGAATGGCCGATGTCCGAACGATGCAGGGCGACAGATGCGCGAAGTATAGCCGCGACCGCCCGGCCTGCTGTGGCCGCGCCCTTGCTAAGCTTGGGGCGTGGATGAACCGCTGACGAACCAACCGCCTCCGCCCTCGACGTCCGTCCAACCCGCCGGCACACCCGAAATCAGGAGCCTGCTCAGCCTTGCCGTGGCGGCAGTGGTGATCGCGGCGTTGTTCGTGGCGCAGGGCGTCCTCATCCCGATCATCCTCGCGGTGATGCTGTCGTTCGTGCTGTCCCCACTGGTGACGCGCCTCGGCCGCGCCGGGCTGTCGAGAGCGCCGGCCGTTCTGGTGTCGGTACTGCTGACCTTTGGCGTCATTGCTCTGGGCGCCCTGCTGCTGGCGAGCCAGGCCAGCGCGCTCGCGGCAGATGCGCCGCGCTACATCGCGACGATTCAGGAGAAGCTCTCAGGCATCGAACTGCTCGCGACCTCCGAACTCACCTCGGTGACGCGCCTGTTCAGCAGGCGGCCTGCGCCCGCACCTCCCTCACTTGCGCCGCCACCGGCAATCGCGGCGCGTCCCCCCGACGCCGCGGCCCTGGCGGCTGCGGCAACGGCTGCGCAAGGGAGACCGGTGCTGGTCGAGATCGCGACGAGCGAGTCGTCGCCGTTCATGGTCGTCCGGACCATCCTCGAGCCTGTGCTCGGTCCACTCGAAACGACGCTCATCGTCCTCATCATCGCCATCTTCATACTCGTGGAGCGCGAGGACCTGCGCGACCGCTTCATCCGCGTGGCCGGTGCAAGCGATCTGCACCGCACCACGGCGGCCATGGACGACGCGGCACAGCGACTGAGCCGATACTTCCTGTCGCAGTTGGCGGTGAACGGCGCCTTCGGCCTGGTGATTGGCGTCGGCCTCTGGGCGTTCGGCATTCCGTCAGCGGCCATGTGGGGTGTGCTGGCGGGCCTGCTCCGGTTCGTGCCCTACATCGGACCGATTCTGGCGGCCGTTCCCCCCATCGTGCTCGCGGCAGCCACGGCTGCCGGCTGGTGGAAAGCAGGGGAAGTTGCGCTGCTCTTCGTCATCGTCGAGCCGATCACCGGCTACGTGGTGGAGCCGCTGCTGTACGGGCACTCGACGGGGCTGGCCCCGATCTCGGTGATCGTCGCGGCCGTGTTCTGGACGTGGATATGGGGACCGATCGGGCTGATTCTCTCGACGCCGCTCACGCTGTGCCTCGTGGTGCTCGGCCGGCATGTGAAAGCGCTCGAGTTCTTCGACGTGCTGCTCGGCGACAGACCAGCGCTGGCGCCAGTCGACACGGTGTATCAGCGCCTGCTCGCGGGCAATCCCGACGAGGTGCTCGAGAAGGCTGAAGGGCTGCTCCAGCACATGCCGCTGCTGCAGTACTACGACGACGTAATGCTGCCGGCGCTGACGCGTGCTTCGGAAGACGCGACGAGCGGCGCGCTGACCAGCGCCCGGGCGCTCACGATTGGCCACTCGCTGCGGCAGGTGATCACCGACCTGAACGAGGTGGTCGGCCTCGACGGGCAGCGTCCCCCGCCCCCGGCCGCTAGCGAACCGGCGACGGCGACGGAGTTGACGGCGCCCGCGGTCGATGGCCCGGTTGCCTGCGTCGCTGGGCGGGGCCTCTTCGACGACACCGTGTCGGCCATCGCGTGTCAGTTGTTGTCGCGACGCGGCGTGCAGGCACGAGTGGTGGCGCACCACGATGTGTCGCGCGAGCAAATGGCGAGGCTCAATCTGCTGGACGTCAAGGTGGTGGTGCTGTCGTACATGGATCTGTCCGGTTCGACGTCACACCTCCGCTACCTGGTGCGACGCCTGCGCCAGCACGCGCCAGGCGTGCGGATCATCGTCGGGCTCTGGCAGGCGGGCGACGCGGCGGACGACGCGGCGCGCCGGCAGGCGGTCGGTGCCGACGCCTACGTCGGGTCGCTCCACGAGATGCTGACGCTCATCGGCACGCCGGAGTCTGAGCTCAGCCGAACACGGCCTTGACCGCAAAGTAGAGCACCGACGGTCCGAGCAGGCATCCAAGCCCGGTGTAGAACGTCGCGGTCATCGCGCCGTAGGGCACCAGCCGCGGGTCGGTGGCGGCGAGGCCGCCGGCGACGCCGCTCGTCGTGCCCATCAGGCCGCCGTAGATCATCGCGGTCTGCGGATTATCGAGACCGATCGCTTTCGCCACCATCGGCGTACCGACCATGACGAGGATCGACTTCACTACGCCTGTGGCAATGCTCAGCGCCATCAAATCGGAACTGGCGCCGATTGCGGCGCCAGTCACCGGACCGACGATGTAGGTGACGGCACCGGCGGCGATCGTGGTGATGGCCACCGCGTCCCGGTAGCCGAATGCGACGGCGACGAGTGCCCCCATGATGAACGCGACGATGACGCCGGTGAAAATCGAGATCACGCCGGCGATGCCGGCTTTCCTCAGTTCACCGATGTGTACGCCGAAGGCGGTCGAGACGATCGCGAAGTCGCGGAACATGCCGCCACCCATGACGCCAACACCAGCCAGCATGGGGATGTCGGCGACGCCGTTCTCGCCGCCGGTGAACCGGCCCGCCACGTAGGCCACGATCAACCCGATGATGATGGCGATGGCCGAGCCGTGCACGCGGCCCGCGGTCAGCCGCGCCGACAGCAGGTAGGAGATCCACACCGTCATTCCTACGAGGGCGAACGCCACGATGAGCCCGTTGGCCTTGAGCGTGGCTTCGAGGATGGCCATCAGCTGAGCCCCTGCTCAGCGGCCGGGTCCGCTTCGTTGCGTTGGTTCCTGGCGCTCAGTCGGCTCAGCACCGGCACGAGCGCAAAACAGACCGCCGTGGCGATCACGCCGGCTGACACCGCGAGGATGCCGCCGTGCGCCGCCACCACGACGTTCTGTCTCGCCGCCATGGCCACCACGATCGGGATGTACATCGCGCTCCAGAACTTGATGCCGTCCCCGGACGCACCCTCGACCAGGCTCCTGAGGCGCGTCGACGCACTGGCGCCGACCAGGAAGAGCATGGCAATGCCGACGCCGCCCACATTGGCTTTCACACCGAGGAGGACGCCGAGGTAGTCGCCGATGAACGTGCCCGCCACCATGCACGCCGCAAGCAGGGCCACACCGTAGATGATCATGTCGTCCTGTTTCCCCTCTGTCCGCGATCGACGCATGGATGATACGTCACGCTGACGCTGCATCAGGAGCGCGCGGCAGTCGGTACGCTGCGCGGCAGCGTCCTCGCCGCCTGCAGGCGTTTTGCCAGCGCTGAGAACGCCGGCGTGGGTCCCTTCCAGCGCAGGTCGTTCACCGACGCGAAGAGCGGCAGGTCCGTGCGCAGCCGCGCGAGTTCGCGAAACAGCAGCGCCTGTTCGCGATCGCGCGCCAGGGTGGCAGCCAGTGCGGCTGGGCGTGACGCGTTGACGTGCCAGGTGTGCCAGTCGTCCGGAATCGCTTCGAGGTGTTCGAAGCGCGCGAGCACGGCCGCCGCCGACTTCGCGCCCCAGCCCTCGAGTCCGGGGTAGCCATCAGACGTGTCACCGACGAGGGCGAGATAGTCGGGAATCGAGGCTGGCCGCACGCCGAACCTGGCGACGACACCGGCTTCGTCGCGGGTGCTCCTGGCGCGCCGATCCATCTGCACGATGCGTGTGCCGCTGACCACCTGCGCCAGGTCCTTGTCGGGCGTGCAGACCACCACCCGCTCGACGCGCGGGTCCAACGCCGCCGTCACTGCCGCCGACGCCAGCGCATCGTCGGCTTCGTACTCGACCATCGGCCAGGTGACGACGCCCATCGCCGCGAGCATGTCTTCGAGCAGCGTGAACTGCGACCGGAGCGCCGGCTCGATGCCCGCACCGGTCTTGTAACCGGGCCAGAGCTGGTTCCGGAACGACTCGATGACGTGGTCGGTGGCGACGCCGATCCAGGTCTGGTTCACCGTCATCATGCCGAGCAGCGACGTCAGCACGCCGCGCACGGCGCCCACCTCGCGGCCGTCGACGTCACGGGCCGGCGGCACCGCGTAGTAGTGGCGGAAGAGTTCATAGGTGCCGTCGATCAGGTAGACGTCCACAGGCAGCAGCTCAGGCGCAGGATAGCAGGAACCAGTGGACGTCCGGGGCCCGCGAAGGTTTCCCTTGCGGCGCGGCCCTTACGTCCGCTTTACTAACGCACCGGACCGGTGTGCAGCTGGTCCATCACACTGAGGAGTCTCATGTCCATGTCACGGATCGCACGGTTCGTTCTCGGAGCCGGCGGCGCGCTGCTTCTGGCAGTCATTGTCACCGGCGGCACTGGCGCATCGGCGCAGGGTCAGGCGGGCGGAAATACCATCACGGGCCAGGGCTTCCCGAACCCCACCCCGGTGGTCACGAAGAACTGGGGTCAGTTGCCGGCCGGCCGGAAGTGGGGTACGACGGCGGGCATCGACATCGACCCGACCGACGGCAACGTGGTCGCCTACGAACGTTGCGGCGCCGGGGCGGGTGGCGGCGCGGGGGGCGGCGCGGTCGACTGCGAGACCAGCCCTGTCGATCCGATCTTCAAGTTCGATCGGAAGACCGGCGCGGTGCTGGCAAACTTCGGCAAGGGCGTGATGGTGACGCCGCACGGCATCTCGGTCGACAAGCAGGGCAACGTGTGGGTGGCCGACTTCTCCGGCAACAAGGCCGGGACGAAGGGGCATCAGGTCCACAAGTTCTCGCCGAAGGGCGAGAAGCTGCTGAGCCTCGGCATCGCCGGCAAGCCGGGCAATGCCGACGGCCAGTTCGACCAGCCGAACGACGTGATCGTCGGGCCCGACGGCAGCATCTACGTGTCCGACGGCCACGATGCCCAGGGCATGATTACGGCACAGCAGATTGCCGACGGCCTGAAGAGAGGCGCGACGAGCCGCATCAGCAAGTTCTCGGCCGATGGAAAGTTCATCAAGTCGTGGGGCAAGATCGGCACGAAGCACGGCGAGTTCCGCACTCCGCACGCCATGGTGTTCGACTCGCGCGGTCGCCTGTGGGTGGCCGACCGCGGCAACCACCGCCTCGAGATCTTCGACCAGAATGGCACCTATCTCGAGTCGCGCTACGCGTTCAGCCGCGTCAGCGG
>JBKJMH010000284.1:0-5828 GCA_046596625.1 Vicinamibacterales bacterium | reverse complement strand
GAGCCGCCCGGGAACGAGATCGAACCCGGCGCCACGCTGTTCACGCGGATGTTGTCGCGTGCCAGTTGCTGCGCCATCGACTTGGCGAGGCTGATCTCCGCGGCCTTCACGGCGTTGTAGGTCATGCGGCCGCCCGACTCGCGCCCCCAGATCGACGCAATCATCACCACGGCGCCGCCGCCCTGCTTCCGCATGTGCGGCACGGCCAGGCGCGACATTCGAATGGCCGGGAACAGCGTCTGGTCAAACGCTTCCTGCCATTCGGCGTCCAGTGTGTCGACGATGTTCGAGCCGCGGGCGAGGCCGACGTTGTTCACAAGAATGTCGAGGCGACCGAACGTCTCGACCGTCAGGCGCACGATCCGTTCGACGTCCGCGGGTGACGACACATCGGCGACGATCGGGAGGATGCGGTCGTCGCCGCCGGCCACGGCGCGCAGCGTCGTCGCGGCGTCGTTCAACGCGGCTTCGCCACGGGCGCAGATGGCCACACGGCACCCTTCAGCGGCCAGCGCCGTCGCACTCGCCAGGCCGAGGCCGCGGCTGCCGCCGGTGACAATGGCCACCTTGTCTGTCAGTTGGAGATCCATAGACCGGTCATTGTAGATGGCCGGACGGCCGGGTGCTTTCCAGATCTGCGTAGCTGCCGACCTTCAGGTCGGCCCTCGGATCAGCGCACCTGAAGGTGCGCGGCTACGCCACACCGAAATGGAAATCGCCCCTAGCGACCGCCGCGGCCGGTGAGGTCGTTCAGGCTCCAGTCGAACGGCTGATACTCGAGACGGAACGTGTTCCTCGCCAGAAAATCGCGTTCGGCGGTCAGCATCCGCGGATCGATGAATGCGAGCACGGCGCGCTCCACCGGGCTGCGCTCGGCGAAGCCGGTCTTCGCGCGTTCGGCGTAGGCGCTGACGAACTGCTCGCGACGCCACGAGAAGATGGAGCTGACCTTCATCACGTTGCTCGTGGCATCCACCTCGACGCACTGTGCGCGGCTGGCGCACTCGGCGGCGGTCTCAGCCAGTTGCTGTTCGATCTTCTCGGGGGTGTAGGCCTCGCTGCGCAAGCGGCCGCTGCCCACCGCGCCACGCCCAAGCGCGAAGAAGACGCGTGGATCGTGGAACTGCGGCAGCACCGTCTGCTCGATCTGATCGAGCGTCAGCGTGCGGCCCGCGAGTCGATGGGTCTCCCGCTCGAAGGCGCCCGGCACCTGACGCACGCTGTTCGCCGGGTAGTCCTTCGTGCGCGCAGCAATCGGATAGTGATCGATGACCGTGCGCAGCACGAGCGCGTTGTAGCCATTCAGCCAGAACGCCACCTGCTCCTGCGGCGACGCGGTATCGAGCCGCACGCTCGCCAGCGACGCAATGTAGCCGTCGAGGCGTGCTCGATCGCTCTTCAGCGCGCGATAGTAGACGAAGCCGTCGCGCACGTTGGCATCGAGGATCGCGTCGAACCGCTGCCGCCGCGTGTCGGCCTCGGCGTCCTGTGCGCGCAATCCGCCAGCGCACATCGACAGCGCCAGCAGCACGACCGGCAGCTGAAGACGCCACCCCAGCTTGATCCGGCTCGTTGAAATCTGCACAGTCCCGCTCCTCCTTCTGTGTTGCCGCGTTACCTTCGGCTGTCCTACGAACTATAGACGTTCGAGGAAGCTGAGGAGTCCGGCGTTGAACGCGTCCGGCTGCTCGAGACTGGCGAGGTGCCCCGCCTGCGGCAACCCAATCAGCTCGGCACCGGGCAGGAGCGACACCATGGCCGTGCTGAGGGCCGGCGGTGTCAGCACATCTTCCTCGCCAACAAGAACAAGCGTCGGCACGGTGATCGATGGCAACAGCGGCGTCGAGTCGGGTCGCGCCATCATCGCCGTCAGCGCGCCTTCGACGGCCGACGGCGGGTTGCCGAGGATCAGCGCGCGGACGCGCTCGACGAGATCGGGCCGGGTCGCGCGAGTCGTGGCGCCGAGCAGCGCCGGCACCATCTCGTCGGCGACCGCGGCGACGCCGTGGGTGCGAACGACGTCGATGAGCCGGGTGCGATTCGCGCGTGCCTCTGCCGAATCGGCCTCCGCGCGGGTGTCGGCAAGGACCAGCGCCTGGAACAGCGTTGGCGCCTGCCGGTAGAGCGCAAACGCCACGTAGCCGCCGAGCGAGAGCCCGCCGATCACCGCACGCTCGAGTTCCAGCGTCTGCATGAGGTCGGCAACATCACCGGCGTAGTCGTCGACCGAACGGACGTCGGCGCCGTCGGGCGTGCTGCAATCGAAGCCGCGGAACTGCGGCATCACCACGCGCCATCCCGCATCCGCCAGCGCGAACTGCGGTTCCCACAGGCGAGCACTCAGCGGAAAGGCATGCAGAAGGACAAGCGTTCCAAGCGGAGGCCGGTCTTCCGGCCAGGTTCCGGACGTGCGCGGATGCGACTCCAGATACCGCAGACGAGAACAAGACGGCATCCGCCCATTGTGCCGCAGCAACCGGCGGGCAGACGTGTGCAAATATGAAGGCGTGCTGACGCTGGCTACAGTCGGGATGTTTGCGTACGGTGCTTACTCTGCGGTCTGGGCAGTCGTCGATGTGGCGCAGGGCGCACGCATCGAACTCTGGGCTGAGGCGCTCATTGCTCTCGTCGGCTTGCTACTCATCCTCGCGGCGGCGTTCGTGCGCGTGCGCATGCCGGGCGGGCTCGCCGTGGCGATCAGCGCCATGCTCGCGCTGCAGGCGCTCGAGGTCCACACCGCGGCGCACCTCGAATCCGGCCTGGCTCCGCAGGTTGGACGGGCCGTGCTGGCGTTCTTCCTGGTGGGGAGCGCGGTCGCCGACCACACCCGACAACGCCGGCGCTGACCGCGGTCTGCCCGCTGCCGTCTTCACGAAGGCACAAAGACCACGAAGTGACAGAGCCCGGAATCACTCGTCTTCGTGTTCTTCGTCCCTTCGTGAGAACCTGCCCTGCGGTAGACTGACCAGCAGCATAAGGACTTCCGAAAGACCCGTTCACTGCTTTACACGGAGACTTCATGACACGCGTCGTTCTGACCGCTGCCGCGGTCGTCATTGCTCTGGTCGTCGCCGGACCGGCTTTCGCGCAGCAACCCGCCGCGCCAGCGGCGCCGGCTGCGGCCGCACCGCCCGCTCCCACACCCGGCCCGACGCTGGCTCAGGCGCTGAAGGCCATGGAACTGGCGAAGGCCGCCGCTGACAAAATCAACGTGAAACTGAGCTGCGTCGTCGTCGACTCGCGCGGCGACCTCGTGGCCGTGACGCGCATGGACGGGGCGCGCTACTACACCACCGACGTGGCGCGCGGGAAGGCGCTGACCTCCGCCACCTTCGGCCGCGCCAGCGGCGAGATGGTGCAGTTCGGCAGCACCCCGATGTTCCAGAACTTCAACACCGCCGCGCAGGGACGGCTGTACCCGGTCCAGGGCGCACTGCCGATTCAGAAAAACAACGCCACCATTGGTGCCATGGGCTGCAGCGGCGCGTCGGCGCAGCAGGACGAGGACGCCGTGCGCGCGGCGCTCGCCGCGTTCTGAGGATGCCCATGTCCAGCACCCAACTTCCGAACAGCTGGCGCCGCGCGGCCGGCGTCGCGGCCGTGGCCGCGATGCTCTGGTGTGGCGCACCAACCATCGACGCGCAGGACGCTCCGCGCGTCACACTTCAGGACGCCCTGACGCTGATCGAGGCGGCACAGAAAGAAGCGGCCGCGAAGAACTACCGCCTGAGCTTCGCGGTGGTCGATCAGCGCGGCGACCTTATCGCCGTCGCCCGCATGCCCGGAGCCGGCGCCGCCACGCCCGATACGGCCATCGGCAAGGCGATGCTGTCGGCGATCTACGGTCAGCCGAGCGCCGCCCTCGTGGCACGGCAGACCAGCCCGGTGACACAGGCGATGAACGAATCGTCCGGTGGCCGGTTCCGGTTCCTGCAGGGCGCGCTGCCCATCGTGCGAGGCGGCTTCACCGTGGGAGCCATCGCGGCCAGCGGCGCCAGTGCGCAGCAGGATGAAGACTCGGTTCGTGCAGCACTTTCGGCCGTGAACCTCAGGTAACCGGGGTGTAGAGTGAAGACTATGATTCTCGGAACCTCCGTCATGATCCGTCGCTCGTTCATCACGCTCGCGCTCGCCATTGGGCTTGTGTGGGCCGGCAACGTCTGGACCGCCGCGCAGTCGGCCAGGCCCCAGATGACGGTGTACAAGTCGGCCACCTGCGGCTGCTGCTCGAAGTGGATCGAGCACATGCAGGCGAACGGCTTCGAGGTGAAGTCGGTGGACGTCGCCGACATCGACACGGTGAAGCGCGACAACGGCGTGCCGCAGTCGGCGGCGTCGTGCCACACCGGCCTCGTCAACGGCTACGTCGTCGAAGGCCATGTGCCGGCCGACGCGGTGCTGAAGATGCTCAAGGACAAGCCGTCCATCGCCGGCATCGCCGTCCCCGGCATGCCGATGGGTGCGCCCGGCATGGAAGTGCCGAGCGGCCAGAAGGACAAGTACGACATCGTCTCGTTCGACAAGAGCGGGAAGACGTCGGTCTACCAGAAGCGGTAGGCGATCACCGTAGCGTTGCCTCCCCTCGCCTGCCCCGTTCGCGGCTGCCACGAGCCGTTGCGACAACATGACCGCTCGCTCGTCTGTTCTCGCGGGCATGGCTACGACATCGCACGCAGTGGCTACATCAACCTGCTGCAGCCCCAGGACCGCAAGTCGCTCGACGCCGGCGACAGCCGCGAGGCGGTAGAGGCGCGCGCCGCGCTGCTTGCGGACGGCGTCGGGCGCGGCGTCGTCGACGCGGTCATCGCACAGGCGTGTGCCGTGGAGCGCCTGCCTGAGCAACCTGTGGTTGTCGACCTCGGAGCTGGTTCGGGCGAGACGCTCGGCCTGTTTGCCGAGCGCCGCGCCGTGGTCGGCGTCGGCATCGACCTGTCAACGGCCGCCGCCACACACGCGGCGCGCCACTTTCCGTCGCTGACCTGGGTGGTGGCGAACGCCGACCGGCGCCTGACGCTGCTGGACGGGCAGGTGGACCTGGTGCTGTCGGTCCATGCGCGGCGCAACCCCGCCGAGTGCCGTCGCGTGCTGCGGCCGGAGGGGCGGCTGGTGGTGGCCATTCCGGCCGCCGATGACTTGATCGAGTTACGTGCCCTGGTGCAAGGCGACGCGGTGACGCGAGACCGGACGTCGCAGCTGGTGGCCGAGCACGACGCCGACTTCGAGGTGGTGGGCCGCAGCGCGACGCGCCAGCAACACCATCTCGGGCGCGAGGCACTGCGGAACCTGCTGCGTGGCACCTATCGCGGCGAGCGCTTCAGCACGTCGTCGCGGGTCGCCGCGCTCGAGCGGCTCAGCGTCACGCTCGCCTCCGATATCCTCGTGCTGGCCCCGCGGGCATAAAGCGCCTTTAGATGCATGTAGCTGCCGACCTTCAGGTCGGCTCCATCCCCTCAGTACATCGTGTAGGCCATCATCCGGCCGCAGACGATGACCACCGCCCAGGCGAGCAGCGACACCGCGCCCGCAACCCGGGCCGCTCGTGGCGGTCGCACGTCGGCGTCCCACCGGGCGACACCGCGCTCGGTCGAGCGGTGATACACGACGGCGTTGAGACCGGCGAGCACGAGGCCGGCCGCCTTCAGGCGGAAGTAGGGATTGACCCATGCCGACGCGGCGTAGCCGGTGAACAGCAGGGTACCAGTGACGAGCATCACCAGGAATCCGGCGGTGGCCCAGGGGATGAGACAGCGATACACGTGCGTCACCCGCGCCGACGTCAGGGCGACGCCGAGCAGCCGCAGGTCGAACCACAGCATCATGCCCACCGA
>JBKJMH010000266.1:0-13771 GCA_046596625.1 Vicinamibacterales bacterium | reverse complement strand
GAGGAAGCGCCGGATGCCGAAGTCGGGCAGCATCACCTCGTCCGAGCATCCGGAGGTGTCGGCACGGTCGAAGATCAGCCGCACCGGACGGCCGGCGACCACCTCGATGGCGGACGGAGAATAGCCGCCGTCCACCCGCACGAGGACGTCCTGACGACCGCCAGGACTGGCGGCGGCACGGGTGGTTGCGCGGCCCGCCATGAAGAAATACCAGTTGATCCAGCCAATTGCGGCCGCACTGGCGGCCAGAACCGATCCCTCGATGGGTGTCATGAACATGCTCCCCGACTAGGCCCGAATGGGTCCGTTACAGAGGCTGACGCACGAGGGCGCCGGGTATTACAGGTCGTGGTGACCCAGGCACCGTCCGCCGGCACGCGCGTGTCGAAGACCCCATCAGCCGTTCGACTATCCGGGAAGCTTCCTGCCCGGCTGAGCACGGGCCGGGGCCGGCGCCGTCCGGTTCCGGATTTGGTTTGCTCGATCCGGGAACCTCCGGCGCCAGCGGGGCGTCTCCACAGAGTGGAACCACCACTGACATGCGATTACGCGACCTGACTGTCCGGATTTCGACCACGGTGTGGGTGCTGGCCCTGCTCGCCTGCGCCACCGCCGCGCACGCACAGGCGCCGGCGGCGCTCACCCTCGAGCAGGTGCTGCAACTGGCAGACACGCGCAGCGAGGCTATTGCCGTTGCCACCGCCGGCATCAGCCGGGCGGAGGCCGAGCAGGCGCGAGCCCGCAGCGGCCTCTACCCGCAGCTCAACGTCTCTGCCAGCTACGACCGGGCGCTGGCCTCGGAGTTCTCGGGCATCTTCAGCAGCGCCGGACCAAGCTGTCCACCGTTCGCCCCCGATCCGGCCGGCTCGATCACCGCCCGCGTCGCCGAGATCGAGCGCGCGATCGACTGCGGCGCGGTGGGCGGCAACCTGTTCGGCGGGGCGAGTAGCAGCGATGACAGCGGTGGCGAAAACGCCCTGCCCTTCGGACGCAAAAACACCTGGCGCCTGAACCTGGCCTTCTCGCAGAACCTCTTTTCGGGCGGGCGCCTCGGCGCCCAGCGCGATCTCGCAGCGGTGGGCCGCGAGTCGGCCGATCTCGAACTGACCGCCGCCCGGGCCCAGCTGATGCTGCAGACGACGCAGGCCTTCTACGACGCGGCGCTCAGCGATCGGCTGGTGGACATCGCGCTCGAGACGATGCGGCAGGCCGACGTCACGCTGCGCCTGGCGCAGGTCCGCTTCGACGCCGGCACGCAGCCGGAATTCGAGCTGCTGCGCGCCCGGGTCGGCCGCGACAACCTCGCGCCACAGGTCATCCGTCAGCGCGCCAACCGTCAGATTGCCTATCTGCGGTTGAAGCAGTTGCTCGATCTACCGGCGGACGCCGATCTCCAGCTGGCCGTGTCGCTCAGCGATGCCGCACTGCCACCGGCCACCTTCGGACCACGGCTGGTGGCCGCCGAAGCGGCGGTCACTGCCGCGCTCGCCACCGCGGCCCCGGAACAGCAGCCGGCAACGACCAGTGAGACGCCGCGGCTCGCCGTGCGCGAAGCCGAGGCGCTGCAGCGGCTGCGCGAAGCCTCGTTCCGCCTGACCGCGGCGCAGGGCCGTCCGAGCGTGTCGTTGACGTCGCTCCTGGGCCGCGTGGCCTATCCGTCTGGCCTCTTCCCCGGCTGGAACGACCAGCGCACCAACTGGACGGTCGGCGCCTCGATGCAGTGGCCGGTGCTCACCGGCGGCCGCCAGAGGGCCGACGAAGCGGTCGCGCGCGCCGAACTGGCACAGGCGCGCACGCAAGTGCGTCAGGTCGACGAACTGGCCACCCTCGACGCTCGCGCGGCGTGGGCGGAACTGGTCGCGTCGCGCGCCACCTGGGAAGCCAGCGCCGGCACCGTCGAGCAGGCGAAGAGGGCCTATCAGATCGCGGAGACGCGCTACGACGCAGGTGTCTCGACGCAGCTCGAGCTCGCCGACGCCAGGCTCCTGCTGGTGCAGGCCGAAACCAACCGCGCCCAGGCAGCGCGCGACCTGCAGGTGGCCCGCGCCCGACTGGCGCTGCTGCCCGACCTGCCGCTCGGCGTCGCGGCCGCGCAATCCGGTGCTGGCTCGACCTCGGGCGCACCAGCGGCGTCAGCGCCGGCACGGCAACAGGCCCCTTCGGGCGGAACGACCACAAATGCGGCTTCGACTCAGGCAGGAGGCAATCGTTGATTCGGCGACTTTTGATGGCAGTGATGTGCGCGACGGTGGCCGGAGCGTGGGCCTGCGGAGGTGCGCCGGACGCACCAGCAGCGATCCCCGCGGCCATGCAGGTCGGCCAGGAGAACATCGTCCGCGTGATCCGCGAGCGCATTGTCTCGGGGCCGATGATTTCGGGCCAGGTGCGGGCGCGCGACGAGGCGACGGTTCGTGCCGAGATCGCCGGGCCGGTGGCGCAGGTGACGGTGGAGGAAGGGCAGACGGTCAGGCGCGGTGCCCTGCTCGGCCGCATCGAAGGCAAGGCGCTGCAGGACGCGCAGCGCTCGGCGGCCTCCGCCGTGCGCTCGGCCGAGCAGCAACTGGCGCTCGCCAGACGTGAAGCCGAACGGACGGAGCAGCTGGTCAAGGGCGGCGCCCTGGCCGCCCGCGATCTCGATCAGGCGCAGGCCGCCGTCACCCAGACCGAGGCACAACTGGCCGACGCGCAGTCGCGCCTCGCCACGGCCCAGACGCAGACCGGCGACGCCGTGCTGCGCGCGCCGCTCTCCGGCGTCGTCTCCGTCCGCTCGGTCAACGTCGGCGACGTGGTCAGCCCGGGTACGCCGATGTTCACCATCATCGACCCCTCGTCCATGCGGCTCGAGGCGTCGGTGCCTTCCGATCAGCTCGCGGCCCTCGAAGTGGGGGGCACGGTGCAGTTCCGTATCCGCGGTTTCGATCAGACGTTCGAAGGGAAGATCGAGCGCATCAGTCCGACGACCGATCCGGCCACCGGGCAGGTGCCGATCTTCGCCTCCATTCCCAACAGCGGCGGCCGGCTGGTCGCCGGACTCTACGCCGAAGGACGCATCGTCGTCGAGTCGGCGGATGCGCTGGTCGTGCCGAGCAATGCCGTCAACACGTCGGGAGCCGAGCCCTGGGTGCTGCGCGCCGCGAACGGCAAGACCGAGCGGGTCGCGGTGCAGGTCGGCCTGCGCGATGAACGCACCGAGCGGATCGCCATCACGAGCGGAGTGAACGACGGCGATGTGCTGCTGCGCGGCGCGGCACAGGGCATCACGCCGGGGGCGGCGGTGCAGGTGGGAGCGGCGCCTGCCGCAGCGCCTGCCGCAGCGCCGGGCGGCGCGCCACGCGCGGAGGGACAACCGTAATGTTCATCTCGGACGTCGCGATCCGGCGCCCCGTCATCACCATCGTGATGATGCTGATCCTCGCGGTCTTCGGTCTCGTCGCGCTGAGTCAGCTCGACACGGACGAGTTCCCCGATGTGCAGCAGCCCATCGTGGCCATCTCGATCCCCTACCCCGGCGCCGCGCCCGACACGGTCGAGCGCGAGGTCGTCGATCCGGTCGAGGAGGTCATCTCGGGCATCAGCGGGGTTGACAAGGTCAGTTCCTCATCGCTCGACAGCTTCGCCAGCATCGTCGTGCAGTTCGTGTTCGAGAAGGATCTGCAACTGGCGACGCAGGAGATCCGCGACAAGATCTCCGGCATCCGCAACGACCTGCCGCCGGAGATGGAGGAGCCGATCCTGACGCGCCTCGATCCGGCCGACCTGCCGATCGTGTCGCTGACGCTGTCGTCGGCCACCCTGTCCGGCCCGGAGCTGACGCGGCTGGCCGATCCCGACATCACGCGCCGCCTGCGCGGCATCCAGGGTATCGGCGAGGTCACGGTGATCGGCAAGATCGAGCGCGAGTTGGCCGTCGATCTCCGTCCGCGCGACATGCAGGCGTCCGGAGTCAGCGTCGGCCAGGTCGTGCAGGCGCTGCAGGCACAGAACCTCGCCGTGCCAGTCGGCCGCCTCAACCGCGAGCTCGACGAACGCACGATTCGGCTGCGCGGCCGCCTCGATGCGCCGGCCGATTTCTCGCAGCTGGTCGTGGCTTCGCCCAACAGCCGCCTCGTACGGCTCGCTGACGTCGCGAGCGTCCACGACGGCACGGAAGAGCCGCGCTCGGCCGCCTTCTACAACGACGACCAGGCGGTTGGCATCGACATCGTCAAGTCGAAGGGCTTCAGCACGACCGCGGTCGCCGACAATGTGCGCGCCGAGGTGGAGAAGATCCAGCCGACGCTGCCCACCGGCGTCACGCTGCGCATCGTGCGCGATGCCGGCGTCCGCGTCGAGGCCTCGGTCGGCAGCGTCGAAGAAGCACTGCTCGAAGGGGCGCTGCTCACCGTGCTGGTCGTGTTCCTGTTCCTCAACTCGTGGCGCTCGACCGTCATCACCGGCTTGGCGCTGCCGGTCTCGGTGCTTGCCTCGTTCATCGCGGTCTGGGCGTTCGGCTTCACGCTGAACACGATGTCACTGCTCGGTCTCTCGCTGGCCATCGGCATTCTCATCGACGATGCCATCGTGGTGCGCGAGAACATCGTGCGCCATGTCGACATGGGCAAGGATCACTACCAGGCCGCGTTCGAGGGTACCGACGAAATCGGCCTGGCCGTGGCTGCCACCACCTTCTCCATCGTGGTGGTGTTCGTGCCGATTGCCTTCATGGGCGGCATCGCCGAGCAGTGGTTCGCGCCGTTCGCGCTGACCATCGCCTGTTCGGTGCTGGTCTCGCTGTTCGTGTCGTTCTCGCTCGACCCGATGCTCTCGGCCTACTGGCCCGATCCGCACGTCGCGATGGCCGACCGCTCGTGGCTGTCGCGGCTGCTCGGGCGCTTCAACGACTGGTTCGATCGCCAGGCCGACCGCTACAAGACCGTGATTGGCTGGGCCCTGGATCACCGCTGGTCGATGGTGGCGCTGGCGGTGCTCACGTTCGTCGGCGCGCTGGCGCTGCCGGCGCTCGGCATCCTCGGCGGCGGCTTCTTCCCGGTGACCGACGACTCCGAATTCAACGTCGCGCTCGAGACGCCACCGGGATCGAACCTGCAGTACACGCGGATCAAGGCGCAGGAGATTGCGGCGCTGGCCCGCGCCAAGCCCGAAGTGCTCTATACCTACACCACCGTCGGCGGGCAGAGCGATGCCGTCGATGCCGGCAACGTCTTCGTCAAGCTGAAGCCGAAGTCCGAGCGTGCGCGCAGCCAGCAGGCGGTGGAAGCCGAAACGCGGCAACAGCTGGCCAGCCTGAGCGGCGTCATCGGCGCGATCTCGACCGGCTTCGCTGGCGGCATCAAGCAGATTCAGGTGCAGCTGCAGGGGCCGGACATCGTCGAACTGCAGCGCATTGCCGATCGCGTGGTGGCGACGGTGAAGACCGTGCCCGGCGCGGTGGACGTCGGCCTCTCGACCAAGGGACAGAAGCCCGAGCTCGACGTGCAGATCGAGCGCGGCCTTGCCGGGTCGCTCGGCATCTCGGTGGGCCAGGTGGCGCAGGCGCTGCGGCCGGCGTTCGCCGGCATCGACGCCGGCGACTGGATCGACCCGTCGGGGGAGACGCGCGACATCACCGTGCGCTTCACCCCCGAGTCGCGGACCGCGGTGCAGGATCTCGAGTCGCTGCCGCTGATGGTGCCGGGACCGGAAGGGCGGCAGTCCACTGTGCCGCTCGGCCAGGTGGCGCGGGTGTCGCAGGCGATCGGGCCGGCGCGCATCGATCACCTCGATCGCGATCGGGTGATTGCGGTGCAGGCCAATACCCAGGGTCGGCCGTTGTCGGACGTGATCCGTGACATGACGCCGAAGCTGGCGGCGGTGCAGTTGCCGCCGGGCTACAGCATCACGCAGGGCGGGGAGACCGAAGATCAGCAGGAGGTGTTCGGCCGCATCATCATCGCGCTCGGTGTGGCGATCATGCTGATGTACTTCGTGCTGGTCGTGCAGTTCGGGTCGTTCGTCGATCCGCTGGCCATTCTGGTGTCGCTGCCGCTCTCGCTCATCGGCGTGATGCTCGGCCTGCTGCTCACCGGCGCAACGCTCAACCTGATGAGCATGATCGGCGTCATTCTGCTGATGGGCATCGTCGCCAAGAACGCCATCCTGCTCATCGACTTCGCCAAGTGGTCGGAGGAGTCGGGCATGTCGCGGCGCGAGGCGATCATCCAGGCGGGGCGCGTGCGGCTGCGTCCGATCCTGATGACGACCTTCGCGCTGATCGCGGGCATGATACCGGTGGCGCTCGGTGCGGGCGAGGGAGCAGACTTCCGCAGCCCGCTCGGCATCGCGGTGATCGGCGGCGTGCTGACGTCCACGCTCCTGACGCTGCTGGTCATTCCGACGGTCTACGAGATCATCACCGACTGGCGCGACTGGCTGGGCGCGCGCGTGTTCGGCGCACGGACCAAGCCGGCGCCACACGCGAAGGCGGCGCCGGGCGACGCCCTGCCGGAGCACTGAGAGCTGCGGCTCGTTCGCCTACCGATCCGAGCCCTGACCGCGCTCCTTCTCAGAGCCGGACTCGATCACCCGCTTGACCAGGGTGCCCGCTGGAATTCGCGCATCCTCGCTCGGCAGGTGATTCAGGATGGCCAGTTCCGCTGCTGGCGCGGCAGACCGGTATCGCTCCGCAAATTCCCGTAAGGTCATCGCGCTCGGCACTTCGACGATATCGATGCGTTTCGGCTGGACGCGGAGCACGTCGGCACGCTCCACCGGCCCGAAGCTCTGGATGCTGCGGTTGAAGGCGTCGACGAACGCGTTGTAGCGGTCGGCAGGCGTGTAGCCGACGATCTGGTACGTGCGGTCGCCATGTGAGACGAACGCGACGAGGCCGCGAACCGTGCCTCCTTCCGTCTCGGCCGCAAACTCGCCCATCGCCGCAGCCTGGCCATTGACCGCTGCCGTGCTGGTTCTGCCCAGCTGCAGGCCAGGCTGCTCCACGAACCGTGTCAGCGCCGTGCGCGGCGCGAGCGTGCCCGCCATGGTCAACTGCAGTACAGCTTGCTGGCGCGGCGCGGCTGCCACCACCGCCTGAGTCAGGTTCGCGCTCTCCCAGCCCGCGGGGAGCTCGATCTGGAACCGCAGCTTCGGGTGGTAGAACACGCCGTCCTCGAAGAAGCCGTCGCGCGGATCCTTCCCGTAGACCAAATCGTCGATTTCCCGGAGGTACGCCTCGCGACCCACCCGGCTATCGGACTGGGGCGGCAGCGCCGCCGCGCGCTGTTCGGCCACCGCTGCCCGCTCGGCGGGACGGGGGTGCGTCTGCAGCCATGCAGGAGTGGCGGACGCCTCCGTCGATGTGCGTTCGAGCGCCAGGAACACATCGTCGAACTGCGAGGCGTCGTAGCCGCTGCCCTGGATGTAGCCGAAGCCGAGCGTGTCGGCCTCGCGTTCGTCGTCGCGCCCGTACTTCAGGAAGAGCAGGCCGAGCCCGGTTCCGAGCAGCGGCTCGAGCCGCTGTACCTCCGGTGAGAGGACGCTGCCAAGCCCGAGACCAATCTGTGCGAGCTGCTGCTTGGAGATCTGGCTCACGCTGTGACGCGCGGTGACGTGACCGATCTCGTGTCCGAGGACGCTCGCCAGCTGCGCCTCGGTCGTCATCAGGTTCATCATCCCGCGCGTGACGTAGATGAAGCCGCCCGGTAGGGCGAAGGCGTTCGGGACCGGATCGTCGACGACGTGGAATTCCCATGGGAGGTTCGGGCGTTCCGAGCGCGCCGACAGGCTCTGGCCGATGCGCAAGACGTAGGACTGCAGTTCAGGGTCGTCGACGAGGCCGAGCGTCTCCGGAATCTGAGCCGACGCCTCGCGGCCCATCTGGACTTCCTGTTCCTGCGATACCAGCGCGAGTTCACGCTTGCCGGTGGCAGGGTTGGTCGCACACGCCACCGCTAACAGCACCGGCACGATCCACAGAGCCCGCATATGCATTCAGCCCCCTCCCCATCGCGATGTTGCGAGAATCGTTCCACGTGCTGAACACCGACTGCTGAAGCAGAGCTTGCTACCATCGCAAGGGCTGTCCCGAGTCCGGGAATAAATACCGGGTCAGCCGGTATGATCAGCGGCGACGGGCATCATGCCGGATCACGAGCACGCGTCTACCGGAGCTCACTGGGCCGCCTTCGAGGCGGAAGCGATGCCGCACGCCGATCGACTGTTCCGCCTGGCGATCTGGTGGGTTCGCGATCGCCGCGAAGCGGAAGACCTGGTGCAGGACACGATGGTCCAGGCGCTGCAGTCCTTCCACCGCTTCACGCCAGGGACGAATTGCCGCGCCTGGCTGGTGACCATCCTGCATCACGTCCGCAGCAATCGCCGCCGCTCGCAGCAGCGGCTGCAGACGGTTCAGGACGTTGACGATCGCATCGAGGAAACGGTCCCCTTCGTCCCGGCGATTCCGCAGCAACTCACCGACGAAGACGTCCTCGCCGCGCTGCGGGGAATACCTGAGCCCTATCAGGACATCATTCTCCTGTGCGACGTGGAGGAGATGACCTACAAGGATATTGCGCAGACGCTGGCGATTCCGATGGGCACAGTGATGTCGCGTCTGCATCGCGGCCGCGCGCTGCTGCGAAAGGCCCTCGCCGCCTCCGGCGTGTGGCACGACACAACGCCGGCACGTGGGGCCGCTGCGGAAGGGACAGGGTAACCCATGGAATGCCGTGACGTTCGCCCGTTGATTGACGCCTTCGTGAGCGAGCAACTCCTCGTGGAAACGACGCAGGGGATTGCCGCGCATCTCGAACGCTGCCCGGCTTGCCGCGCCGAGGTGGAGGGACTGCGCCGTTTGCGTCGCGCCACCCGCTCTGCCTTCGACGCCGCACCCGACCTGGCGCCAAGCCCGCAATTCATGGCGGCGCTGACCTCGACACTTCAGGCCGAGGCGGCGCGGCCGGCGGCGTCCGACTGGAGGCTGCCGCGCGGCTGGATGGCGCTGGCGGCGAGCCTGTTGATGGTCATCGTGGTGGGTTTCGGCGCGCGCTCGTGGTCAGGCTCCAGCTTCGCCGCGCTGCTGCACACCGCAGTCGGCGATCATCGCTTCTGCGCACTGACCTTCGCCCTCGACGAACCGCCGATTCCGCTCGAGGAAGCCGCGCGCCGCTACGGCGGCGTCTACGGCGCGCTCGCCAGCGTCTCGCCCGCCGCCAGCACGCTCAGCGGCGGTCCCATCGAGGTGCTCGACAGGCACTCCTGCGTCTTCCAGGGCCGCCGCTTCGCGCACATCGTCATGCGCTACAAGGGCGAGGTGGTGTCGATGCTGGTCGCCAACGATGCGGGTATGGCCGAGCGGCTGGCGCGGCTGGCGCATGCCAGCAACGGTGAGACCGAGATGATGCCCGTCACCGACGGGTTTCACGTCGCCTCGTTCCGCGATGGGCGGCACGACATCTTCGTGGTCTCGTCGCTGGGCAATGACGATGTGCAGGACGTGGCGCGGGCGCTGACGCAGCCGGTGGCGCGGGCGCTGGCCGGCGCCTAGGTTCTGATTCCACGCGTCGACGCGAACGGGAGAAGCTGAGGCCACTCCTGCTACTGGGCGGGTTCACCGTCGCCCTGCCCGACACCGCAGTGGTGTCGTTCGAAGATTTTCCCTACAACTACTACGGCTGGGACGGGGTCGGCCGCTTCGGTGGCGGATACAGGCAGGCGAAATATCTCATGACGCTGGACGTGCTGCGGGTGCAGGCGGCGGTCCATGACACGTGGTCATGACCGCCGTCCTGGTGCGCTGGCAGGGTCGACTACATGCCGCAGCTGGCGGCAATCATCGTGAGCGATGACACGGCGAATGCCGGCGTGCTCTTCTCCATGCCGCTCGGCTTGGCCATCCCCATGGACGACTCGCTGCCAGTCGCCGCCACCTTGTGGCCGACATGCTTCGAGAGGTCGACGCTCTTGCTCTCGAGCGTCAGCATCGTGGGCATCGATTCCTTGCCCATCGCGTCTTTCGCCATCGCGTCCTTCCCCATTGTGTCGCGCTTCATCTCGCCTTTGGCCATCGCGTCTTTCCCCATCGCATCCTTCCCCATGTCCGCCGCGATCTGGGTCAGCGAGAAGGTACCGGCGGTCGGGCCGGCGGCGATGCAGCCGGTGTAGGTCATCTCGTGGCTCATCGGCTTTGCCATGCGATCGGCGCCCTGCGCGCCGGCGAGCGAGGTCATCGTGGCCAGGGACAGGATCGAAAGAGCGGGCGTCATCCAATACTTCATATGCACTCCTCAGCGGCGGCGCTGTGGTTCTGCGACACCAGTGTCGCCAGCCGCCATATCTCCTCGGCCCGGTGATTTATTCCCATCGCTGCGATCGCCCTGACGGCCAGCAGCCAGTTCGAGGGCAGGGAATAACGCGCTGGCCTCCGGGTATCCCTACTCACGTCAATTGGAAGTCGAATGCACCGCGCCCTCGCGCTGCGTTTGGCCGTGCGTTTACGCAGATGTGAAAAGGGGAGTGCCTTGTGAAACGTCAGATCGTCACTATGCTGGCCGGAATCGTCATGTTGTTCGCGGGATCCACTGCGCAGGCACAGGGCAAGGCCGCCGAGCGTCGCTCAGCTGCCGGCACCGTGTACACCGCCTCGAATTCCACCGCCGGTAACGCGGTCTTGATCTTCGCCCGTCAGCCGAATGGTCAACTGACGCCGGCCGGCAGCGTCGCAACCGGCGGCACCGGCACCGGCGCCGGCCTGGGCAACCAGGGCGGGGTCACGCTGACCGCCGACGAACGCTGGCTGCTGGTGGTGAACGCCGGGAGCAACAGCCTGTCGGTGTTCGACGTACGCCCGGACGGCTTTCGCCTGGCGGACGTCATTCCGACCGGCGGCCAGCGGCCGATCAGCGTGACGATCTCGCACGGGCTGGTCTATGTCGTGCACGCCAACAGCGACGACATCACCGGCTTCGTGCTCTCACCGCAGGGTAAGCTGGCTCCGCTCGCCGGATCGACCCGCACGCTGAGCGGCAGCGGCGTCGGACCGGCGCAGATCTCGTTCACTCCCGACGGTAACTTCCTGCTCGTGACTGAAAAGAACACCAACCGCATCGATGTCTTCTCAGTCGATCGCAACGGCATCCCGAGCGGTCCGCAGATCACCGATGCGGCCGGCCTGACACCGTTCGGTTTTGCGTTCGGCAAGCGCGGACAGGTGTTCGTCACCGAGGCGTTCGGCGGCGCGGTCGATGCCAGCGCCACCTCGTCGTACGACATCGGCCAGGACGGTACCCTCACGCCGATCAGCTCGTCAGCGCTCACCAATCAGACCGCGGCCTGCTGGGCGGCGGTGACGACCAATGGACGCTTCGCCTATGCCGCCAACACCGGCAGCGGATCGATCTCCGGCTACAGCGTCGATGCGACGGGAACCTTGACGTTGCTCGACGCCGACGGCCGCACCGGCGTCACCGGTGCCGGCAGCCTGCCCATCGACATCGTCGTGGCCGACGGCGGCCGCTACCTGTACAACCTGAACGCCGGAACGCATGCGATCGCGGCATTCCGGATTCAGTCCGACGGTTCGCTGGTCGCGCTGCCGTTCGCCACCGGACTGCCGACCGGCGCCAACGGACTCGCCGTCCGCTAGAGCGTGTTCCAATTCGGTGTGGCGTAGCCGCGAACCTTCAGGTTCGCTGGGACCCGGCCGACCTGAAGGTCGGCAGCTACACATCTGGAAAACGCTCTAGTTTCGATCTCGCTACCTGATACCGGTCAGCCGAGGCAGTGCGCCTCGGCCGGCCGCTTCAGGACGTCGCTCACCGGCGCCCGCTACTTCCTGCCACCGCGTAAATTCGGAATCTGCCGTGACGCCGTGAACCCAAATGGCAGATAACAGTCGGCAAGGTCGAGCCACCCGCCGTTCTTTCCACCGATGTTGACACTGACACGTCCGACATCGGTCAGGGTACTGACGCTCCAGCCTGTGGCATTCGCCGTCGCGACCACTCCGCTCGAGTTCCGTTGCCGAAAGGCGAGGCTGTAGTCGTGGAGGGCGTTGTCGGTACCTGGGCCCCTCCAGTAGAAGACCACCGAGTATTGGTTGGACATGTTCCCGGTGAGATCCGTGATACCTCCATAAGTGCTGATCAGGGTCTGCATCTGTACTGGAAACGCACCACTGAGCGGCATTGGACCAGCGGGCGACCCCTGTGCAGGGAATTGCAGATGCATCGTCCGAAGCGATCCCTTCAACACCAGTTCAATCGCGCCGTTCGCTGAATAGACACTTGGAGCGCGACCTTCCGCCAGATCGACGTAGGGTTCGACGCCGTCGCTCTTCAAGCCGTCAGCGGGGTCATTCCTGAACTGGATCGTCAAGGAAAACGTCGACGACTGCGCCAGCGCCGTCGTTTGGCCCAATGCGAGACACGACACAACAAGAACGACCACGAGACAGATCGAGCGGAGAGGCATTCGATGCATGGGACCTCGAGCAGTGGGACGTGGCCACCCGCAGTGACCGGTGCTGTCCCGTTCACTTCTACAAATGCCAGCCCGCCAGAAATCGCACACGGATGTATCATCAGGCGCCGTGGCCGCCCCGACTCGAGCCCTGGACGCCTCGCCCTCATCGTCGCTGCCGCTCATCGCCCGGGCCCAGGCTGGCGACGAGGAAGCGATTGACCTGCTGATCGCTCGCTACATGCCACGGCTGCACCGTTGGGCGAGCGGACGCCTCCCGCCGTGGGCACGGGATCTGGCGGAGACCCAGGACCTTGTGCAGGAAACCCTCAATTCGGTGTTCAGGGGGTTGGGGCGGTTCGAGGTCCGAGGCTCCGGCGCGTTGTATGGCTACTTGCGCCAGTCCTTGCTCAATCGGATCCGGTCTGAAATTCGTCGAGTCAAGCGACGCCCGACATCTGAGCCGCTGACGGCCGACTTCGTCGACGACTCACCCTCGCCTCTCGAGCGGGCAATCGGTCGGGAAGCGATGAATCGATACGAACAAGCGCTGGAACGCCTGCGCCCCCTGGACAGGGAGGCCATCGTTGGACGAATCGAACTTGGGCTGGGCTACGGCGAGCTGGCCGAGGCGCTGGATAAGCCATCCGCCAACGCCGCACGAATGGCTGTCGAGCGTGCGCTCCTGAGGCTGGCGCGGGAGTTGAAGCCGGAGGGCCTCGGGCACGAGTAGATGTCGGAGCGTTCAACTCTTCTTGCAGCGCTTCGAGCACTTGCCGACGGCACGCCGGTCGACTGGACATCGCTCGAAGAATCGTCCGAGCGACCCCGCTCATCAGTCGTGGACGGCCTGCGGCTCATCTCCCGGATCGCTGACGTCCACGCGCAAGAGCAGCATGCGCCCGCGGACGTACTCGAAGGCCCCGCCCCTGACCGGTGGGGCGCATTCAAAATCGTTGAGCGCTTAGGGCGCGGTGCCTATGGCACGGTCTATCGGGCCTGGGACGAGCGGCTCGATCGTGAAGTGGCCCTCAAACTGCTCTCGACCGCAGGTCCCGAACCGCCCGAGGATTCCTTCGTCCGGGAGGGCGGACTCCTGGCGCGCGTGCACCATGACAGCGTCGTGGCCGTCTACGGGGCCGAGTGGCACGAGGGCCGTGTGGGCATCAGCATGGAGTTCGTTCACGGGCGAACGATCGATCAGTGGGTGCGCGAGCACGGACCTCTCAACGCGGAAGACCTCGTCAGGGTCGGAGCCCAGATCGCCAGCGGCCTCGCCGCGGTACATGCCGCAGGTATCGTGCATCGGGACATCAACGCCCATAACGTCGTGGTGGAG
>JBKJMH010000248.1:0-2656 GCA_046596625.1 Vicinamibacterales bacterium | reverse complement strand
CCCGGCCACGCGTGGCAGCGCCATCAGCATGCCCGCACCCAGCAGGATGCCGAACTGGCGTCGCGTCACCATGCCGCGTGCCTCGAAGTCGTGAAGGTCGTCGTCGTAGTGGTCCTGGTCGCACATAGTTCCTCCTCATGCTGACGATACATCGCCCCACCATTGGGCTCCCGACACTATAGCCACACGCCGGACATTCTGGCGTCCGTCTGTCCCGGAGGGCCGGCAGTCTGCCCGTTATCGGGGCGCGTCGTCAAGGTCCTGATACGTGACGTCGCCGTGATCATCGATCAGCGCCGTCCACGCCGCTGCGCGATCGATGCGCCCGCCGAGCAGGCGATAGATGAACTCGGGATCACCCGTGGGCGGCAGGCCGAACGTGGTGCGCACGGCACGCAGCGGCATCTGCCGATGCGCAAGCAGGCGCGACCCCTTCACCAGCGGCGCGTACTGCGGCATGGGGTTGAGGGTGCGGCTACGCTGGAAGCGCGCCGGCACGAGCAGCAGCGTCACCACGCACAGGGCCACGCCGAGCGTGCGCGACATCGCCGGCGTCCAGCCGGCGGTCACTGCGAGCACCACGGTCAGCACCATGGGCGTCATCATCGACAGGTAATAGTAGGAATCGAGCGCGCCAAGGAAGAGCGAGTAGCCGACCAGCGCCAGCGCGGTCGGTCCAAGCGTCATCAGCAGCAGCGTCGGGTCGCGCCGATAGCGCCACGCCATCACCACGGCTGACACGATCAGGATTCCTGGCAACAGCGGCGCCACATACGGCAGGTCCTGGATCTCGCGGAACGCGCGCACCAGTCCTTCGGCGCTCTTGCCGACTTCTGGCGTTGCCTGTCCGGCCACAATCTGTCCGAGGCTGCCGGTGACCGCACCCATCGCGGCGTTCCTGAACTGCGTCGACACCTGGAACCAGGCGTACGGCACCTGCAGCAGCGCGATGGTGCCGAGGCCAACAGCACCGCGTCGCACCGCCTCCACCCACATCCGGCGCATCAACGGCTCGGTGACCAACGCCAGTCCCACCGCCGCCGCCACGTAGATGGCGCCGGTGTAGCTGTGCACGCCGAGCCATGCCACGCCCATCACCACTGCGGCGCGCCACAACTCGCGACGATGCCAGTCGAGCAGGACGAGCGCAATGGCGCATTTCGCCAGCAGCGAGCCGACAACCGGATTCCAGATCGTGGCGGCGAAGCTCAGGTCGAAGGCGCTCGTCGCAACCAAAGTGACCGTCGCGAGCGCTGGCCAGACCGATCCGGTCCGCTTCCAGATGGCCGCCAGCAGCAACACGTCGACCGCGGACTGCAGCGCCGCCTGGCCGATGCCGCCGGCATGCGGCAGGTACTCGAACCACGGACCGACAACCACGCGAATGATCCACAGAATCCAGTAGAACCCTGGGCCGATGGTGTAGCCGCCCACATGGGTGGCGGGTCCGAGTAGCGGCAGGCTGCCGAACGACCCCTGCACAATCTCCCAGTCGCGGTATTGGTCGCGCAGCACGAGGCTGTAGGTGGTGACGCCCCAGATACGAAGCCCGAATGTCGTGAGAAAAGTGGCCGTTAGGAGCAGGAGACGGGTGGTGCGGGTCGGGGCCGGCATCGGCGGCCAGTATACCGTTGGCTCAGAACGCGAGCAGGTAGGTGACCTTCGCGATGAGGGCGCGGTCCACCAGGTCGCCCGTCGTGTCGAGCCGGCGCTCGTTGTAGACGAAGAAGACGTCGCTCAGCGGCCGATGGATGACGTTGACACGGAGATTGGAACTCCACTGTTCGGTGTCGGTGTTGTACTGAACCAGGGCGTTGAAGAACACGCGCGTGTTCAGGCTGTAGTTTACCCGCGTCGCGATCAGCGTCGAGACGTAGGAGGCGTTGGGCAAATCGATGTCGTTGATCTGCAGGCTGACCGACGCGTTGAGATGTTCGTTGACGCGTAGCGTCGGCGCGAACGCGTAGCCGTTGCGCGTGCCGTTATACAGGTCGCCTACCGATACGCGGGTCTCGAACGACACCCGCTTGGCGTTGTTCGACCGGTAGAGCGCGAAGTACTCGTTGAAGTCGTAGGTGCCCGGCGCCACCTTCACGCCGCGGGCGCTGTTCAGGGTGAACGGCGTCACGATCGCTTCTCGGTTCCGGTTCACGCCGGTTTCGAAGAAGCCGCTGTTGTTCATGCTGACGACGACGTGCCCGTCGACGTAGCGCGACTCGGTGCCGGTGCCGTCGCGCCGCTCGAAGGAATCGAAGTGATAGTGCGGCCCGATCTCGCGGATGCCCAGCACACGCGAGGCGAACGCCGGGCGCACGTTCAGGCGGCCGTACGACGCCGCGTGGTTCACCCCGACGCGCGGCACGAACCCCATCTCGTTGCGGAAGCGGCTGCCGACCACCTCGTAGGCACCGCGCAGCAGGTATTTGCGCGACTGATAGGAGAAGTTGGCGCGGGTCGAGAATGCTTCGCCGTCGCCGGGCACCACCGCCAGCGGCGCCGCGGTGGTGACGGCGTAGCCACCGATCGAGAGCTGCCCGACGCGGAAGTTCGCGTCCAGACCGGCGACGTGGTTGAAGCCGGACCCTTCGCTCTCCTTGCTGAGCAGCATCACGCCGATATCGGAGTTGGCAAGCACCGCCCGGTCGAGCCGCAGCGC